>PWGH01000284.1 GCA_003555285.1 Thioalkalivibrio sp.
GTCGCCGACCCGATCCGGATCGTCGCCGGGCTCGACCAGGCAGCTGCCGTGGGCCTGACGACGCCCATACCCGCGGCTGACGATTCCCGGACGATACCCGGCCGCCTGCAGCCGCAGGGCCAGCCACGCGGTCATCGGGGTCTTGCCGCTGCCGCCCACGGTCAGATTACCGACCACGATCACCGCCTTCAGCGGCAGCACCAGACGCCGCTGCGCGGGCTCCAATCGGCTGCGATTCCAGCTCGCGAGTCCGGCATAGAGCAGCGACAGCGGAAACATCGCGGCCGCGAAGGGGCCGCGCCGGCGCCACTGCCGCCAGAGCCATGCCTCTACCACGTCCAGACCCGGTCCATCAGCGCCTCGAGGTTGGCATCCACCTGCCGGCGTTCCGCCCAGAAGCGCCGGCGCGCGGCATCGCCAGCCGTCCGCCGGTGCTGCTCGTCGCCGCGCAGGGCCTGCCAGTGGGCCAGCACCGCCGCCGGGGTCCTCAGTATTGGCGCCGGCACCCCGGCCACGGCGGCCGGCTGACCCAGTGTCAATGCAGAACCGGCCGCCAGCGCCGGCCAGACGACGGCCCGCTCCGGCTGCGCCAGATGAACACCCGCGGCCGCACTCGCCGCCGCCGCGAACCAACGGGAGTCATCGAGGTGCAGAATCGAACCGGCCGGCAACCGATCGCGGGCCCAGGTGCTGATGCGTCCGTCGGTTCCGCGGGGATCATCCCCGTGTTCGAGACTCACCGTCAGGATATCCCGACTCGCCAGCGTCGACTGCCGCCAGGCCGCCAGCCAGGACGGCCACTGGGCGAGAGTACCGTGCCACCACCACAGGTGGCGCGTGGCATCAAGGCCCATCAGACTGCGCAACACCACATCGGCCTGCGCCTCGGCGAAGCGCGCCTGGGGATCGGCCGGCGGCAGCACCACATCGACGCGCACCGGCCCGTTGCCGTGGGCTTGCGGCGTGCGCGGCCAGACCACGGCTATGGCATCGGGGCCTATGGTATCGGGGCCTGGCACATCGGCGTCCAGGGCACTGGAGCCCGTCCCGTCGGCGTCGGTTGGAACCGTCGGGGCCGCGCCGAACGGCACGACTGCCGCCACCGGGACCTGCGCCTGCCGGAGCAGGTTCGGCGGCAACCTCGATTCCACCAGGATGATTCCGCAGGGCGCGAAGCGTTCCAACACCCGGCGCACCACCCGCGGTCGGTCGCAGGGGCCATAACCGATACCAACCGCGGGCCCCGAGCGTAGCAGGCCGGGCCGCAGCAGACTGCGTAGCAACTCCGGATCGTCCGCTTCGAAGGTCAATACGATGCGGACATCGTGACGCCGGTCGCGCACCGCACCGAGGATCTCGACCCCCAGACGCAGCGCCTCGGTCCCCGCTCCGACCTTGATCCAGACCAGGCGGCCGCGCCCCTCGGGCGGCGTGAGCAGACCCAGTCGTGCGCGAGCGCGCCGTCCCTGTCCGGTGCGGTAATCGCGCAGCACCGCGCGCCATACGGATCCAAAGGCTGCCCCATACCCCCCCTCGGGCTGGGTTCCACGCGGCGTCCCGTACCGGGGCGGCTGATCGACCGTACGCTCCGGCCTGCCCATGCTCTAGCCGGCCTCGACTTCGCGAAATTGCAGTCGGTAGAGGTGCGTGTAGACTCCGTTTTTGGCCAGCAGGTCGGCGTGCCGTCCGCTCTCGACGATCCGCCCGGCATCGAGCACCACGATGCGATCGGCGTGCTCGATGGTGGACAGCCGATGGGCGATGATCACGGTGGTCCGCGTCTGCATCAGATTCTGCAGCGCCGCCTGCACCTTGCGTTCGGATTCGTTGTCGAGCGCGGAGGTCGCCTCGTCCAGGATCAATAAGGGGGCATCGCGCAGCAAGGCCCGGGCGATGGCCAGGCGCTGGCGCTGACCGCCCGAAAGCAATACGCCGTTCTCGCCCACCTGGGTGTCGAAACCGGCCGGCAGCCGCTCGATGTACTCCAGCGCGTGGGCCTGCTCCGCCGCCTGCAGGATCTCCTCGTGGGTCGCCCCCGGGCGCCCATAGGCGATGTTGGCCGCGATGCTGTCGGCAAACAGCGTGACATCCTGACCGACGTAGGCGATCTGCCGGCGCAGATCGCGCAGGCGCAGGTCCTCGAGGTCGTGCCCATCGAGCAGGATACGGCCCTCGGTGGGGTGAAAGAACCGCGGCAGCAGGTTGACCAATGTGGTCTTGCCGCTACCGGAACGACCGACCAGGGCGACACTCTCGCCCGGTGCGATGTTCAGATCGATGTCCTGCAGCACCGTGGGGCTTGCCGGATCATCAGGGTCATACCGAAAGCTCACGTGTTCCAGGCGCAGGGCCCCACGGGCCCGTTGCATCGGTGTGCGCCCCTGATCGCGCTCGGGGGCCTCGTCCAGCACCGCGAAGATGCTCTGACCGGCGGCGATGCCGCGCTGGAGCGTCGCATTGATGGTGCTGAGGCGTCGAATCGGCGTGAGCAACAGCAGCATCGCGGTCAGGAAGGAGACGAAGGTCCCGGCGGTGACCTGCTCGCCCAGGACATCCGTGGTGGCCATCCAGATGATCAGCGCCAGCACCAGCGCCACGATGAATTGGATGATCGGGATGTAGGCCGCCTTGATGCCTTCCATGCGCATGTGCAGGAAGCGATTGCCCTCGTTGATGCCCTCGAAGCGGTCGCGTTCGTAGCCCGCGCCGCCGAAGATGCGCACCACGCGGTGCCCCTCGATCACCTCCTGAACGACATGCGTGACATCGCTCATGTTGCCCTGGATGCGATGCGACAGGCGTCGGAACTGCCGACTGACCGCACTGACCACCAGCACCACGGCGGGCACGACCAGGATCACGGTGAGGGTGAGCATCACACTCAGGTAGGCCATCCAGGCCAGGAGCACGAGGACCGTCAGGCTGTCCTTCACCAACACGGTGAACCCATCGGTGGCCGCACCCGCCACTTGTTCGACATTATAGGTGACGCGCGAGATCAACTCGCCGCTGGATTGGCGCTGGAACCGCTGCACCGGCATCACCAGCAGACGATCGAACAGCTCCCGACGCAGGCGCTTCACCACCTGGCGCCCGACCCAGCGCATCGAATAGGTGGCGCCGAACTCGGCCAGACCGCGCACGGCGAACAGACCGATCAGTGCCAGCGGAATCCACCGGCCGAAGACGGTATCGGCGGCCCCGAAGGACTCGTCCATCAACGGCTTCATCAGTGCTGCGAAGCCAGCCTCGGTACCCGCCATGATCACCATGGTGAGACTGGCCACCAGCAACAGCGGCCAATACAAGAAGGCGTAGGACAGCAGCCGGCGGTAGACCTGCCAACCCGTATCGTAGGTCTGCGCGGCCGAATCAGCGTTCATCCGCGGCCGATCCGATGGTGGCGATCGAGACCGCGGTGATGCCCAGGCGCCCGACGGCATCGAGCGCGGTGATCACCGACTGGTGCGTGGCCTGGGCGTCGGCCCGGATCAGTACCGGATCGCCGTCCCGGGTGTGCAACACCTGTTCCAGTGCACGCTTCAGGGTCTCGGGCCGGCGATTCACCAGTTCCTGGCCATCGACGTAATACGTCCCGTTGCGATCCACCAGGATGTCGATCCAGGTCTGTTCGGTGAGCGGGGCCTCGCGGTCGGCCGAGGGCAATTGCAATTCGATCCCCGCATCGCGTTGGAAGGTCGTCGACACCATGAAGAAGATCAGCAACAAGAAGACCACATCGATCAGCGGCGTCAGGTTGATGCCCGCCTCGTCCGACTTCGGGCGCTGGAACTTCACACGCTGACCCCGACTCCATCCGCACCGGTTCCACCCGCCCGGACACCACTAATGCCGACTGCGGAAACACTGCGTTCGCCGTGGATCACCTCCACCAGCTTCACCGCTTCCATCTCCATCTCCAGCACCAGTTCATCGACTCGGCCGCGGAAATAGCGATGGAAGATCAAGGTGGGAATCGCGACACCGATGCCGGCCGCGGTGGTCACCAGCGCCTGCGAGATCCCACCGGCGAGATCGCGCGGACTGCCCACGCCGATCTCGGTGATCACGGTGAAGACCTCGATCATCCCGACGACGGTCCCGAGCAGGCCAAGCAGCGGCGTGATCATCGCGATCGTGCCCAGGGTATTCAGAAAGCGTTCGAGCTGATGGGCCACTCGGCGCCCGGTTTCCTCGATGGTTTCCTTCATCACTTCGCGTGAGCGATCCTTCGCGGCCAGCCCGGCCGCGAGCACCTCACCGAGTGGCGATCGCGCCCGCAGCCGATGCAAGGGCACCTCGCCGGTTGCACCCGCCTGCTCCCACGCGGTCAGCAACAGCCCCCGGGGCACCACCCGCGCGCGACGCAAGGCCCACAGACGCTCGAGCACAATCGCCAGGGCAATGACCGAACACAGCAGGATCGGCACCATCAGCCAACCCCCAGCCTTCACGATCTCGAACATCAAAACCTCCATCCGCCGCGGGCAGCCAAAAGCGCCACCCACCGGTCAACTCGCGATGATACCCCCCGCGCGCGCGCCACGAAACCGCGCGCCGGTGGTCGCCCCGCCGCCGGGGAGGTCCGTGACGCTCCGGCGGGACGCCGTGAATACGTCCCTGTAGGCTTGACGACAGCATCCCTGCTGCCGACACCCGCCGGAGCGTCACGAAC
>PWGH01000162.1 GCA_003555285.1 Thioalkalivibrio sp.
AAACGCCCCATGTTCAGAGTCAAATCGAACGCTTTTGCAAGGGAACCCCGTCATGCGTATGGATCGTTTGACCACGAAGTTTCAGGAGGCGCTGTCCGATGCCCAGTCGCTGGCGGTCGGACGGGACCATCAATTCATCGAGCCGATTCATCTGCTCGCGGCGCTGCTCGATCAGGAAGGTGGCAGCGCGCGGTCGGTGCTGGGGCAGGCCGGTGCCAATGTGAATCAGCTGCGCTCGGCGGTGGGGCAGGCGTTGGAGCGGCTGCCGAAGGTCACCGGAACGCCGGGCGAGGTGCATGTCTCGAACGACCTCAGCCGGCTGTTGAACGTCTGCGACAAGATCGCGCAGCAGCGCAAGGACCAGTACATCTCCTCGGAGCTGTTCCTGCTCGCGGCCGTCGATGACCGCGGGGCGGTGGCCGAGATCCTGAAGAAGGGCGGCGTGGCGAAGAGCAGCCTGGAACCGGCGATCAACCAGATGCGCGGCGGTGCGAGCGTCGACGAACCCAGCGCCGAGGACACGCGCCAGGCCCTGGACAAGTACACGATCAATCTCACCGAGCGCGCGGAGCAGGGCAAGCTCGACCCGGTGATCGGCCGCGACGACGAGATCCGCCGCGCGATCCAGGTGCTGCAGCGGCGCACCAAGAACAACCCGGTGCTGATCGGCGAGGCCGGGGTCGGCAAGACCGCGATCGTCGAGGGCCTGGCGCAGCGCATCATCAACGGCGAGGTGCCCGAAGGGCTGAAGAACAAGCGCGTGCTGGTGCTGGATCTGGGCGCGCTGCTGGCCGGGGCGAAGTACCGCGGCGACTTCGAGGAGCGCCTGAAGGCGGTGCTGAAGGACCTGTCCAAGGAAGAGGGCCGGGTGATCCTGTTCATCGACGAAATCCACACCATGGTCGGTGCCGGCAAGGCCGAGGGCGCGATGGACGCCGGCAACATGCTGAAGCCCGCACTGGCCCGCGGCGAGCTGCACTGCATCGGCGCGACCACGCTCGACGAATACCGCAAGTACATCGAGAAGGACGCGGCGCTGGAGCGGCGTTTCCAGAAGGTGCTGATCGACGAGCCCACGCTCGAGGATACGATCGCGATCCTGCGCGGCCTGAAGGAACGTTACGAGGTGCACCACGGCATCGAGATCACCGATCCGGCGATCGTCGCCGCCGCGCAGCTGTCGCAGCGCTACATCACCGACCGGCAACTGCCGGACAAGGCGATCGACCTGATCGACGAGGCCTCCTCGCGCATCCGCATGGAGATCGACTCCAAGCCCGAGGTGATGGACCGCCTCGATCGGCGCCTGATCCAGCTGAAGATCGAGCGCGAGGCGCTGAAGAAGGAGACCGACGAGGCCTCGCGCAAGCGCCTGGACACGCTGCAGGAGGAGGTCGGCCGGCTGGAACGCGAGTATTCCGATCTCGAGGAGGTCTGGAAGGCGGAAAAGGCGGCGGTGTCGGGGGCCGCACAGATCAAGGAGGAACTCGAGCGTGCGCGCATGGAGATGGAGACCGCGCGCCGCGCCGGGGACCTGAACCGCATGTCGGAATTGCAGTACGGGCGCATCCCGGAGCTGCAGAAGGCGTTGAGCCAGGCCGCGGCGCTGGAGACCCAGGAGACGCGATTGTTGCGCACGAAGGTCACCGAGGAGGAAGTCGCCGAGGTGGTCTCGCGCTGGACCGGGATTCCGGTGTCGAAGATGCTCGAGGGCGAGAAGCAGAAGCTGCTGCGCATGGAAGAGGTCATCGGCACGCGGGTCGTCGGGCAAGGCGAGGCCGTGGGTGCGGTCGCGGATGCGATTCGCCGCTCCCGGGCCGGCCTGTCCGATCCCAACCGCCCGAACGGCTCCTTCCTGTTCCTGGGTCCGACCGGGGTCGGCAAGACCGAGCTGACCAAGGCGTTGGCGTCCTTTTTGTTCGACACCGAGGAGGCGATGGTCCGGATCGACATGTCGGAATTCATGGAGAAGCACTCGGTCGCGCGGCTGATCGGGGCGCCTCCGGGGTATGTCGGCTATGAAGAGGGCGGGTACCTGACCGAGGCGGTGCGGCGCAAGCCCTACTCGGTGATTCTGCTCGACGAGGTCGAGAAGGCGCATCCGGAGGTCTTCAACGTGCTGTTGCAGGTGCTCGACGACGGCCGCCTGACCGACGGCCATGGCCGCACGGTCGATTTTCGCAATACCGTGGTGATCATGACCTCGAACCTCGGCTCGCAGCTGATCCAGGAGATGGCCGGCGAGGAACACTACGCGGCGATGAAGGCAGCGGTGATGGAGGTGGTGGGTCAGCACTTTCGGCCGGAATTTATCAATCGCGTGGACGATGTGGTGGTGTTCCATCCGCTGGGTCGCGAGCAGATCCAGGCGATCACCCGCATTCAGCTGGATCTGCTGCGCGGCCGGCTGGCTGCGCGCGAGATCGGGCTCGAAGTCAGTGAGGCGGCCCTCGATCGGCTGGGTGCGGCTGGATTCGATCCCGTCTATGGGGCGCGGCCGCTGAAGCGTGCGATCCAGCACCAGATGGAGAACCCGCTGGCCCAGGCGCTGTTGTCCGGCCGCTTCGGCCCGGGGGATACCATTCGGGTGGAGGCGGACGACGGCGGCCTGCGTTTCGAGGACTGAGGCGGCGCCGCCATATCCCTTGTCGGGATCCCGGTTTTTGCCAGCGCCAGGGATCCCGTAGTCTCATGGGCCTTTATTCAACCTAGGAAAGACACTGATGAGCGACGACAGCCTGCAATTGTCCGGCGAATTGATCGAGAAGCTACAGGCGGTACTGAGCGAGGCCGATCCGCGAGCGCGCGAACCGATCGTCAGCGTGCAGTACCTGGCGGCGGTGATCGGCTATGTGGTGGCGCACATGCCGGAACCGGCCGACCAGCGCAAGGATTACCTGGCGCAGCTTGCGCAATTCACCGAGTCGGTGTTCGATGATGTGGCCAGCCGTTCCCAGCCGGCACAGCCCGCCCAGCCGCCGCAGGAGGCCTCCGGAATCTGGCGTCCTGGCGATGCCTGAGTCGAGACGCCCGAGTGGACCTGAGTCGAGACGCCCGAGTGGATACGGGGCTCGATGACAGGGGGGGCAGTGACACCGGGCTCAATGATACCCGGTGTCAGCGCGCACCTTGCCGCGGAACACGTAGTACGTCCAGGCCGTGTACATCAGCACGAAGGGCAGCACGAAGAGCAGCCCGATCAGCAGGAACAACTGGCTTTCCGGCGCTGAGGCGGCGTCCTGGAAGGTGTAGCTCGGCGGCACCACGTAGGGCCATTTGCTGAACAGCAGCCCACCATAGAAGAGTCCGAACAGCGCGATCGTGTACAGGAAGGGCATCGCCTCGGAGCCCTTGCCCAGGGAACGCCAGAGCTGGAAGGCCACCAGCAGTGTGGCCAGCGGCAGGATCCAGAGCCAGGTCACGTGATCGAACCAGCGGCTGCGCACGTAGTCGTCGGTCAGCGGCGTCCACAGGCTGACGATCACGAAGAAGACCATCATCGCCGCGAGCAGCCCGTAGGCCCAGCGGCGTGCCCACTGATGGATCTCGCCGTCGGTCTTCAGCAGCAGCCAGGTCGCGCCCAGCAGGCTGTAGCCGGCGACCAGGCCCAGGCCCGTCATCACCGTGAAGGGCGTCAGCCAGTCCATCGCCCCGCCGACGTAGCGGAAGCCCTCGGTCTCGAAGCCCTGGACGAAGGTCCCGACCACCGCACCCTGGGCGAAGGTCGCGATCAGCGAGCCGGCGAAGAAGGACCCGTTCCACAGCCGGCGCCGGCCCGGTGCGGCCTTGAAGCGGAACTCGAAGGCCACGCCGCGGAAGATCAGGCCGGCGAGCATCAGGAACACGCCGATGTACAGCGCCGGCAGAAACACCGAATACACCAGTGGGAAGGCAGCCAGCAACCCGGCGCCGCCGAGCACCAGCCAGGTCTCGTTGCCGTCCCAGACCGGGGCCACGGTATTCATCATGATGTCGCGGTCCTGCTCCGAGCGGGCAAAGGGAAACAGGATGCCGACGCCGAGGTCGAAGCCGTCCATCAGCACGTACATCAACACGCCGAAACCGATGATCAACACCCAGAGGTAGGTCAGGTCGTACATCGCGTGATCTCCCTAGGAAGGCTTGTCGGCGGGTTCGTCCAGCCGACGGTCGGCGGCCGACAGCGGGCGCTTGGGGCGGGGATGCTGTTCCTGTGGTGTATCCGACGGTGCATCGATGCCCTTGCGCACGATTTGGATCATGTAATAGATGCCGGCGGTGAACACCGCCGCGTACACCAGCACGTAACCGATCAGGGTGAACAGGGCCATGGCGCCGGTCAGGCTGGGGGTCAGACCGTCCTGGACGCTGATATGCTCGAACAGGATCCAGGGCTGACGGCCGACCTCGGTGGTCACCCAGCCGGCGATCACCGCGATGAAGGGCAGGGGGATCATCCAGGTCAGGACCCGCAAATAGCGCGGACTGTCGAAGACCCGTTGGCGGTACAGCAGCCAGGCGCCGGTCAGCGCCACCACGATCATCAACAGGCCGATGGCGACCATGGTGCGGAAGGACCAGAAGACGATGGCCACCGGCGGGCGCTCCTCGGCGCTCCA
>PWGH01000190.1 GCA_003555285.1 Thioalkalivibrio sp.
CTGCGCCGCACGGCCCCGGGCAGCAGCGAGGAACCGGTGGCGGCGAACGGGCTGCGCCTGGACCCCGTCAGCCAGCGCGTCACGGCCAACGGTCAGGCGCTGTCGCTCGGACCCACCGAATACCGCCTGCTGCATTTCTTCATGACCCACCAGGACCGCGTCTACACCCGCGGGCAGTTGCTCGATCAGGTCTGGGGCACCAATGTCTACGTCGAGGAGCGAACGGTCGATGTCCACATCCGCCGTCTGCGCATGGCATTGTCGCCGTCCGGGCATGAGGGCCTGGTGCAGACGATTCGAGGCTCAGGCTATCGCTTCTCCTGCGCACCCTGACCGCGTGCCGGTGCTCGGCGGGCCCCGAGTCGCGGTCGCGATCCCGGTCCGGATCCTGGCCCTGGTTTCGGCTCTGGTTTCGGTCTTGGTTTCGGTCGTGGTTTCGGTCGTGGTTTCGGCCCTGGTTTTGGCGCTGGTTTCGGCTTCGATCCCGGCACCGATTGCAACCCCGATCCCGGCCCCGCTGCCGATCCCGATTCCAGCCTTGCGCCTGCCTGGCGGGCATGGCCCCGGAATCCTCGTCTGACGATGAAGCTGCGCAATCCCTGGCCCGCCTTCGGGATTCGGATCCTCGTCGGTCTGCTGTTGCTGGTGTTCGCGGCCGTCGTCAGCGGGCAGTGGGGGCTCGTGCTGCTCGTCGGCGCCGTGGGGCTGCTGTTCTGGGACTGGCTGAACCTGTGGCGCCTGGAGCATTGGCTGCGGCTGACGCGCAAGCTCGATCCGCCCCAGTCGGTGGGCTTGTGGGGTGAGATCTTCGACGGCCTGCACCAGATGCGCCGGCGCAGCCGCGATCGCGACAAGCGCCGGCGCACCCTGGTGCGCAACTACCGCGACTCGATCAAGGCCATTCCGGACGGGGCCGTGGTCCTGCGCGGCGACTATCTCGTTGAATGGTGCAATCAGGCGGCGTTGCGGCTGCTGGGGCTGCAGTGGCCGCGCGACGAAGGCCAGCGCATCAGCAACATCTTCCGGCATCCCGAATTCGTCGCCTTCCTCGCCCGCTACACCGGCGAAGCCCGGACCCTGTCGCTGCCCTCGCCGGTCGACAGCCGCCGTTGGCTCGAGATTCGTCTGATCCCCTATGCCAAGAAGCGCTATCTGCTGCTGGCCCGGGACACCACCCAGTTGCGGCAATTGGAAACGATGCGCCGCGACTTCATCGCCAACGTATCCCACGAACTGCGCACGCCGCTGACCGTGGTCTATGGCGTCGCCGAGGCGCTGGCCGAAGAACTCGGGGACGACCCCGAACGCGCGCGTTCGGTGCAGCTGTTGCAGGAACAGGCCGAGCGCATGAAGCACCTGGTCGACGATCTGTTGTTACTGTCCCGCCTGGAGACCGGCAGCCCCACCGGCAAGGCTCAATGGATCGATATGACGAGCCTGCTGAGTGGTCTGGTCGAGGAGGCCCGGCTGTTGTCGGGCGAGCGCCGGCATCAGGTGGAACTCGATGCCACGCCCGGATTGCGGTTGCTGGGGAACGAGGGCGAACTGCGCAGTGCGTTCGCCAACCTGCTGTTCAACGCCGTCCATTACACGCCCGACGGCGGGCAGATTGGGATGCGCTGGTTCGCCGACGCCCAGGGGGGGCATCTGCAGGTGGTGGACAACGGGATCGGCATCGAAGCGCAGCACATCGACCGCCTGACCGAACGTTTCTACCGCGTCGACAGCGGGCGCTCCAAGAGCCAGGGCGGCACCGGTCTGGGGCTTGCCATCGTCAAGCACGTGCTGATGCGCCAGGGGGGCGAGCTGCAGATCGAGAGCGCGCCGGGACAGGGCAGTACCTTCACCTGTCACTTTCCGTCCCGGAACCTGCGTCAGTCCCTGAGCGCCCGTGAACCCGAAGCGCAAGCCGTTCGTTGAGCTTGCCCGCGCAGGGAGGGTCCAATGCGGCATCATTCATATTTAGCGTTTTAATGCGGGGCGGCTTCATGCGGTTTGGCTCGATACGGAATGGTTCGATGATCGATGGGCAGCGCCTGTTCGCGGTTCTCGGTAAGGCTGAGGCCCTCGTTGCGCTTGGGTGCAGGCAGGGGCAGCGCCATGGCGGAGGGCGCCGGCTCCAATTTGCGTTGGCGTTGATCATGAGCCTGGTACTGGGAACCGCGATCGCCGCCGAGCCGCCGCAGGGTGCGGAGCCTCACTTCGGGGCCGATGCCGGAGCTGGCGCCGACGCGTTCGGAATCGAGGCCGAGGCCCGCGCCCACGCCTACATGGCGCTCGATCCGCCGGATTGGGCCGGCGCGCATGCGGCCTTCGGTGAGGCCGCCCGGGCGGGTTCGCCCACCGCGATGAGTTACCTTGGCTGGCTGCACGAAGAGGGTCACGGTGTGCCGAAGGACGGGACCAAAGCCGCCGCCTGGTATGCCCGGGCGGCCCGTGCCGGGGCGCCGGACTTTGCGCTGAAGCTCGGCTGGATGTACCTGGGCGGGGATGGTGTCGCCCGCGATCGCGAACAGGCCGAGTTCTGGTTCGAGCAGGCGATCGCGGCCGGGCATGTGCCGGCGCAGATCGCCTGGGCCTCGGTCCTGATCGCCGATGCCCAGGGCGGCCGCAACCCGGAGCGGGTCTTCGAGGCCCGGGATCTGCTCGAGCAGGCGTTGGCGGAGGGCTATGTGTTGGGTGCGTATTTCCTGGCCCGGATCCATCTCGAAGGTATCGGCAGCCAGACGGTCGACGCGGCCCAGGCCTTCCATTACACCCGGATCGGCGCCGAACTGGGTCATGCCCAGATGCAGGGCTGGCTCGCGTTCCTTTATAGGAACGGCCAGGGGGTCGCAGCGGATCCGGTGAGTGCAGCCCAATGGGCCAATCTCGCCGCGGCCGAAGGCGACACCCTGGGCCAGCAGTTGCGGCTGGCGCTCGAGGCGGAGCTCGAGCCGGCCGAAGTGGCCGAGGCGCGCCGGCGCGCCGTCGACTGGGCGCTGGAACGCCGGTGAGCCGGCCGGCCGGTGACCATCGACCCATGACCTTCGGGCGCTTGACCGTCCGGCGCTTGACCGTCCGGCCCATGACCATCGGCTCCGTGACCGTGGACCGCATCCGAACTGGCGGCCCACCATGCTGCGCGTGATCCTGTTCAGCCTGTTGGCGCTGGTCGTGGTCTTCTTCGGCGCCCGTTCGTGCGGTCTGACCCCGGAACAGATCGAGGACCGGATCCTGCTCGCCGAACTCAATGCCGAGGAGGGTGCCGCCTACCGTCACGCCAATGGCCAACGCGCCGCGGTGGTCACCCTTGGGAGCGGCCTGCAGGTCGAGATGCTGCGCGAGGGCGACGGCCCGGTCCCGACCGAGGACGACTGGGTGCGGGTGCATTACCGCGGCTGGCATGTGGACGGGCGTGAATTCGAAAATTCCTGGCGCAAGCAGGAGCCGGCGACGGTCGCGGTGGCGGATACCATCCCGGGGTGGCGCCAGGCGCTGGTCGCGATCCCGGTGGACACCCGGCTGCGGCTGGTGCTCCCGCCGGAACTCGCCTACGGGCGCCCGGGCGGCGGTCCGATCGGGCCCGAGGAGACGCTGATCTTCGAACTGGAGCTCTTGGCGATCGTCGCACCGGATCCGGTGCGCGAACGCCCCGAATGGGAGCAGCCGGTGCCGGGTCTGCGCTGAAGGACGATCGGATGCCGCGGGCGGGGCGTGCTTCCAGCGGCCGGTGTCCTTCCAGAAGCCGTTGTTTACCCAGCGGCGGTTGTCGCCCAGGGTCGCTGGTCATCCCAGGGTAGCTTGTCATCCCAGGCCAGGGGCGGCGGTTATCCCAGGGTCATCACCCAGCGGCCGTTGTCATCAATCTGTCACAAATCCTTCATATCCTTGTGATGCTGGGACGGGATACTCCTCGCACGAATTCTCGGCACGGTGACCGCACCGGCCCGGTTCGTGACCATCATCCAATAAGAGGAAGATCGATCATGACGATGAAGAAAAGCCTGGTCCTGGGCGTTGTTGCCGCCCTCGGCCTGTCGGTATCCCTGGCCTCGGCCGAGGTCGATCCGAACCTGCCGAGCTACGAGCGCGTCTCCGGGGTCTCCGGGAACCTGAGCTCGGTGGGCTCCGATACCCTGAACAACCTGATGACGCTGTGGGCCGAGGAATTCGCAAAGTTCTACCCGAACGTGAACATCCAGATCCAGGGTGCCGGCACCTCGACCGCGCCGCCGGCGCTGATCGAGGGTACCTCCAACTTCGGCCCGATGAGCCGCCCGATGCGCGACTCCGAGCAGCGCGGCTTCGAGGACCGTTACGGCTACCCCGCGACGCTGGTTCCGGTCGCCATCGACATGATCGCGGTGTACGTGAACAAGGACAACCCGATCGAAGGCCTGTCGCTCCCGCAGGTGGATGCGATCTTCTCCGCGACGCGCGCCTGCGGCTACGGCCAGGATATCAGCACCTGGGGCCAGGCCGGCATGACGGGCGCCTGTGCCAACCGCGACATCACGATCTATGGCCGTAACGCGGTCTCCGGGACCTACGGCTTCTTCAAGGAAAATGCCCTCTGCGGCGGTGATTTCAGGCC
>PWGH01000087.1 GCA_003555285.1 Thioalkalivibrio sp.
CGGGCGCGGATCTCGCCGAGCTGCGGGTTCCAGGTGACCACCGCGTCGACGTCGCGTGACCCGAAGGCGCCGACGATGTCGGCATCCGAGGTGTTCACGACGCGGATGTCGCGCTCGGTCATGCCCGCCGAATCCAGCGCCCGCGCCAGCAGGTAGTGCGACACCGAGAGTTCGACCAGGTGCACGTTTCGCCCGCTCACGTCCTCCAGCCGATCGGTGCCCTTCAGGATCAGGCCGTCGTTGCCGTCCGAGAAGTCGCCGACAATCAGCGCGGTGGTGTCGACGCCGCCGGCGGCGGGGATCGTCAGCGCATCCATATTGGTGACGGTCACGCCGTCGAAGGCGCCCGCGGTGTACAGGTTGATCGACTCGATGTAGTCGTTGATCTGCACGACCTCGATGTCGATCCCGTACTTGTCGGCCCATTTGCCGACGATGCCCGAGTCGGCGCCGAAGCCCCAGGGCATCCAGCCGACGTAGATGCTCCAGGCGATGCGGAAGCTGTCCTTCTGCTGGGCCTGGGCGGCACCCGTGGCGGCGACTGTGGCGAGCACAACGACGAGCATCAGGAGTCGAAGCGGAAGGCGGCGGAAAGCGAAGTGGAACGGATTCATCAGGAGTTCCTCTGGTGGTTACCGGTTGCAGACCCAGGCACGGGAGCGCGACGAAGAACCGCGAATCTCCCGGGCTTTTGTCCCGCCGTGTAACCTCCACCGTTGAACCCCGGGAAGGTCGGCCACTCTCGGACCAGTCGTCCGCCTCAGCGGACCGGAACCCTAGTCGCCCCTTGGTGCTGCCTGCTATTGCGTGTGGAGATCGAGCCATGGACGTCGGCCACATCTCCCGTGCCTACCCGAATCCCCTGCAAGTCTCCTGCCAGAACCCGAGATAGCGTGGTTTCAGCGGCTTACGTGCCTCAAGCAGCGATCATGTCGGTGCATCCCCCGCCCCATGCACGAATCCGGTGCGCCACGACGCACCATGACAGTGCGAACGTGCCGCGGCACCGTAGGAGGCCAGCCCCTGGGCGATGGGTTTTCCGACGTCGGATCGCCGAGGGGGCTCGCCTCCTACAAGGGACCAAGCTGCCGTGATCATCAGGTTAGCTTTTGGCGGTGCCGTGGTAAGATGCTGCCCTGCAGGTTGGTTCAGGCCGGTGTAGCTCAGTTGGTAGAGCATCTGATTTGTAATCAGAGGGTCGCGGGTTCAACTCCTGTCACCGGCTCCAATAAAACAACAACTTAGGACACTCTTTCGGGTGGCCTTTTTCGGTCCTTGGCTCCGTAGCACCGCAAGGCACATCGCTCTAGTCGTTTGAGATCGCGATAGAAGTTCTCATGGGGCCCGATCATCAACAACCTCACGGTGTCCGCGTCAAGCACACGGTACGCGAGCAGCGAGAGCTGCTGGCCCATCTGGAACGTGTAGATTTGAATGCCCTTGCTTCACGTTGCAACACACGCCTCTACCGGCGCCCCCGATGATCCAACTCCAGCGCCCACAACCCCAGGTATTCGTAGATCGCCCGCTCGGTCTTGCGCAGGTTCTCGGCCGAGGGCACCCAGTAGGAAAACTGTGCCGGCCGGCCCCGCCCGGAGAGGAAATGCGTCGGCGCCGGGCTCGGCGTCAACCCCGCCCGCTCGAAATGCGCGACCGCCCGGCGCATGTGCGCGGCCGAGGTCACCAGCAGGAAAGGCTCGTGTGCCCCCAGTGCTTCGCGCACCGCATACGCTTCCAGTGCGGTGTCCGTGGGCGTATCGAGCACCACGATGCGCTCCGGCGCGACGCCCATGGCCCGGGCTGCAGCGGCATACCCCTGCGCCACCGGCGCTTCGCCGGCCCGGCGGCTCGCGCCGGTCACCACCAGCTGCGCCTGCGGAAGCGTCTGCAACAACCGCAGGCCCTCCATCAGCCGCAGCGCCGCACTCTCGTTCAACCGTGCGGGGGCCGGCCAGTTGGCGTCGGGCTCCCAGCCCGCACCGAGCACCACCACCGCGGCGTACACCCCCGGATCGGCAACCTCGAACACCGGCGCATACGTCGCCTCCAACGGCGCCAATAGACGATCCGCAACCGGCACCCATGACGCGCCAACGACCACGACCAGTGCCAGCGCAACGAGTAATCGCCCCAGAAAACGACGGCCCAGGCCGACGAGTCCGACCACGGCCAGTCCCAGGGCCATCGGCAACGGCATCGCGAGCGCACTCACCAGGCCTTTCAGTACACCGAACCATTCTGTCATCGCGTCCGCCGTCCCCCTCAACCCTCAATGACGCGCTCCGGGTACCCCGCGATCGCCTTCAGCGACGGATGTCCGGCCGGTGGCCGACGCGCACCACCAGGATAACAAGAACACCCTCCCGAGCCTCGTGCCGCCCTCAGTACAGCCATGCTTCCTCTTCGAGCCGCTCGGCCAACCGATCGGCGGACACGAAACCGTAGTAGATCCGGCCCCCGGCGGTGATGATGGCGGGGGTCGCATTCAGGCCGAGTTCCAGCGCGAGCGCGTGGTGGCGATCCACCGGGTCGGGGCAAGGCCCCGCCTTGACAGTTTCGCCGCGCTTGGCACGGGTGAGTGCGTCCTGCCGGTTCTCGCTGCACCAGACCGCACGCATCCGCTCGCGGGCATCGTCGATGTTCGGGAAGGCGGCGTAGCGAATCCGGATGTCGTAGAGCAGGTAGTTGTCGATCTCCTGATGCAACTGCCGGCTGTAGGGGCAATTCACGTCGGTGAAGACGGTTACCGTGTACCGCGCATCGTCCGGTCCGAACACGATGAGTTCGTTGTCGCTCAGGCCCGGGAACGGTGGCTCCCCGGGATCGCCCCCGCCCGTGACCGGGCCCTCGGCCACCACGGGGCTGACGCTGGCAACGGACGCCAGGATGACCAGCAAGAGCAGTTTCCCGAGCGCCATGGCTGCTGCGGATCCCCGTGCCCCTCGGTCGAGGGCGGCGGGTCCGTCACGCCCGACCGGCCCCACGCCGGGCATGCCGGTCGCTATCGGCACCCACCACGCGTTCGTCGGGAGCAGTAAGCCGCAATCGGATCGACCCATGACACACCTCCGGCACACCTCGTGTTCAAAAGGCATGCAGATTCCTACGGCACCTCCCGCCCGCGCAGATCTGCGCGCAGCAGCGCGATTTCCCGGCGCAAGGCGGCCAGTTCCACCGCGCCGGCGACCTCACCGTCGGGCGCATGGGCCTCCTGGCCGATGAAGAAAGTCGCCAGGCTCGCGGTGATGTAGCCGAAGACCGCAAGGCCATAGACGGACAGCAGCAGCGCAAGCACTCGGCCCTCCGGCGTTTCCGGCCAGAATCCCGAGCCGATGGTCGTCACCAGCATGGCCGTCCACCATAGCGCGTCGGCATAGCCGGTGAAGCCACCCTCCACATCCGACATGGATTCGAAGGTGAGCATACCGCCGGCGCCGAGCAGGACCACCAGCGTGGTTGCGATGAGTACATAGCCGAGCCCCCGGCGCTCGAAGCTCTTGCGCAGCGCCCGCAGGCTGCGATTGGCGGTGCCTACGATCCGCACCAGACGCAGCCCGCGCATCAAGCGCAGCCCCCGCACCAGGCGCAGGACCCGAAGCGCATTCAGGAACCGGAAAGCCGGTGCGATCAGGGCGGCGATGGCGATGGGGTTTCGCCGCAGAAAGACTCCCTTGCGCGGTGCAATCGACAACCGCAGCAGAAACTCCAGCACGAAGACGATCCAGATCATCGTGCCGACCACTTCGAAGACCCCGGCCGTGGTCCAGATCAGCTCGATCAGCACCAGGCAGAGCCACAGGAACGACAGAACCAGCATCGGCCGCTCCAGCCATTCCTCGAGTTGCAGCAACACCTGCGAGCGTTCTTCCTCGTCCGGTTCGAGTGATTCCGGCTCCCGCGGTTCGGCCATGTGCTCCCCCTTGAACGGTGCCCCAGTCCTGGGCGTGGATCGTCTGGGGCGCCCTCCGCCCGGGCCAGGACGCCTACCCGAAAGACCGCCACAGGCGTCGGCGGTTTCGCGGCCGTGCGATCTCGACCCGCCTTGTGTGGTAAGCCCCCCGACGACAGCGCCCAGCCCAATTGCGGCCGAAAATTGCACCGGCTCACGATCGGCCCCAGGATAGCGCCATGGTCAATCCACGTAGTCTGGTTTACGCCCTGCACAAGCATTGGGAGGTGATCGAGCATCTGGTGCGTCTGACCCGGGACACCCCGGCCTTCGATCGCGACCAGGTGCTCGCCGTGGTGCTGCGGCACCATCCCGATGCCGACGCCGATGGCCTGCTGCAGTCCCTGGTGACCGCGGATGTGCTGCAGATGCAGGCCCGCTCCGGGAGCATCCAGGTGAATCTGCTGGTGCTGGACTTCGTGCGCGGCCTGGCCCAGGAGCACGAACTGGGACTGTCCGAGGTGCTGCGGGCCCGGGTGGAGGCGATCAAGGACGCGACCTTCGCGCTCGCCGAAGCCGTGGAATCCGGCGACCGCGAGCAGCGTCGGCAATCCGGCAGCCGCTTGTCGGAGTTGTTCCGACAGATCCTGCAGCAGATCGAGCAGGATCAGCGCGCGATCCTGCGCCTGGCGGACGAGTCCAAGGGGGCGGCCGATGGCATGCCGGTGCAACGCCGTTACCAGCGCGTGCTCGAGGCCTTCGACCGGTACATCCAGCCGATGACCGAGATGATGGACACCGGCATCGACGGCGCCTTCCACCGGCATCTGGAGGCAGCGGAAACCGTGCTCGACCGGGCGGGGGAACGGCTGGCGGTCGAGGGCGCGCTGTACAGTCAGCAGCGTGCGATCCGCCAGGTATCGTATCAGGCCAAGACTCTGCGCAGCCAGGGCCGGATCGTGCTGAAACACTGCACCGAGACCCTGCTGCCGCTGCGCGAGGAGATTCGCCAGCACAATGCGCTCTCGGCCTCGATCAGCCTGCTGCTGGGCGCGGTGCGCAAGAAGGGCCTGCGCCGGGTGCTGCGCGAGACGCAGGTGCCGTATTGGCAGCGGGAACGCCCCTGGCGCATCGCCCTGGGCAGCGAGGTGCTGGAGATCATGAGCCAGGCCCGGCGCTTCGAGCCGGTGCAGGTGCGGTTTCCGGACGACGCCGGTGCCACGCACGGCGCTGCGGTCGAGGTCGTCGACGAAGCCGCGGTCCGCGACCACCTCGAGGCCTCGCTTCCGGTGCCGGACGTGCTGCGCTGGCTGCACCGACACTATGGCGAATACAGCGATGCGACGCTGTTGCGCCTCTATAATGACTTGGTGCATGCCGGCCTGCGGTCGGCCACGGTGTTGCCGAACCCGGAGACACTGGCACTGCATACGGTGCGGGTGACCTTCCATCCGCACGGAATCTCGGCGACTGGGGACCACGATGTCTGACCGGAACACCACGCTCAGGCTCGAGGACCTGTCCCAGTTGCACGGCGTGTTCGAAGCACTGAACAGCGGACGACACCTGAACCGATACCAGGACCCGGCCTTGTGGGCCGATCTCGACGAGCACCGGGAGGCCTACGTTGCGTTGTTCGAGGCCCTCGGCTATCAATTGCGCGTGGATGAGCGCGGATTCGCCTGGTTCCACACCGGCGAGGCGAGCGCCACCGTCTCCAAGGGCAGCCGCAAGCTCGCGCTGTTCTTCATGCTGCTGTTCGAATACCAGGCGGACCAGGGCCGCCACCTCGGCAAGTTCCACGCGTGGATCCTGGACACCACCGTGCTCGATACCCTCTGGGAACGGAATCAGGACCTGCTCGTGGCCGAAGAGATGGCGGATCCGGAGGCGTTGCGGGATGTGGTGAACACCGGGACTCGGTACGGCTTCATCGCCCCCGAAACCACCGGCGGCTGGCGGCTGCTGCCGGCGGTGTACCGCTACCTCGATCACTTCGAGGAACTCGCGGAGCAACAGCGCGGGCGGATGCAGGCGGACGCGATGGTGACGACGCTCGGCGATGGGCCCGATGGCGATGGGCCCGATCACGATGCACTCGATGGCGGTGAGATCGGTAGCGATGGGCTAGACGGCGATGGGCTTGATGGCGATGAGGTCGGTGCTGATGGGCTCGATGCCGATCGGAGCCGCAGTGATGAGACCGGCGATAACGGGGTCGATGGTGACGGTGTTGCATCCCATGCATGACTACGGCTTCCAGCGCCTGGTGCTGCTGAACAGTGCGGGCTACGAGCGTGCCGAACTCCCACTGGATGATTCGGTGTCCCTGGTGGCGCCCAACAACGCTGGCAAGACCAGCTTGATCAACGCGCTGCAGTTTTTGCTGATCATCGACCGGCGACGGATGGATTTCGGGCCCCACGACGCCGCGGCCAGCCGCAAGTTCTACTTTCGCGGCAACAGTTCGTACATTTTGCTCGAGGTGCTGTTGCCGGAAACGGGCCTGGTGGTGATGGGCTGCGTCGGCAAGGGCGTCAGCCACGATTACACCTATTTCATGTACCAAGGGCAGCTGGATGTCGACGATTTTCGCCAGGAGGACGGATCGCTCGTCCAGGAGCCCCGGCTGAATGCGCACTTCGAAGGCCGGGGCCGCGTGGTGCACCGCTACGAGACCGCGGCGTTCACCGCCCTGCTCTATGGCGGATCGACCGGCAAGCGCGCCGCCTCGGGCCTGGACTGCACCGTGTTCCGGCTCGAGGACAGCCTGCAGGCGGCGACCTTCCAGAAGGTGCTGACGCGCACCCTGCGCCTGGACAAGCTGCGTTCGGCCGAGGTGAAGGGCTATCTGCTGGAGATCTTCAAGCGCGACCTGCCCGACCGCGACATCGATTTCAAGGCCGAGTGGGAACGGGCCTTCGCCGAGGTCAACGCGGATCGGGCGCAGTATCTGGCCGCCCAGCACCTTAAACCCAGCATCGCGCAGCTCGAAACGATGCAGCGGCGTCGGCTCGAACTGCGCGGACGCATCGCCCATGACCGTCCATTGATCGATGCGAAGCTGCACGACTGGCAGACCTTCTACGCGCAGCGCCTGGAGGCGTTGCAGGTCGCGTTGCAGCAGGAAGCGGCGCGTAGCCGGGAGCTCGAGGCGCGCCGCGACGCCTGGGTTCTCGAGAAGAGCGGACTCGAGGGGCAGCAGGACGAAGGCACGGCGCAGGATGCCGAGCAGCAGGCACTCGAACGCCGCTTTGCGCTGGTGCCGGGCCGGGCAGCGCTGGAGGCCAACCACCAGGCGCTGAAACAGCGCTATGAGCAGCAGGTCGCGCTGGTGCAACAGGCGCATCAGTCCGCACCGGATGCGCTCGAACGGCAGATCGAGAAGGCGCGCGAGGAAACACGAAGCCTGGAGCGGCAGCTCGCCAACCTGGGGGAAAACCTGTACCTGGCGCTTGGCCGAAGCCTGCCCGCCGCGGTGCTGGATCGCTGGAACCGGGTGCTGCACCGCGACGTGATGGCCCTGCCGCCGAACCAATTCAACCTCGATCCGACGGCCCTGGAATCCCAACGCGAGGACGGCGATGCCCGCGAGCTGCGCTTCGCCGGCCTGCGCGTCGACACCACGGATCTGCAGCCCCAGTTCAGCCAGCGCAGTGCGGCGGAGCTGCGCGCGGAACTGCAGGAGCAGGCCGCGCACCTCGAGCGGCTGCAGACGCAGCTGCAGGCCGCGCGCGACCTGCAGCAGGCCCAGGCGCAGAAGGAGCGGCTGGAGGCGGAACTGCGGGCCTCGGACCAGGCGCTCGGGGACTTCGAGCGCCTGCAAGTGCTGCAAGCCGACGCCGAGCCGCGGCGCGAGCGGCTGGACGACCTGCGCGTGAAGATCATTGATCTGGCTGCGAGCCTGGCGCAGATCGACGCGACCCGCCAGCAGTACCGGGCGGCGGAAAAGGCGCAGGAACAGGCCATCGTCGCGCTGCAGGGACAGCATCAGGTCATCGAGCGCCTGCGCAACGAGCGCGCCGACCGGCTTCCCAGCTTCGATTACCTCGAGGACTTGCCGCATGTGCCTTGGGCCGGGCGCCCGGATTTTGCGTTGGAGGATCTGGCCGGGCAACTGCGCGAGTACCAGGAAGGCTGCCGCGAGTTGCTGCGCCTCGACCAGGGTTGCATGGACACCTTGCGCGAGATCCACGCGGGTGGGCTGATCAAGTTCAGCGGCGAGGAAGGCGATGAGGCCGAGATGGTTCGGATCATCGAGTTCGCCCGCCACCTGCAACAGGAAGCCGAGGCGCTGATCCGCAAGGAGCGTGCGGCGATCATCAACGTGACCGCGAGCCTGCGCCTGCTGCGCAGCGGGCTGCACAGCTTCAAATCCCGGATGCGCGAGTTCAACCGCATCATCAGCGGCCGCCAGCTCTCGGATCTGAAAGTCTTCAAGATCGAGCCCTACGACGACGAACCGCTGGTCGGCGCGGTCGATCTGCTGATCGGTACCGCCGAGAGCGTCGGTACCGGAGATACGTTCGAGTTGTTCAATCAGCAGAGCCTGGTCGATGACGTCGCGGTGTCGCGGGCCCGCGATACCCTGATTCAGGCCGGAGAGACCTTCGGGTGCCTGCGGGTCGAGAATCTGTTCCGGCTGGAATTCGTGGTCGGCAAGGCGGGCCGCGCGGAGGAATCCTTCGGCGACATCGACAGCGCCGCGTCCAACGGGACCGTGCTGATGGCGAAACTGGTGACCGGGCTGGCGCTGCTGCACCTGATGAAGGACCAGCGTCACCAGGTGCGGGCCGTCTGCTACCTGGACGAGGCCTCGTCGCTGGACCAGCGCAACCAGCGCAACCTGATCGAAACCGCGCGCGATTTCGGTTTCGCACTCATCTTCGCCTCGCCGACGCCGCAGGTCACCGCCCGGTACTGTGTGCCGATCACCAGCCGGGACGGGATCAACCGCATCAGTGCGCAGAGTTGGCAGGTGCTCGAGCCGCTGACCGACGTCGCGGAGGCGGCGGCCGTGGGATGAGCAATCCCCTCGCGGCGGCGCTGAGCCGGCTGCATCGGTCCGCCGTGCCGGTGCCCGCCTCGCAATTCACCCCAGCCCAGCGCGAGGCCTTGGCGGGCTTTCTGCAGCGCAGTCAGGGGGCGATTCGGCTCAGCACCCAGGGGCGCGGCGCGGTGTACGAGATCGTGCGGCCCGAGGCGATCGAACTCGAACTCCGGCGCCTGCTTCCGGGGGCGGTGGATTCACTGCCCGAGGCCATCCCCGGCCGCAGCCGCAATATCGCCCAGGCCCGGGACTCCAAGGCGGGGGGCCAGGTGCATGACCGCAGCCACCTGCTGGTGAAGGCGATCGCCCCGGATGCGGCGTGGCACAGTGCGCGCCAGGGGCGCCTGGACGTCGCCGCGTGGTGCCGGGTGGCCGGCACCGCCGCAGTGGCGATCACGCCCGACGACGACTGGTGCACCGACCAACCCCTCTGGCTGGTCGAGAACCTGGCCGTGTTCGAACGGATCGACTGGTTACCGTCGGGGGCCTCGGGTTCGCTGGTCTACTACGGCGGGAACCTGACGCGCCTGCAGTTGGCTTGGCTGGCTCGACGCCAGCGGGCTCCGGAGATCGTGCACTTTCCCGATTACGACGCCGTCGGCCTGCAGAACTATGCCAGCCTGCTCGAGCTTGCGTGCGATCCGGTGCGCCTCTGGCTGATGCCGGGTTGGCGCGACCTGTTGCACCGATTCGGCAACGCGCAAATCTGGCAGGAGAACCGGCCGCGGTTCGATGCCGTGGCCCGCCGTCTGGCGCAGCGCCAACCACCGCTCGATCCGGAGGTCGCGCACCTGCTCGACGAACTGCGCGCCTGCGGCCTGGCGCTGGAACAAGAAACGGTGTGGCTATCCCTGCAGGATCCGTCGACTGGGCCACCACCGAGTGGACCAAGCGCAGCGGGCCCGTCCGGGAAGCACCGAGGGCCATAGTGGGTGCGCTGCGCTGCGCCCACTTTCATCACCCCAAGAACTGGCTTATCACCCCAAGAACTGGCTTATCGCACCAAGGACTGGAGTTGGTTCTTGATCTGGGCGGCGAGCCATTGGCCGCCGGCGTAGCTGTCGTTGCCGTTGCCGACCCGGATCATCTTGCCGTCGGGCAGGCTCAGCTGGATCTTGAACTGGCTGGTCTTCTTGGACGAGCTGACCGCGACGGATCGCACATCGCTGATGTCCGCGGCGGGGTATTCCTTCCAGTCCCCGAGGCCGAACAGCCGCTTGCGGATCCGCACCCGGCCCGGCTCCAGGAGCAGGCGCGAGGTGTTCGTCCACAGGCCGACGATCACCAGGATCAGGCCCAGCGCAATGAGCCCGAAGATGACCCGGCCCATGAACTGGTCTTGTTCCGAGGCGCCGAGTTCCACGCCGGTCAGCGACAGGTAGACGAAGCTTCCGGCCGCGAGGACCCCGAGACCCAGGAAGAAGCTGAGCAGCTTCGGTCGGCTCGGCGCCCAGGAATACTCGGTGCCGCCGGTCGGCGTGGCGGTGATCAGTGCGGCCGTCGCCGGCGGGCGCGCCTGCGTCAGCACCTGCTTCTCGGCAAGCTCGGTCAATCGATAGGCCTCGGGCGAGTCG
Source organism: Thioalkalivibrio sp. (assembly GCA_003555285.1). The sequence goes on from PWGH01000087.1 coordinate 10,514, forward strand.
CTCTCGGCGGTGCGGAACACCGGCACGTCGAAATGAGCGGCGTAGCGCACGCCGGGCACGGCCGCCGAGACCTCGAGGCGCCACAGCTCGCCATCCTCGTGCCCGAAGACCTGCGTCTCTCCGCAGGTGCGCGGGATGAAGAACTCGATCGGGATCACGGTCACGCCGCGGCCGCGCGACAGCGTCTCGACGCCGAAATCCTTCTCCTGACGCCACAGCACCTTGTAGTGGGTCGATCGACGCTTGCCCGAACCCGAGGTGTAGCGCTTGTAGTTCGTCAGGCGCACCCGCACCCGGTCACCGGAGCGCAGGTGCAGTTTGTTGCGCACCTGCCCGCGCAGGTAGCCGCCGACGACGCCGGGGCTTTCGCTCAGGTCGAACGTGGACAGGCCATAGCGCAGATGGCGCCAGGTCCCGTGGATCGCCCAAACGAACATTCCCAGGCCGACCGCAGGGAACAGCAAAAAGAAAAGCAGCGGGCCGTAGTCGGCGCGTTCCAGCGCCTCGTGCACGCCGGAAAAAACCAGCGCACCCGAGGCCCCGGTCCAGATCACGGCGATGATCCAGCGGACGAACCAGTCGTTTTCCTTGAAGCGGACCTGACGCTGCGCCCAGTCCTCGCGCCACAACCACGGCGCCTCGGGGTTGGCCGCCTTCTGTTCCTGGAGCTTTTTCCGCCGTCTGAGGTAGACGTACACCATCGCGGGCCCCGCCAGAAACAGCAGGAGGGGAAGAAGCATCAGCAGGCTCACCACCGACCCGGCCTGCACAGCGGCGAAGACCATGACCCCGATGATGAACAGAATGACGATCGCCACGGGCACGAGCACGGCCAGCAGACAACCCTTGCCCAGGGAAGTGGACGACGACGGCTTCGTCGGCGCGCCCGTCAAGGGCGAGGGGGTGCTCATCGCGTTCTCCCCACTCCGGTCTCGGCCATTCCGGTCACGGCCGCCTCGACCACGGCCGCCGGATCCTCGAGATCGACCCGGAGCTCCTGATCGCCGACCCGGATTCGCAGCAGATGGTGTGGTGCCTCGGCGCGGACCAGTACCTCGAAGACTTGGGCACCCTGCGCATCGAGCACCGGGCGTTCTTCCAGCAACCGGCCGAGCGGCGGCGGCAGGGAGCCAACCAGCGTGGCCCCAAGACGCAGTACCGGGATGTCCCCATCCGCCGACGCCAGCGTCTCGCGGCCTTCCAGGGCCAGCGAAAGCCGGCTCACGCGCGGTTCCAGGTGGGCGGTGTAGAACGTCCCGGCATTGGAGGCCACGACCCGCTGATGGGCTGCCAGGTCGAAGTAATACAGCGTCTGGGGCTCACCCTCGACCAGGTTCAGGAACGGAATCAGGTTCAGGACCTGGCGGGCATCAAACAGGCCCTCGGGCAACGGCAGTTCGAGCGTATCGGCGCCCTGCGCCTCATTGCGCGCTTGCAGGCGCATGACCGGATCGCCATACGCGACCGCAACCTCCAGGGTGAGACCCTCTCGATCGGTGGGCAGGCGCTCGGTGCGGGTCACCGGCCACCCGGTCGCGGGATCGATGAGCACGGTCGGGCCGGGCGAGGCCGTTGCCGCCGCTTCGGCCTGACCCCTGAGGTGCCGGTCCTCGAAGACCAGAAAGGCCATCTCGACCAGCGCCTCGCCCAGGTGATCGTCCATCAGCTCCTCCATCAGTTCGAAGGCGTCTTCCGCTTCCCGAACCGTCTGGAGATCCTCGATCGGGACGCCCATTGCGCCGAACAGGGGCGTGATCCAACCCAGGAAGGCGGTGCGCTCGTCTTCGTTCACCCAGAAGAACGGCCAATCCGCCTCTTCGGCAAACAAGGTTTGCAAGGCCTGGTAGGCCTCGGCACCCATCTCTTCGATGATCTGCGCCTCGGCGGCCGACGGTGCCGGCAGCACTTCCCATTCCTGCACGTGTTCAAGGAGCGCACGCCCCTCTACGACGGTGCTGCGCAGCGTGAGCCGGATGTGCAACCGATCATCGCCGAGGGTGATGGCCAGGGGTTCGAGCCGGTTCAGGCGGACCGGTGGCAGGGTCGCGGGCAGCGCATCCAGGGCCAGCGTGGCCGGCCTTCGCGGCGTGTCGACGGGGGTCTCGGCCGCAAGGCGCAGTGGCGGCAGCGCCCCGTGGCTCACCCGGCTGATCACGAAGCGATCGACCCGCGTCGTCGTGTCGAGTTCGAGTGCATCCAGCGATTGGCCGAGCGGGTTGAAGGGAACCTCGAAGATGCGGCGTTCGTCGCGCTCGCCCGCCTCGGGCGTGATCCGGTGCTGATCGACCACGATGAGATCGGACTCGAGCACCTGGAATTCGTACACCTCGGCACCCTCCCGGATCAACCGGGCGAGCCGATCGCCGGTGGCCGGAAGCGGCAGCGTGAACGGAGACCGCATCTGATTCTGGCCGCGCGTCTGCGCCGGTTCCACATGTAGCACATCCAGCCCGGCGTAGACCGTGCCGCGGGCCTCGACCGCATCCGGGTCCAGGTAGCGCGCGGCGGCGGGTGCCGCATCGGCGGGCGGACGTCGTGCCGGGGTCGAAACCACCAGGCGCAGCGTGGCATCGGCCGCCTTCAGACGGGAATCGAAGGTGAGCCACGGGCTTTTGTCCCAGGTGACGTCGAAGTCACTCTTCCCGTGGTCGAAGAAATCGCGCGGCGAGGGAAAGCCGGGTGCCTCCTGCAGACAGTCCAGCGAGGGCAAGACCCAGAACCGCAGTTGCGCCTGGTTGCTCCTGAAACTGGCGCCCGGTTCGAGCACGATGTGCATCCCGATCGGGGAGCCCTGCAAGGTCCCCCCCATCGCCGGCGACAGGCTCGCCGAGGCCGGTCCGGCATTGACCCAGGCGCGGCGCTCGGCGGGCTCGCCGATCACGATGCGCGGCACCCGGATGTCATACTGCCCTCGAACCTGTTCGACCTCCATCGCCTCGAAGTGCAGGCGCCGCACCTTGCCCTCGAAGCTGAACTCCAGAAAATTGGCAAAGCTGGGATCGCCATAGACGATCTCCTGGGCACACCCGGCCAGCGCCGCTTCGCGCGCCGCCGCTTCCGCCTGTTCGGCGCGGGCCTGCTCTTCGGCGGCGGCGGCCTCGGCCGCCTCGACCCGCGCGAGCAAGGTCGCGCGTTGCGCCTCGGACGGCACGGCGACCAGTTCGCCGTTGCGGTTGAAGTAGCCGTAATAGGCGTTGTCGAAGACCTTGGTGTCGCCCGAGCCGAGGCTCATCGAGAACCCCGAGGGCCGCAGATTGAACACGGCGCGCGCCAGGCCGTGGGTGAAGGATCCGAGTTCGCGCACCGCGTCGAGCATCGGGTGGGCGAAGGCGCGTTCGCCGGCGGTGTCGATGAAGTGCCAGCCGCTGTCGTCCTTGACCACCGCCAGGCCCTCGGCGAAGGGCTGTGCCTCGGTGTAGCGGGCGGCAATCACCAGCTTCTCGTCGCGGTCGATATAGCCGTGGAAGCGGCCATCGCGCACCGGCGCAAGCCCTTCGCGGAACGGGCCGGCCGAGCGAAAGCGCGGCTTGATCTCGATCGCCCCGGTCGGATCCAGATAACCGGCCGCCGCGTAGTGGCCGTCGCGGTGCGAGGCCGGGTCGGTCTCGAACGTCGCCAGGCCCTCGGAGAAGCTTTGGGCCCGGTACAGCTGCGGCTCGATCACCCAGGCGCCGTCGCGGTCGATGTAGCCCCAGCGGCGCTGACCGTTGGCATTGCGGACCGCCACGGCCGCCAGGCCCTCGGAGAAATCGAGCGCGTCTTCGTAGATCGCCGGAATCACCAGCGTGCCGTCCTGATCGACGAAGCCGAAGGTGTGCTCGCGCGTGCGGATGCGGCCCCGGCCCTCGGCAAAGGGATACGCCGCGGTGTAGTCCCCGCCGATCACGATCGCACCCTCGCGGTCCGCGTAGACCACGCTGCCCGCATCGACGACCGCGACCAGGCCCTCGGAATAATGCGCCACCGCGGACTGCGGGATGATCTGTCCGGTGTCGAGGGCCCCGCGGGACCAACCCTGTCCGCAGAATTGCGGCTCGGAGGCCGGCGCCCCGTCGGCGTCGATGAAGCGCCAACACACGCCGTCCTCAGTGACCGCCGCGAGCCCCTGATGAAACGGCGTGGTCCAGGCGTAGGTCGGTTCGATGACCCAGTCGCCCTGCGGATTGATATAACCCCAGCGATCGAGATCGACCATCGGAAAGAGCAAGGGGCTCGCCAGCAGCTGCGCCGGGACCACCAACACGAACAGCAGAAAAAGCCGATGCATCTCGAACCCCAAGGACCAATCGTTGGCAATGTTAGTACCAGGCCTCGCCAACTTGTCAACGCTTTTTCGCCCGATCGACGTCCGTCGGCGCTTTACAAGGTAAAATAAAGTCGATCACAGGCCGCCTTCGCAGTATGATCCTGGCCTGCACCCCATCGGACACAACCGCAGATGAAGACCACTTTGAAAGTCACCCTGGTCCTCGCAGGTCTGGCGGGTCTTCTCTGGTGGTCTGCAGTGTTGCTGTTGAATGTCACCGCGCAGGCGCAGACGCGAATTGCGCTGGCGATGTTCAATGAAGCGGAACCGGACGGCATCGACGCCGAGGAGATCCGGCTGTATCTGGATGGCGTCGGGCTGCGCCAATTCAGCATGAGCATCGAGAATGGCCACAGGATCCGCATTGGCGAGGCTCGGGCCCGGGTCAACCTGTGGCCCTTGTTGTGGGGCGGGGATCTGGACATCCGCTCAGTGCTGTTGCGCGACCTGCAGGTCGATTTTTCCGAGGTCACGGATTGGACCCTGGGAGGCTTGCCGTCCGAGACTCCGCCCGACGAGGCGCCGTGGGCCAAGGCGCCGGCGCCGGCGATGACCGAGGATCCCAGGCCTTCTTCCGCGCCGGCCCGCACAGAACCCGCCAAACCCGCCGAACGGGTCGACTTCGATGGAATCCTCGCGACGAGCCAGCAGCAGTTCATCCGGGTGCGGATTCGCCATGTCGAGGCGGACGCGACCATCCTGCTACCGGAGGACCAACGGTTCGGGGCGCGCTTCGCCCTGCTGAATATCGCACCCGGCAAGGAAGGCACTCTGCGCGGCGCCGTCGACGCCCGCGTGCATGCGCTGGAATGGCCGGTCCACGAGGCCGGCATCGACTTCGAGATGCGCGTGGCACAGGCCGCGCAGGGTGGCCTCGCGCGTCTCGAGGGCACGCTCGGGCTGTGGTTGACCCCGCTGCCGCCGCAGACGGCTTTGGTGACGGCCTCGCACGCCGCCTCGGGGGCGCCGCCGCCGCTGGCTCCCGCGTCGGCCCCTGCGTCGGTCGTGGCCCCCGAGCCGATCCGTTTTGCCGCGACCTTCACGCTGCAACCGACCGCAAACGGGGAGGCCTATCGGGTCGAGGTCGCGCGGGTGGGCCTGGCCCGAACGCTGCTGAACCTTCAGGGCCAATGGGATCGCACCCGGCAGCACGCCGAGGGCACGCTGGTGCTCGATCTGCCGGCGTCAGCACTGGCCGATCTCCCACTTCCGCCGGCGTTGCAGCCGATCGGCGCCGAGGGCCGGTTGGCCTTCGCGGTAACACCGGCGGCACCCGATCATGGCGGGCCCGCAGGCGACTTCACGATCCTGGGCGATTTCCACCTGCCGGCCTGGGTCAATCGTACCGATGGCGTCGTGGTCTCGCGGCTCAGCGATGGCATCGCCGCGCTCGATCTGACCGGCCGCTTTTCGGGCGACGATGGCCATCTCCACGGGACCGTCGACCTGACCCAGCTGATGCCGACGGATCATCGCGGCCCCGCCTTTGGCGTGCATCACCAGCCGGCGCTGGCCTGGGACGGTGCCACCCTGCGCAACGACGGCCCGGTTCGCCTGAGCACCGGCGGCGTCGAATCCCGCGGCCGGCTCAGCTGGGAGACCGACGCGGCCGAACCGGAGCCGCGACCCCGATTCGACCTCGATCGCTTCGACCGGACGGCCTGGCTGCCGATCTTGAACCTGTTTCCGGATCCCGAGGCCTTCCTGATCGTGGTGGACGATTGACCTCGCCGGTTTGCGAGCGCCTCGCGCCCCCGTTGCATGGTGCCTCCTGGTTCAACGCGGCCCCTGGTCAACGCGCCCTTTCACCGTCTTCCTTGAGCCGACCCGCTGGGTCGGCTGTGGCACGGCCCCTACCTTGTGAGAGATCAGAATGAAGCTGCCCAGACCGTTCCTCGATGCGATGCCTCAAACGATGCCCCGACGCAGGCCCCAAGGCCTGGCCCGGCCCATCGCCCGACCCACGCGTTGGGCCACACCCTGGTCCTGGGGCCTGCTTGCCCTGCTGCTGCTCCTGCTGCTGCCGGCCGCCCAGGCGGAGGATCGGGCTTCGGCGCCCGGGCAGAACATCGTGTTCATCTTCGATGCCTCGGGCAGCATGTGGGCCGAGATGGAGGGTGGGCATCGGATCACGGTGGCCCGGGAGGTGATGCGTGAGGTGATCGGCGATCTTCCCGATTCCACCCAGGCGGCGCTGGTGGCCTACGGCCATACCCGCCGCGGCGATTGCAACGACATCGAGACGCTGATCGAACTGGGCCCTCTGGACAAGGCGGCCTTCATCGCGCGGGTCGAGGCGATCAATCCGCGCGGCATGACGCCGATCACCGCTTCGGTTGACTACGCGCTGCAGCGGCTGATGGCGTCCGAGCGGGCGGCGTCGGTGGTGCTGATCTCCGATGGCCTGGAGAATTGCGGCGGCGATCCCTGTGCTGCGGTGCGCGACGCGGCGGCGATGGACATCGACTTCAAGCTGCACGTGGTGGGCTTTGCGATGGGCGATGTCGACACCGCCGAACTCCAGTGCATGGCCGAGGCCGGCGGCGGGCGCTACGTCGCCGCCGACAACACCCGCGAACTGACCGAGGCACTGCAGACGGTGCTGGCACCCGCCGCCCCGATGCTGGCGGTGGCCGCGCGTTTGAACGGCGAACGGATCCCGGCCACGGTCCACATCCACCCCACCGACGACCAACACTCGGCCGAGGTGACCACCCGAGCGCCCCGCGAGGGGGACGGACTCGTGGCGGCGGCCCTCACCGCGGGAAGCTATCGACTCGTCGTGCGCCCCGAGGGGCTCGACTGGCCGATGGAACAGACGCTGCACGACGTGGTCCTGACCGACGGCGAAACCACCCGGGTCGAAGCCGACTTCGCGGCCGGCCGACTGGAACTGACGCTCACCGTCGATGCACAACCGCATGCCGGGTCGGTGGTGATCCAGAGCGAAGCGGGCGAGCGGCTCGAGATGCCATTAGCGGCCGAGCGCATGCCGCGCGCCGTATGGCTGCCGGCCGACCAATACAGCCTCACCGCGCGCATCGACGAGGCGGGCGTCGAGCCCCGTCACGATGCACTGGAATTGACGGCCGATTCCCGCGAGACCCGGACCTTCGATTTCTCGCCGAGCCGACTGCGCCTGGGCGTCTCCAGCCATGGCGTGCCGCTCGAGGGCGGTTCGGTGCGTATCGTCGATGCGAGCAGCGGCACGCAACTGATCGGCAGCGACGGGCCGGCCGGGTGGCTCGGGACCAGCCACGGCAATCCCCGGGACTTCGTCGTTGCCCCGGGGACCTACGACGTCTGGCTGGAGGGCCGGAACCTGCAGATCGAGGGCCAGTGGCTCCGTGGCATCGAGGTCGGTCCGAACGAGACCGTCGAGCGGATCGTCGACTTCACACCGGGCACGCTGAGCCTTGGCATCACCCACAACGGCAAGCCCATCGCTGGACAGGTACGCATCGTCGATCCGGCGACCGAAACCGATCTGATCCGGGACTTCGGCTCGACCAGGGTCGGCAACGGCCGAGGCCACCCCCGTCGCTACGAGGTCCCGGCCGGCACCTACGACGTCCAGTTCACCGGCACCGGCCTCCAGACGGCACCCCATTGGCTCCGGGGCATCGAGGTCAGCGCCGGACAGGCGGTCGAGGCGATCCATGACTTCCAGTTGGGCTCCCTGAGCCTTGGCGTCACCCACAACGGCAGGCCGATCGCCGGAAGGGTGCGTGTCGTCGACGCGGCGACCGAAACCGATCTGATCCGGGACTTCGGCTCGACCAGGATCGGCAACGGCCAAGGCCATCCCCGTCGCTACGAGGTGCCTGCCGGCACCTACGACGTCGAGTTCACCGGCAACGACCTCCAGACGGCGCCCCATTGGCTTAGGGGCATCGAAGTCACCGCCGGACAGGCGGTCGAGGCGATCCATGACTTCCA
>PWGH01000070.1 GCA_003555285.1 Thioalkalivibrio sp.
GGAGCGCCTGAACATCGGACAGGCCTTTGTCGGCGGCATCGGCATCGTCCTGCTGGCCATGGTCCTCGACCGCCTGACCCAAGGCCTGGGTGAAAAGGCTCCCGGCGTGCGGCACAAGGCGGACTGATGGGCGCTCTTTCCAGAGACACATTGACCAAACGAGGAGGTGATCGACACCGCTGAATACACCAGGAGAGATCGCAGCGGATGCTGGGTGCGTAGCACACCTCGCGCGACCGTACAGCGGAAACCGCATGATCCAACCCCACAAGAGGATAGAAAAATGACAGGAATCGAAAGCCATACCGGCAAGAAGCTGAAGACCCTCGCCCTGACCTCCGCCATCGCGCTCGGTTTGGCGGCGGCCTCAGGTTCCGTCCATGCGCAGCAACAACCGGGCGACGGGGTTACCGTGCAACCCGCCGTCGCCAGCTGGACCTCTGCCGTACCGGTCAGCTGGGTCTTCGTGGAGCTGCTCGAGGAACTCGGCTACACCGTGCAGAATCCGATTTCGCTTTCCAACCCGGTGGCCTATCTGGCGATTTCCGAGGGTGACGCCCACTACTGGCCCAACGGCTGGTTCCCGCTGCACGAGCCCCAGTTGCCGGACCATTTCGATGACGTCGGCACCCTGTTTGATCCGCTCTGCCCGGCTTGCGGCATCCAGGGTTACCTGGTCGACGCCGCGTCGGTCGAGCGCTACGGAATCACCAACATCACGGACTTCCAGCGCGACGACGTGCGCGCCGCCTTCGACGCGACGGGAGACGGCAAGGCCGACCTGTTCGGTTGCCCGCCCGGATGGGGCTGCCATGAAGGGATCAACGCCATGTTCGAAAAGTTCGAGCTGAACGACTACATGAACCATATCGACGCCGGGTATGCCGCCAATTTCGCCGAGGCCCTGTCGCGGATCCAGGCCGGCGATTCCGCCTTGTACTACACCTGGGGTCCGAGCGCCTGGTTGCTGGCACTGACGCCCGGCGAAGACGTGATGTGGATCAACGCCCCGGGCATCGTCGAGGACGAGGCCGAGCGTACCGAGGGCGTTCCTGGTGCGGTGACCGACCCGATCGAAATGGGCTTCGTGGCCGCCGACATTCAGGTCGTCGCCAACAACGAATTCCTGGAGGACAACCCGGCAGCGGCCGAACTCTTCCGCCGGGTGTCACTGCCCATCGAATGGATCAGCGAGGTGGACGCAACGATGGGTGAACAGGATCTGACCGATCCCATGGTGCGCCCACTGGTCCAGGAATGGATCGCCGCGAATCGCGACACCGTGGACGGCTGGCTCGAAGCCGCCAGGGCCGCCGCACAATAAGACCCGCCCGCCCCCAGCCATCCCCCCCCGACAGGGTGGGTGGCTGGGGGTTTACAGCGTGGGGGAAACGCAACGCACCCATTGACCACCCTCAACCTTGCCCCTAATGGCCCCGCGCCCACTCCACGGCGCCTTGTATCGAGTCGGACAGATCGCGACACTGGACCTTCATCCGGCTCAATCGGCACAAAGGTGCAGTGTGTCAGGCCAGATAAGCGACTTCAGGTTTCCGGACAGGAGCAGTTGGATGGCAAAATCCGTGGTGGGTTTGATCGGCACCGGTAATGTGGGCGTGGCGGCCGCCTACGCGCTGTTCCAGCGTCAACTGGCCAGCGAAATCATCCTGGTCGACAAGAACCACCAGCGTGCCGAGGGTGAGGCCATGGACCTGATGCACGCCCAACCGTTGGTTGGCCGGGTGTCGGTTCGCGCGGGGGACTACCCGGATCTTGCGCACTGCCAGGTGATCGTGATCACCGCCGGCGTGAATCAGAAACCGGGGGAATCCCGGCTCGATTTACTGAACCGCAACGCCGCCGTGTTCCGCGAGATCGCCGAGGCGCTCGACCGCCATGCACCCGAGGCGATCCTGGTGATTGCGACCAACCCGGTCGATATCCTGACGTATGTGATGCAGCAGTTGAGCCAGCGCCCCGCGCGCCGGGTGATCGGGACCGGCACCATGCTCGACACCTCGCGCTTTCGCGCGTTGCTTGGCGACTACTATCAGGTGAATCCGCGCTCAGTGCATGCCTACATCCTGGGCGAACACGGCGATTCCGAGGTACCGATCTGGAGCAGCGCGATGATCGGTGGCCTGTCCATCATGCACCACACGATCAACGACCGACGCTTCGAGCCCAAACCCATGGATGCGCTGTTTCAGCGCGTGCGCACCGCCGCCTTCGACATCATCTCGCGCAAGGGCTACACGAACACCGCGATCGGTCTGGTCATTGCCTATCTGGTCCGGGTGATCCTCGAAGATCAGCGCAGCGTCCTGCCGGTTTCGGTCAATCCCGACGGCGATTACGGGCAACGCGACGTCTGCTTCAGTGTGCCCTGCGTCGTGGGTGCCCATGGCGTCGAATACCGCCTCCCGCCCGAGGCCAGCGAGGTCGAACGCCAAGGGCTCGATGCCTCTGCCCATATCCTGCGCACCAGCCTGCAGGACATGACCATCGACAGCTAACCGGTCGGGTGGGTGAAGCGCAGCGCACCCACCGCCCTGGATCTTGACCTTGATCTCCGGGCACTCCTGGTGGGCCCGCTGCACTTGGCCCTCCCTACGCTTGGCGCCGATTGGGCCATTTCTGCTCTCGTTTTGCAAACGAATTGCATTGCTATTCCGGCAATGATCGAATAACACGATGACAAAGCCCACCCCCCCATCGACCGGCGCCCGCGACCACCTGAAGGGCGTGGGCGCGCGGGCAACGCCGGCGCGACTCGCGGTGCTGGACATTTTGCTCGCGAGCCCCCGCGCGCTGTCGCATCAGGAGATCGAGCAGGCCGCACACGATCAGGGACAGGATATCGACCGGGTCACGCTCTACCGTGTGCTGGACTGGCTGGTAACGCAGCGGCTGGCGCACAAGATCACGGCCGAGGATCGCGTCGGGCGCTTCAATGCAGCGGACCGCGAGGCGCACGGGCACGCCCATTTCCACTGCACCGAATGCGGCCAGGTGTATTGCCTGAACGAACTGCAACCGGTGCTGGCCGTCACGCTACCGCCCGGTTACCGGTATCAACGTGCGGAGCTGACCATCCAGGGCCAGTGTCCCAGCTGCAGCCCTTGACCGACGCGGCGCGGCACCGTTGAACGCGGCCCTGAGCCCTCGGGCGCACCACCCCTCGATGTACGATACCCACCGGGCACACATTCACCCGGGCGCGCACCCATCGGTTGCACTGACAGCGCAGAGCCCCAATAATGCAACCTAGTTGCATATACATGCCGGCGCTACCGGCGCTGCGTACCGGAGTGTCGATGAACGCCGTCCTTGCTGCCGCCGTGCCTTCGCAGAAGCCGCCACCCCACACCTGGATCGCGGATACCCTCGGTGGGCTGACGCATATCTTCGATCCCGAGGTGCAGATCGCCTACTACCGGCGGGCACCGAACCCCCGTATCACAACCTATCTTGCCACCTGCGCCGAACAGCTCGGGGTTGGCCAGTCGCTATCGGTTCCCGCGGACGCGCCCTTGCCCGGTCTCCGGCTCCCGGCCGGACCGCACCAAGAGGCCCTGCTCGAGGACATCGCCTGGAGCATCGAGGTGTATACCCAGTTGCTCGATTGCCCCGCCGTCGCACTGCGACTGGAGGTCCTGCACAAGCCGATGTGTCCGCGCTTTCATGTCGACCGCACCGGCATCCGGCTGGTCTGCACCTGGCACGGTCCGGGTACCGAGTGGCTCGACGACGCCGGGGCCGATCGCACCCGCCTGGGACCCGGTAACGGCGGCCTTCCCGATGCCGAATCGGGTTTGATGCAACCCGGCGCCGAGGTCGGACAGGTCCCGCCCTTTGCGCTGGCCCTGCTGAAGGGCTCGCTGTGGCAAGGCAACACCGGACGCGGCCTGATTCATCGCTCACCCGACGTGGCCACCGAACACGGACCCCGCGTGATGATGTCCCTGGACGCCCTCTGGGCGTCCTGACCCCGACCAGACCCACGCCGACCCGAGAGACCCACCCCGGCACACCGTTGCCCGAACGACCCGACGCCACGGCCCAACATGAACCTCGAGCACCCCGGCACACCCGCGCCGAGGCGCCACGCCACCAGCCTTCGGAGCCACCCATGTCCCCAGATCACCGCCTGCCCGTCACCGTGCTGTCAGGCTTTCTCGGTGCCGGCAAGACCACCGTGCTCAATCACATCCTGAACAACCGCGAGGGCCATCGGGTCGCGGTGATCGTCAACGACATGAGCGAGGTGAATGTCGATGCGGCATTGGTACGCGACGGCGGGGCCGCACTCTCGCGCACCGACGAGAAGCTGATCGAGATGAGCAACGGCTGCATCTGCTGCACCCTGCGCGAGGACCTGCTGATCGAGGTCACCAAGCTCGCCCGCGAAGGCCGCTTCGACTACCTGGTGATCGAATCCACCGGGATCTCGGAGCCGCTGCCGGTGGCGGAGACCTTCACCTTCGAGGATACGGACGGGGTCTCGCTATCGCACCTCGCCCGCCTGGATACCATGGTCACGGTGGTCGACGCCTTCAACTTCCTGCGCGATTACGGCTCCGAGGACGACCTTCAGGACCGGGGGCAGTCCCTGGGGGACGCGGACGATCGCACGGTCGTCGACCTGCTGATCGATCAGATCGAGTTCTGCGACGTGATCGTGGTGAACAAGGCCGATCTGGTCGAGCCGGACGATGTGACGCGCCTGATGTCGATCCTGCAGGCACTGAATCCGCGGGCGCGGATCGAACTGGCGCAGTTCGGCCACGTGCCGCTGGATCGGCTGCTCGACACCGGCCTGTTCGACTTCGAGCAGGCCGCCACCGCGCCGGGCTGGCTGCAGGAACTGCGCGGAACCCATGTGCCGGAGACGCTGGAATACGGCATCGGGAGCTTCGTGTACCGCGCCCGGCGGCCGTTTCATCCACAGCGCTTCTGGGATCTGGTCCACAGCGAATGGCCCGGCGTGATCCGTTCCAAGGGCTGGTTCTGGCTGGCTACCCGCATGGCGATCGCCGGCTCCTGGTCCCAAGCCGGCGGCGCCTGCCGACACGGAGCCGCCGGCCTGTGGGGGAGCGCGGTGGACGAAGAACACTGGCCGGAAGACGAAGCGTATCGCTCCAGCATCACCGAAAAATCGGACGCCGAATGGGGCGACCGCCGCCAGGAACTGGTGCTGATCGGCATCGACATGGACGAGCCCGCGCTGCGCGCCCGGCTCGATGCCTGCCTGCTGACGGAAAACGAGATGACCCTGGCACCGGAAGGCTGGACCGGCTTGCCCGACCCCTTCCCCGCCTGGGCACAAACCCCGGTCGAAGCCGCCTGAACAATTCGGTGGGCCCGCTGCGCTTGGCCCATCCTACAGGGACCGGTCCCACCGGCCGGAGGCCTGTAGGGTGGGTGCAGTGCAGCGCACCCACCGCCCTCGCCCTGGACCTATTTGATGAACAGCAACTCCCGGTATTTGGGCAGCGGCCAGAGTTCATCGGCGACTTCCATTTCCAGTTGGTCGACCTCGACCCGCACAGCATCCATCAACGGACGGATCTCATAGGCGCAATGGTGCATGTGCTCGTTGACCGAACTGAACTCGTGTCGGGCCATGGCCTTCGACAGCGCGGTGACGCCCTTCATCATCGCATCCACCCTGGCGCTCACGGACCGTACCGTGTCGTCATCGAGGGCAATGCCGAGTTGAGACAGGTTGAGGCTGGTGGCCGTCAGCGAGGATAAGTACTGCATGGCCGCCGGGTAGAACTGCGTCTTGACCATCTCCACCACAAGCTTCGATTCCACCTCGATGGACAGGATGTATTGCTCGGAGTACACCTCGAAACGGCTTTGCAGCTCGACCGGACTGAGGACACCGGTATCGGCGAACAGCGCGATCACCTCGGGGTCGCACAACGCCGGCAGCGCATCGGCGGTGGTGGGGATGTTCTTCAGGCCGTTTTCCTCCACCGCCTTCCGGTGCCATTCCGCCGAGTAGCCATCGCCACCGAAGACCACATTGCCGTGATCCTCGATCAACTCCTTCAGCACACTGATCACGGCCGCCGTCTGATTCACCGAAGCCGGCAGGGTCTTCTCCAACTTGTCGGCAATCCAGTTCAGGGAATCGGCGAGCATGGTGTTCATCGCAACCAGCGGCCCGGAGACGGAGGCCGAGGAACCCACCGCGCGGAATTCGAAGCGATTGCCGGTAAAGGCGAAAGGCGAGGTCCGGTTCCGATCGCCGGGATCGCGCTCGAAACGAAGGATCTGCGACAAACCCAGATCCATCATGCCGCCCTCGGCGGCGGCCTCCAGCTTGCCGGCCTTGATGTCCATGAAGACCTTTTCCAGCTGGTCGCCCAGATACACCGACAGAATGGCCGGGGGTGCCTCATTGGCGCCCAACCGATGGTCATTGGCGGCCGAGGCAATCACGGCCCGGAGCAGCGGTCCAAAACGGTGCACGCCGCGGATCACTGCACCACAAAAGAGCAAAAACTTCAGGTTGTCGTTCGGGGTGCTGCCCGGATCGAGCAGGTTGCCCTGGGTCGCGTTGCCGACCGACCAGTTGACGTGTTTACCGGAGCCATTCACGCCGGCGAAGGGCTTCTCGTGCAGCAGGCAGAGAAAGCCGTGGGCCTTCGCGGTGCTCTTCAGCAGGGTCATCATCAGCTGCTGGTGGTCCGCAGCGACGTTCGCCGCCTCGAAGTACGGGGCAATCTCGAACTGGCCTGGGGCCACCTCGTTGTGGTGGGTTTTGGCCGGGATCCCCAGACGGTACAGCTTGTCTTCCAGGTCCTGCATGAAGACCTGCACCCGCTCGGGAATGGCACCGAAATAATGGTCGTCGAATTCCTGGCCCTTGGCCGGCGGCGCGCCGAACAGCGTGCGTCCGGCCAGCAGCAGATCCGGGCGGCTATTGGCCAGCCCGGCATCGACCAGGAAATACTCCTGTTCGGCGCCACAGCTGGAATTGAGTGGCGCGATATCCGTCTCGCCCATCAGGGCCAATACGCGCTGCGCGGCCTTGTTCATCGCGGCGTTGGAGCGCAGCAGGGGAATCTTCTTGTCCAGGGTCTCGCCGGTCCAGGACATGAAGACGCTCGGAATCATCAAGGTGGCGCCGTTTGCCGTGTGCATGATGAAGGCCGGGCTGGTCGGGTCCCAGGCGGTGTAGCCGCGGGCGGCGTTGGTCATCCGCAGGCTGCCGTTTGGAAACGAGGAGCCGTCCGGTTCGCCCTTGATCAGCAGGCTGCCGGTGAATTCGGTCATGGCCCCGCCGTCGGCATTGGTGAGGATGAACCCGTCGTGCTTCTCGGCGGTGATGTTGGTCATCGGGTAGAAGATGTGCGAGAAGAACTTGGCGCCTTTGGCCATCGCCCATTCCTTCATCGCCGCGGCGACGACATCGGCCGTGGCGGGGTCCAGAGGGCCACCAGTTTGCACGGTATTCTTCATCGCCTTGAAGGCGCTCTTGGACAGCGACTCTTCCATCCTGGCCAGGCTGAACACGTCGCTCGCCCAGATTTTACTGAGTGGCAGCGGCAACTCGACCGCCATGGGTTGACGGCTGGTGATGGCGGTAATCGCTGCGGCCCGAGTGGAATGTGCAGTCATGAGGTACCTTCCTGTTGGTGGGAACCCGTTTCCGGGTCCGGAAAATCGGTTAGGCTGGAGATTAAGCAAGATTCCGGCCAGTGGCAGCGCGTCACCCGCCGGGGTCCCACGGGTGCGTTTGAATGGCCCCGGCGAGATGGGCCTTTGCGGCCTCAGCGCTGATCTCCGCTCCCTGTTCGGCCGCCTTGCACGCGCATTGGCGTGAGGCCGCAGCCGCGAACGCGGCCACGACCTGCCCCCTCCGCGCGCACCATTACGGTGCACTACCCGGCTTCAGGTGGATTTGTTCCGGCGTCGGTAGGCCCGTTGGGCGCACCCCATCCACGCATGGCAATCTTGGGATCTGCGCGCTGAGCGGGCGTTCTATTCCTCGCGGTCCCGCTGGGCGCGCCAGCGCTGGTACTGCGGCCAGTCGCGAAAGGCCCCGCTGGACACGTAGTCGAGCCGCGCGAGAAAGGCCTGGAGTAGATCCTCCCGGGTGGCGTCCGGTAACTGGCCCGAGTGATCGATCAGCCAGGTGCTGTCCATGCGGAAGGCCTCCTCCCCATCCTCGCTATAGAACACGAGTCCCGGCCGGTGGGTCAGCGCCAGTTCCCCGGCCAGCACCCCGGCAGGCCCGTGCTGGCCGTCCGGCAGCACCGCGATGTCGGGGTCGTCGGTATTGAGGCGCAGTGTGTGGAAGCCGACGAGGACCTCCTGCACCGCCGGATGCTCCAGGATCTGCTCGCCAAGCCGGCGGCATTCCTCGCAGCCGCCGCGCTCGAACAGTACCAGCGACGGGCGCGGATTGGCCCTACGCTGTGCCGCAAGATCGGCCGGCGGCTGCTGGAAGCCGGCGATGGCGGTCGCGGACACCGCGGCCCCAGGGGCTTGCGCCACGGAACCCGCTGGCGACGGGGTTTCTCGTTCTTCCTGCACCCGTACCGCGAAGTCGCGCAGGGACTCCCGCTGCCAAGCCTCGGATTCCAGATAGTCCAGGATCACGTGCATGCGCTCGGCATCGACGAAACCGACGTGGCGCAACATGCGCTCGCCGGTGCGATCCACGAACAGCAGCGTCGGGGTGAAGGTCGCCCGCTCGTGCTCGGACAGGTCGCGGGCCCGGATCATCTGACCGTCCAGCCCGACCATCTCCACGTCGCTGAAGACGTCGACCGCAATCACGTCGAACTGGCCGGACAGGCGCTGCACGATATCCGGGTCCTGGAAGGTGCTGCGCCCCATGGCGACACAGTGCAGGCAGGTCTCTGCACTGAAGAACAGCGCGATGCCCCGCTTGCCACGCGCCATGGCGTCGTCGAGATCGCCCGGCAGGTCGTAGAAGCTCTGCGTGAACCACTCCGGGTATTCCAGGCGCTCGCGCGCGTCGATCGGTGTGGCGACCAGCAGCGCCGCAAGCACCAGCATGGCCATGCCGAATCCAGATCGGGGCACTACCAGACGGTGACACGCACGGGTCACGGCGCCGGGCCGGCAAAACCAAGGCGTGAAACGCATGGCGGAACTCCATGTTTGGGATCAACAGTCAGACGTACCGGGACACCCGGAAATTCCGGCCCGATGCGTGCGTACCGGAACAGGGGATCGCGTTGGACCACACTGACGCCGTCGTCGCTGCGCACCGCGGCTCCATCAGCCACCGCGTCCGCGCCCCTGGTCCGCGACCGAATCCCGGTCCGCCGCGGGCTGTGAATGCGCCTCGGGGAGCATTTGAAAAGGAAACGGCGGGGTCGCGGCCCCAACATACAGCGTGCGGTGGGGAAACGGGATTTCGATACCACGCTCGTCGAAGGCCAGCTTGATGCGGCGCAGAAATTCGCGACCGGTCGCCCACTGGCGAATGGGTCGGGTCTTGATCCGGCCCTTGATCACCACCCCGGAATCGTCGAATTTATCGACCCCGAAGACCTCCATCGGCTCGAGGATCGAGGGACCGAACACGGGATCCTGCTGCAGCTCCGCACCAACGGCCTGGATGACCTCGATCACCCGATCGGTGTTCTCCTTGTAGGCGACCCCCAGTTCGAACACATAGCCGGACCATTCGTTGGTCATGTTGCTCAGCGAATCGATGGCGCCATTGGGAAAGATGTGCACCGTACCGGTCAAATCGCGCAACACCAGGGTGCGAAAATTGATCTCTTCGACCAGCCCGCCAGTGCCGTTCACAACCGCGACATCCCCACGGCGCACCTGATTCTCCAGGATGATGAAGAAGCCGGCGATGATGTCGCGCACCAGGGATTGGGCCCCAAAGCCCACCGCCAGCCCCACCACCCCGGCACCTGCGAGGATCGGACCGATCGGCACCCCCAGTTGGCTCAGCACCACCAGCACGACCAGGATCAGCACGATCAACCGACCGCCCTGATGCAATAGATGCGTCAGGGTATCGATGCGCTTCTGAGTTTCGGAGGGCGGTTCATTGGCCGCATCGCTCTTCTGCGCCATCACCCGGCGCAGGCGGACAATGCCCCGGTCCAGCAGCAGCAACGCGATCCAGGCCAGAAGCAGGATCAGAACGATGTTCACGACCGCTTGCATGATCGCGTTGTAATCCAGCGCCGGCATTCAAGCCCCCAGTCCGTCAATACTAATTAGCGTGAATTCAGTGATCTAGCGAACAGTATCCGGCCCTTCTGCGTCATGGGTCAAGGTGCTGGTTACGTCTGGTGATCCGGCGTTGATCGCCCCGCCAACCCACCCATCTCAAGACTCGCACGGCCTCGGCCCTTGCATCGGCGAGCTTTCTGCCCGGATTTGCGCCTAACACAACGGAGTGGCCCACACCGACCGGTTGCAACAGCGCGATCGGTGTCAGCATGCCGGCCCGACCCGTTGGCATCACCATGGGCGTCAGCGCCGTCTCAGCAGCTTTTTCAGGTCACTCCAACTCCGAGTGTTCAACACATCGTCCGCTTCAAGCCAGCCGCGCCGCGCCTGGTCGATCCCGAACCGCAGAAACTCGAAATCGGTCTTGCTGTGGGCATCGGCCGAGATGGCCACCTTCAGCCCCTTCTCCTTCGCCAACTTGCAATGGGCGTAATGGAGTTCCAATCGATCCGGTTGCGCATTGAGCTCCAGGTAGCAGCCGCGATCGAGTGCGGCATCCATGACGTTCTCGATGTCCAGCGGATAAGGACCCCGCTCGTTGATCAGGCGCCCGGTGGGATGACCCAAAATATGAAAGCAAGTGTGGTCCATCGCCCGGATGACCCGGTCGGTCTGCCGCTCCCTGGACAAATCAAATTTTCCATGAATCGAGCCGACCACAATATCCAGTTCGCTCAACACGCCGTCTTCGAGATCAAGAGAACCGTCTTCCATAATGTCCACTTCGATTCCCTTGAGAATGCGGATGCCGCCCACCTCGGCATTGAGCCTGTCGATCTTTTCCATCTGTTTCCGCAGCCGTTTTTCGTCGAATCCCTTGGCTATCGCGACGGCTTTCGAATGATCGGTAACAGCCAGGTACTCAAGTCCGAGTTCCTTGGCAGACTCGGCCATTTCCCTCAACGTGTATTTGCCGTCGGTGTCACTGGTGTGTGTATGCAAATTGCCTCGCAGGTCGTTACGTTCGATCAGCTTCGGCAGCGCGCCCTTTTTCGCGGCTTCGATTTCGCCACGATTCTCGCGGAGTTCCGGCGGGATGAACGGCAGGCCCACCTGCTCGAAAACCTCCTCTTCGGTCGTGCCGGCGATGCGGTCGTCGCCCTTGAGCACGCCGTATTCATTGATCTTCAGGTTCTTTTTCTGCGCGATCTTGCGAACGGCGATATTGTGCTCCTTCGACCCGGTGAAGTAGTACAACGCGGCTCCGTACGAAACCTCCGGAACGACACTCAAATCGACCTGCAGGCCCGATTGCAGGATCACCGTGGAACGGGTCTCCCCCAGTTCGACCACCTCATCGACCTCGTCGTAGCCGACAAACCGATCCATCACCGGGGAGTTCTTCCTGCGGGTGATCAGGATGTCCAGGTCACCGACCGTTTCCTTGCGTCGCCGAAAACTACCTGCGACCACGACTTTCTTCACGCCATCGACCCGGGCAAGGTAGTTCTCGAGCGACCGGGCAATGGGATCGACCTCGGAAAGCTTTGGCCGTTGCTGGCGATCCTGCTGGCGTTCGATTTCCCGAAGGATTTTCTCTTCGGTCTTGCCGCCGAAGCCCTCGAGGTGCCGGATTTTGTGGGATTCAGCCGCTTGCTGGAGTTGGCGAATCGAGTGGACACCCAGCGCTTCGTGGATCGCCTTCACGCGCTTCGGCCCGACCCCGGGAAGCTTCATCAGATCACTGAGTTCCGAGGTCGTTTGCCGCTCCGTCTCTTCCAGCAGCGACAACTCGCCTGTCTTCACGATCTCCTCGATCTTTCCGGCCAGGTCAGCGCCAATCCCCGGCAGTGTTGAAAGGTCCTCGCCGTCTTCGAGCATTTCCTGAGCTTCGCGAGGGAGCGATTCGACGGTCTGCGCGGCCGTCCGATAGGCCCGTACGCGAAACGGACTCGCCCCCTGGATTTCGAGCAGGTCGGCCAATCGGTGGAACTTCTCCGCAACCTGTTTGTTGTGAATCGGCATGGCGGCCTTCCGTCAGTGGTTACTGCGTCTGGCACTTCGGACAAAAATAGGTGTTCCGTCCTGAGACCATCGTCGCGGCGCACCTCGGCATTCGCGATCGGCTGATGCAACGACGTCGCGTTGAGATACTCTTTAAAGACCTGCACGTCGGGAAGTTCAGGCATGTCCGGCACCTGTCACTTGGCAAGTCAATCGCCGTTCGGAGGGCTCGTTGGCAATGGCCTGGTTCTAGATTGGGCACAGATCCATCCCAATCGTTCCTGCTCAATGCTCCTCTCCACGCCCTTGTGCCCGTAGAGTGAGCCGGTGCCCCCGGAGGACGTCCAGAAAAGAACAAACACCCTCGCCCGGAATCCCAGGAATCGTGCTAGGCACCACGGGCACGGCTCCCACCGCCACCAGCACGGCATAGGGATTCTCAGCCCTCACCGTCTCCGGGGTCGCCTGCGTCTTCAGGCGCGTCTCGACACCCAGCCGGTCCAACTCTCCGACCAGGTAGTCCTTGTACCAGGCAATGGATTCCTTGCCCGGCGGCATGCAGCCGGGCACGAGCTGCCCACCCAACTCGCTCGCCTTCTCGAAGAGCACGGGGGCATAACCGCGCAGGGCCAGGACCCGAGCGGCCTCCATGCCACCGGGACCGCCGCCGACGATCGCCACCTTTCGTCCCCGCAGCTGATATCGAGCGCGGCCACCCCGATCGACTCCAGGTGGCGTGCAATGGCCGTGCCTTCGTCCAGCGTGATCCCGCCCACCACGAACTCGTCGGCGCTGTAGCGGACCATCACCGGGAAGTCCTCCCCGCAGCGTTTTCGGATACCTTCCACGATCTCCGTCATGAAGCGGAGCCGGTTCTCCAGGCTGCCACCGTATTCGTCCTCGCGGCGGTTGCTCCGGGGGCCCAGAAACTGATTGATCAGGTAGCCATGGGCGCCGTGCAACTGCACGCCGTCGAAACCGGCGATCTGGCACCGCAGCGCGGCGGCGACGAACTTCGCCACCAACGCCTTCACCTCCTCGCCAGTGAGTGCCCGGGGCTCCTCGCCCACTGCCTCGTTCGTCACCGCGCTCGGGGCAACGATCTGCTTGCCGCCGGTCATCTGGCTGTTGGACTGGTTTCCGGCATGGTGCAACTGGCCGAACAGGCGGGTGGGGTACTGACGAATCGTCGACGCCAGCCGGGCGAGCCCGGGGATGAACCGGTCGTCATCGACGCGGGTCTGGACCGAGACCGCCCGGCCCAGTTCGTTCTCCACCGCCAGAACCTCGGTGACAATGAGCCCGGTGCCGCCCCGGGCTCGCTCCTCGTAATACGCGATCTGGTCCTCGGACACGCTGCCATCGGCATGACACAAGACCGTGCCCATGGCCGGCATGACCACGCGATTCGGGATCGTGCCCGATCCGATTTCCCGGGGGTGAACAGCTGTGGGTATGCCATCGTCTGGGCCTCCGTAGCGGGTTCTCGAGCGGTGGCGGGGACGGTGCCGGCGCGACAGCCTTATCTACTTTGATCCGGCGGCGGGAGAGTTGTTCCTGCCGCGTCAGGCAGCTGACCCTGGCTGTCGGGGCCACACTGGTGGGCCCGCTGCGCTTGGCCCACCCTACAGGCGACGGTGGGCTCCCCGATGATCGCCTGCCTGTTTGGCTGGGGCGGTGGCGGTGAAGACGACGGAGCTGGCAAGATGCCGTACAAGGACTGGCCTCAGCGGTTCGGGATGGACTGACGCCGAGCCGTGGAAAGCCGGGAGTCGCAGTTCGATCGGACTTCGCGAGTCGCAACCCTTCCCCCCCACCGGCAGGAGGTCTTATGCGCATTCTGGTTACGGGTGGCACCGGCTTCATCGGGCAGGCCTTGTGCCCAAAGCTGACCCAAGACGGTCATGACGTCATTGTCTGGAGCCGCCGGCGCAATCCGGAGGTCGCTGCAGGCGTGACGACCATCCAGCAGCTCGACGAACTCACGGGGCCGAACCCGGATGCGGTCATCAATCTGGCCGGGGCGTCGATCGCGGACGGCCGGTGGACGCAGGAGCGCAAGCGCGTCCTGGTGGACTCACGCCTGCACATCACCGGCAAACTGGTGGACTGGATGCGGGCGATGGAAACCCCGCCCAAGGCTCTGATTTCGGCCTCGGCCGTCGGCTACTACGGCGAGCAGGGCGACCGCATCATCACCGAGGACACGACACCGACGCCCGGTTTCACCCATGATCTCTGTGTCCAATGGGAGAATGCAGCACTGAAGGCGAAAGCCCTGGGGGTACGGGTCGGCCTGGTGCGCACCGGCGTGGTGCTGGACCGCGACGGCGGCGCCCTGGCGAAGATGCTGCCGCCCTTCAAGATGGGTGTCGGCGGGCGCCTGGGCTCCGGGCAACATTATTTTCCATGGATCCACCGGGCCGATATCGTCGCCATCTACCAGTGGCTGGTGGAAAACGAACAGGCCTCGGGACCCTACAACGCCAGCGCTCCGAACCCGGTCACCAATGCGGAATTCACCCGCGCACTGGGCAGCGTCCTGAAACGCCCCACGCTGCTGCCGATGCCCGAGCCGGTGCTGCGCCTGCTGTTCGGCGAGATGTCCGAACTCCTGCTGGTCAGCAACCGCATGATGCCGACGCGCCTGCTGGAGGAAGGCTTCGAATTCCGGTATCCGGAACTGAAACCGGCGCTTCAGGCCATACTGGGGTAATCCAGTGTTGCCGCTGATAGAACGGGTCCACCGAGCGCTCCGATTTCCTAGCCACCCGATGCACAGGGGATGCCGTTGGCGTTAAAGCTGCGCCGGGTATCTCCTCCCGCGGAAGGGCGCGTTCAACGATGCCCCTTTTAACGCACCGACGTGAGTGCCTCAGCAACAGGCGCTCCCCGTGCCGCTCCATGGTATTTCGCCCGAGCCGGGATGACGTTCCGGATGCCGCCCCGGGGGTCCTCCACGTCGCCCTCGTAGCGCGGGAGCAGGATCACGTGCAGGTGATCGATGCTGCGTCCCGCCGCCCGGCCGTCGTTGTTGCCCACGGTGTAGGCGTCGGGCCGGTTGCCCAGGAAGGGCAGGTTCAGCACCGTTTCGATGTGGTCCTTCGGTCGCTCGCGCAGGTAGTCGCGGTTCAGCATGTTCCGATAGAGGTCTTCCATATCGGTCGATTCGATGACTTGGCGGACCCCGTGAACGGCGTCGAAGTAATCCGACTGCTCCGTTTCGTCGAGCTCGAACAGGGAGACCACATGCCGCCGAGGAACCACGAGCGCATGCCCCGGATTAACCGGATTAGTGTCGAATAGGCCGATGAACGAGCGATTTTCAAAGATGAACGGGTCGGCCAAGCCGGCGGAAACACGGCAGAAATAGCAGTCCTGGTCGGGTCGGGAACGGGTCATCGGATGTCCTGGCGGGCTCGCATCGGCGTAGAGGCGCCCGATTCTAATGGATTCTCGCGCCGCTTGTGCATGCGGGAATTGGGTGGCAGACCTTGAGGCAGGGGATGCGGCAGATGGCCAGGATGGGGATATCCACAGATCATGGGGGCAACCTTGTCGATAAGCGGACTGGGCCGGGAAGGCGACGCGACGGAATTGGCTGATGGCGGCCACCTTCTGCCCGCCGGAGTGCCCTCTCCTGTTGCACCCAGAAAGGGGACGCGTTTGACAACGATCTGTAGCGGGTTGAGTATGCAGTTATGTACCGGACGATCTAGATCGTATCGGCTGATTAAAATCCAGGGACATAGACTATGAATGACCTCAAGCATCTCGCTCAGTTCGTTGGATTGGGGGTCGCCACGTTGGGCCTCGTTGCCTGCGGCGGCGGTGGTAGTAGCACCGACAGCGGCACCGGCTTGATGAGCCTAGCCGTGACCGATGCGCCCATCGACGACGCAACGCGGGTGGTTATCCGGTTCACGTACGTCGAGCTGAAGCCTCAGGACGGCGACAGGGTCGTTATTTGTCTGGGCACGGACGGGGCATACCTCGCAGAAACAGCATCGTGCCCGAGTACAGAGGCACAGGAGATTAATCTCCTCGCATTCCAGGGTGAGGACTCCGCGGTCCTGTTCGAGAACATCGAGATTCCGG
Source organism: Thioalkalivibrio sp. (assembly GCA_003555285.1). Next base: position 16,291 of record PWGH01000070.1, read on the forward strand.
CCGGTGAATACGATTGGATCCGGTTCTATCTGGAACCTGAATCGGGTGCCAGTGCGCCACCCCTCTCGAATTTGGCCACCAGCTCGTTCATCGAATTCGGCGACTACACCGAGAACTTGATCATTCCAGGCGGTCTTAACGCTGGACTGCAGCTAGTCAGCGGATTCACGGTCCCTGTGGGTGGGTCCGCGTCGTTTACCGTTGACTTCGACTTGCGCAAAGCGATTCGCAAGCATGACCGGTTCGAAGGCTATCACCAGATACGGCGCGCCCTGCGGATCGTCGACAACAACGCGGTCGGTGTGATCACGGGAACCGTGGATCCTGCGCTGTTCCCGACGGACTACACCTGTACCGCGAGTCAAGTCGTTTGTCCGGGACTATCGGTCTTCGTCTTCGAAGAGGACGACCTGACGGATCCGGTCGCCGCGGAGGGTTCATTGACATCTGCGAACGTACGGTATCTTCAGGTCGAAGAGACAGAGGACTGGGAATACCGGTATACCGTGGGCTTCCTGAGCGAAGGTGCGTACGACCTCGCGTTAACGTTTGAAGCGCCTGAGGATGAGCTCGCAGTTTTGGGCAACGCCGTCGATGGTGCCTCCGTGGTTGCCGGGGAAACGACGGTCGTGGATTTCGAATAGCCGAGACAAACGACCACGTCACAGGGACAAGGAATGTTCGAGGAATTCCATGACACGGCCAACCTGTCCACCGAGGAACTCGAGGCGTGGCGGGACAACGACGCCTCCCGATCGGTCGGCCAGAAACAGGATGGGGAAGAGTCCATCGGGCAGGCGTCCGGTCGTTGAATCGTCCCGTTGTTGCGAACACCTGAAGACGAGTATGGCGACGACGACATCGACCACCTGCCCAAGGTGGCCAAGATGGTCGGGTACGTGCATCGCCACCAGGCACAGCGGCCATCCGGTGATGTGTCCGACACCGCCTGGCGCTACTCGGTGATGAACTGGGGTCCACTTTAGTCTTGCCGGGTGCTGCATGTTGGGCCGAGCATGTGGCGAGTGGAGGTAGAATTCCGCACACGACATCCAGCGGCACGTGGCACCCCGCTTCGCCGCTCTCGGCCACGGCGGCCTTCACCCGAATACGGCTGACATGGGCGCGCTCGTTGATCGTGAACCCCTCATCCGACACGGTCACGTCAATGGGGCGGTTACCCAGCATCGCGGCCGTGGCCTTCAGCTGACGGTCTGGGCCGAGCACCGACATCAGTGGCGTCCGGGTCTCCTCGACCAACGACTGCAAATGCCGGGGTGCGCGCGGGAGGTGCTCCGTGCTAACCCCGACCTGCTCGGCCACCTCAGCCAACTCGGGCAGTTTGGCGATCGATTCGCGGATCTCCTTCACCAGTGCCTGGTGGGCCTCGCGGCTGAGATGGTCCTGCTCGGAGAACCCTTTCACCGTCTCTTCCATTCCCGCGATGCGTCGATCCAGCGACTGCACCCGGCGCAGCACCGCCGGATCATCCCGGATCTGCACCCGCCGGTGGTCACTGGCATTCGAATGGTTTCGCAATGGAAACAGCGTCAATTGCACGGCTTGGTTAGCTGGACTTGTAGACAAGCTTCCGGTGACCCACCTTCACAACCGTCACGATCAAGAGATCCTCGGCCACCTCGTAAAGGATTCGGTACGCACCCTGCCGAATCCGGTATCGCTCTTGCCCGGAAAGCTTTTCGCTGCCGACCGGGCGGGGATTCTCCAGCAGTTCCTCTATTCGTTGAAGAATACGAGCAACATCGTTGTTTGGAATTGACTGAAGATCTTTTGAAACGGATTTCTTGAAAACAAGTTTATATCTTGCCATGAGCCTTCAGATCATCCAGGAAGGCCTCATAGCTCATTACTGGTTCGGAAACCCGTTCCGCGAACGCCGCCAGGTCTTCCTGGTCCTCAGCCAATGCTGCACGAACAGCGTCGTTGACAATATCGGATAGGGAACGGTGCGTATGGGCGGCCTTCAGTCGTAACGCAGCGTGTAACTCAGGATCAAAATAAACCGTAGAACGCTTCGATGCTTCGCTCATGGCATGCTCCAGGTATCGTGACACGGAAACATTATAGCGTCACAACGCCAAAGCGTCTATCGTCGGTTTGGCGACCAATCGACCCGTTCGCGGTTTGGACTCGCCCGGGTTGGTGATCTCGATACAAGCATCGAAAATCTCCACCATCGGCCCCGCGCCGGTCACGAAGAAGTCCCGGTGGATCCGCTCGTTCGCGACCAGCTCACGGACAGCGAGCTCAGGGAACATCGGGACCCGGCGGCCAGATCTAGGTGGCGATGCCGGTGTCGTGGAAGAGGTTCAGCGGCACCGTGACGATGGCGTCGAACCAGTCGTAC
>PWGH01000187.1 GCA_003555285.1 Thioalkalivibrio sp.
CTACGTGATGTGGGACCGCTGAACGGCTTCTCAGCGCTCGGCCGCCGGTGCGCGGTCGAGCCCGACGGAGCCTGCGGCATCCGCTGCCATGGGGCCCATCTCGATGCGAGCGGGGGGCACCGCATAGCGTTGGTAATGCCCCTGTACCCGCTCGACATACTGGCGCGTCTCGGCAAAGGGCGGCAGGCCCGCATGCCGCTCGACCGCACCGGGCCCGGCGTTGTAGGCCGCCAGCGCCAGCTCCAAGCTCTGGTCGAAACGCTCCAGCATCTGGGCCAGGTAGCGCACACCGCCACGGATGTTCTGCGCCGGGTCGAAGCGGTCGGTGACACCGAGATCGGCCGCGGTGCCCGGCATCAGTTGCATCAGGCCGTGGGCACCCACCCGCGACACCGCCTTCGGGTCGAAGCAGGATTCCACCCAGATTACGGACTTGATCAGCAGCGGATCCAGGTTCCAGGCGCTGGCCTCCTGCAGGATGATCGCGTCGAAGGGACCGGATCCCACCGGCATCACCGCATCGGCGGAGAGCCGGCAGCGCACGGACGCCGTCGGGCGCCCGTAGGTCGCGATCAGCCGCAGGGCCTGTTGGTCTTGCCGCTGATTGGTGACCAGGCGTTCCCCGCCCGGGCCCTCGTACACGAAGATCTGGCTCGACGAGCGGGCGGCCCCGGTGCGGGTCTCGGGTACGCCGATGGCCTGGTAGCGCACCCCTTCCGCCGGGCGCTGGTCGGTGTACACTCGGGCGCCATGCGCATCCTGGTAGGTAAACAGTTGGGGCGAGGCCACGGTGGCCCACAGCAGCAATCCAACGCCCAGAACAGGGTGCAGCAGGGTGTACACGGCATTGCGGTCGTTCATCCGCGCAGTCTAGCCTTCCGTGTCTGAAGAAGCATCTCGCCGTTGGCACCACCAGTTGGCGGGTCTGGCCGTGCGGCTGGAACAGGCCCTGCCGGCGCACTGGGCCGAGGGGGAATGCCTGGCACAGGTGGATTCGACCAACCGCCACCTGCTGGCGTGTCCGGATCTGGTGCCGGAGCGCTACCGGGTCTGCCTCGCTCGCGAGCAAACCGCCGGCCATGGTCGACGCGGCCGGGCCTGGATTTCCGCTGGTGAGGCCAGCCTGAGTTTTTCGGTCGCCCGTGCCCTGCGCCCGGGGGAGAGGCCGAATCCAGCCTTGACCCTGGCGATCGGGGTGGGTCTCGCCCGGGCACTGGTCCGTTGCGGCTACCGCGGCTTCGGGCTGAAGTGGCCGAACGATGTGGTGACCGCCGACCAGGCAAAGCTCGCCGGCATCCTGGTGGAGGCGCGCGGCGCCGGGGTGGACCGTCGGGCGGCGGTGGTGGTCGGGGTTGGCTTGAACCGCTCTGGGGCACAGGCCCTGGGACTGGATCGCGCGGTGGCCGACCTCACGGACCTACCAGGACCGTCGTCGCTTGGGCTTGCCGATCTGCTGGAGGCCGTGTTGTCAGAGCTGGTGCAGGCCTGGGAGGGCTTTGCGCGCCACGGCCTGATGCCCTTTGTCGAGGAATATGCGTGCCTGGATGCCCTGCGCGGGCAGCGGATCCGGGTGAGTGATACGGGTGCACAGGGTGTGGCGGCGGGCATCGACGGCACCGACGGTGCGCTGTTGCTGCAGCAGCCGAAGGGTCTTACCCGGTTGTATTCCGGCGATGTCTCGGTGCAGTGGCTCGGGGATGGCTGATACTTGGCTGATCGACCTGGGTAGCAGCCGGCTGAAGTGGCAGGTGCGCAGCCCGCTGGGCGCCGTCCGAGCGGGCGGCGATGCTGCGTGGTCCACGGACGCGCCACCATTGCCGCGGCAAGCGCCGCAGCGGGTCTGGTTGGCCCGGGTCGGTCCACCGGAGCGCGAGCAGATCCTGTGCGACTGGATCCGGCAGCGCCACGGTCCGGTGCCGGTGTTCGCCGTCCGGCCGCAGCCGCGCGGCCCCGGGGGTCTAACGCTGGCCTATGACTGCCGGCAGCTTGGCGTTGATCGCTATTGCGCCTTGCTCGGCGTGCTGGCCCAAAGCCGGGCCCCGGCGGTGGTGATCGATGCTGGAACGGCCGTAACCGTGGATCTGCTCGCCGCTGACGGCCAGCACCAGGGGGGCTATATCCTGCCCGGCCTGCATTTGGGGCTGTCCGCGGTCACCGCGCTGCTGCCCGCCGAGTTGCAGACCATCGTGCGGGCGGCCCTGTCGGTCGCCACCGCACCCAACGCCGGGCGAGCCCGTGACGGCCGATCCGATCATGCCATGCCTTCGGGCGACGCCAACCCCAGAGGTCACGGTACGCCAACGGACGCCGCCAGCCCGAGGGGCCACGGCACACCTGCGGGCGGCGCCAGCCGGCCCGGGCACGATACTGCCGAGGCCTTGTATCGGGGTTGGCTGCACGGGTGGGCGGCGGCGGTGGAGCGGGTGGGGGCGGGCGCGGGAAGCGACGCACAGTGGTGGTTGACCGGGGGCGATGCGACCACTCTGGCCGGGCTCCTGGAACGGCCGGTGCGGGTGGAGCCGGATCTGGTCTTCGACGGCTTGTGGTTGCATGCGGGTCAGGGCAGCGGGGATCCGGCTGCGCCGAATCTGGGGGTCCGGCCGTGATCCGCTGGGTGCTGTTGCTGCTGCTGGGTCTGAACCTGGCGTACCTCGGGTTCGCCCTGCACCGCACCCAGAATGCCGATCCCTATGCGAACGTGCCCGTGCTGGAACCCGTTCCAAATGCGGTCGATCTCGATCTGACCGGTGCTGTCCTGCTCAGACCGTCTGCGCCGCCAGCCGCAGACGCACCGTTTCCAGGATCTCCCCAGTGAGGCGCCGGACAATGGGAATGGCCAGGCGGCCCACGGTGCGATCGAGCAGCCGGCTGTTCAGGCTGTAGTCGATCACCAGCGTAACGTCGGTGCCCCCCGGCACCGGCACCAACAGATAGCGCCCGGTGTTGCGGATGCCGCTCAGGGAGTGCCAGGTGAGCCGTTGCGGCGGTTCGCACTCGATGATCTCCACATCCCATTCATAGGTCGCGCCGGCCACCCGTACCTGCCACCGGTAGCGGTCCTCTCCCAGCGGAATTACTGCCTCCACGGCCTTGGTGTACTGGGGGAAGTCCTCGACCTTGCGGATCATCGCGAACACCGTTTGCGGATCGGAAGGCAACATCACATGGGTCTTGATCGACGGCATCACGCGTTCTCCTGGAGGCGGGCATTGAACTCTGGCGACCCCGGCTGGATACTGTCGCCCGACGAATCACCGTACCAGGGGATGTTATGGCTGACAGCGAAAACTTTTCGGACCTGCGCAGTTCGCGCCTCACCGAAGGCCTGAGCGATGAGCAGGTCGACCGGCTTTCGGGGATTTCCCATTGCCGAAGACTGCGCGATAACGAACAGCTCTTCCAGGAGGGCGAGACCAGCGATGCCCTGTGCGTGATCACTTCCGGCCGGCTTGCGGTCACCCGCAATGTCGGGGGCGGTGAAGAGGTGACGCTGCACGTGCTCCAGGCCGGTGATCTCGCCGGCGAGATGGGCTTCGTCGGTGGTCGCCCGCACAGCGCTTCCCTGCGCGCGATCGGCGAGCCGACGGTGTGCACGTTCAATCGGCACGACTTCGAGGCGCTGATCGACAGCGATCCCTGGCTGGTGTACCGAGTGATGCAAAACATCGTGAAGGTCGGGCACAGCATCCTGAACCGGATGAATGCGCAGTTCGTCGAGATGTCGAATTATATTTCCCACCAGCATGGTCGCTATTGATCGTCGCCTGCAGGATCCCCCGGCCGCGGTGACGTGGGTTTTGCGTGGGGCGCTGGCGCCTGCGCCTGCCGTGCGATGGCCCGGGTCATGCCGCTGAAGAGGAACCGGTGCGTCGGGACCAGCGCGTACCAATACAGTAGACCCCACACGCCGGCCGGGTGCCAGTAGGCGGTCGCGCGGATGCAGGTCCCCCCTTCGTGGGGACTGATCTCGAACTCGAGCACGCCGGAGCCGGGCGCGCGCATCCCGAAGAACAGCGTCAGGCGCCGCTGCGGCTGCAGAGCAATCACGCGCCAGGAATCGACGGTATCCCCCACGCGCAGGTCTCGGGGATGGCGGCGTCCGTAGTGGAGCCCGGTCCCCCCGATCAGCCAGTCGAAGACCTCGCGGATTTTCCACAGGCCATTCATGTAGAAATAGCGGTTTTTCCCGCCGATTCGGGTGACCACGTCCCAGACGGCCTCGGGGCTCGCCGGCGTTACGGCGCTGCCGCTCGCCTGTTTCGCGTAGTAGGCATAGTCCGGGCGGTAGTCGCGAAAGGCGAAGGCCCCTTCGGTCCACCGGGCCGCCACCGTGTGTTGGCGCTCGGCGGCAAAGGCCGCGCGCACCGAGGCCCGGAAGTCGAGCAGCGTCTGCGGCATCAGGCGGCGGATTTCGGCGGTGTCGGCGACGAAATCCTGGCGCATGCCCTCGATCAGGGCGCGCGCGATCGGCGTCGGCACCGCGGTGATCAGACGCAGCCAATACGACGACAGCCCGGGGCTGAGCA
>PWGH01000151.1 GCA_003555285.1 Thioalkalivibrio sp.
CCCCCCCCGACAGGGCTGCGCCCTCCACTGGGATCCACCGCGACCCGACAGGGCTGCGCCCTCCGCTGGGATCCACCTCGCAGCACCGGAGTGTTTGTTTCAGGGGGCGAGGGGTTCGAGGCCGGGGGTGTCGATGCCTCGGTGGAGGAGGAGGGTGCCGCTTTGGCGTAGGAGGTCGGTGCGGGACTGGCGGTAGAGGATGGTGGCGGCCAGGCGGCTGCGCTGGCTTTCGAGCAGGTCGCGCTGGGCCTGGGCGACCGCGAGGCTGGTGCCGTCGCCGATGCGAAAGCGGATCTCGGCGACGCGCAGCAGTTCCTGTTGCAAGGCCACGGTGTCCTCGCGTGCCGCGATCTGCGCGCGGGCGCGATCGACCTCGAACCACGCGGCGCGGATGTCCTGGACGGCCAACTGCTCGAGGTTGTGCTGAAGCTCGCGGGTCTGCTCCCGGGTCAGGCGGGCGCGGCGGAACTGGGCGTCGGCGGCGCGTTGGCCGAGCGGCAGTTCGAAGGACAGGCCCGCGCGCAGGTCGTAGCCGTCGCCGTCGCGGCCGCGGATCGTGTCGCTGAAGCTGTCGGCAAAGCCGGAGGTGCCCAGTGTCAGGAAGAAATCCAGGCGGGGCAGCAGGCCGTTGCGGGTCTGGATCACGTCGAGATCGTTGCGTTGCAGGCGCAGCCGCGTCTCGTTGATGTCGCTGCGGTAATCGCGCCCCAGCGCGACGTAGACCTCGACCGGCTCCAGAAGCAGGGCCTCGGGAACCGGCGGGCTGGTGGCGCGCAGCGGTCGATCCCAATCGCTCCCGGGGGGGCGGATCAGCCGGGTCAGTCGGTCCTGGTTGCGCAGCCGCGCGGTGCGGGCATCGATCAGACCCTGGCGGCGCAGGGCCACCTCGGCCCGGGCATTGATTTCTTCGGTCTCCGGGCGATCGCCGGCGCGGATGCGCGCCCGGGTCTCCTCGAGCTGGCGTTCGGCCACCTGCAGCGCATCCTCCAGGATCCGGATTTCCTCGTCGGCCAGGATCACGTCCCAGTACACGGCTTCGACATCGGCGACCAGGCCCTCGATGAAGCCGCGCACTTCGTACTCGGAGGCGGTCACGTCGAGGGCGGCCTGGCGCAGGCTCACCAGGTTCGACTCGATGCGACCCCCGCGCAGCAGGGCCTGTGTCAGGCTGATGCCGGCGCGGCTGCTGAACTGCTCTTCGGTGCGGGTGCTGTCGGATCGGCCGGTGCGGACCGACACCGTCAGGTCCGTACCGGTGGGGAGCGTCTGGCGCAGGCCGGCCTCGGCCCGATCGCGGTCGGAACGGAAGGTCTCCTGGACCTGAATCTCCTCGAACTGGCGCACCGATTGCTCGCGGGTGCGCTCGAAGTCGGCAAACAGCACGGGATCGAAGCGCGCGCGTTCCTGGGCCTCGAAGGTGCCCTGGATCGCCGGGCGCAGGCGCTCGGCGCGCAGGCCGCGGTTGTGCTCCAGCGCCATGGTGACCGCGTCCTCGACCGACAGCGCCTGCACGGACGAGGCCGCCGGTGCGGTGGATTCTGCGAAGGTTTCGGGCGGGATCGACAGGCGCAGCGGCTCGGCCTGCGCGAGCGAGATTCCGAACCCGATCCCGCACAGCAGGAGCGCGATCAAACGGACGCGGGCGCGCGCTCGAAGCCACAGACCGGGTTCCAGATCGGGCTCAGCGTGCTTCGGCATGGTGTGCGTCCGGGGGTGCCGCGAGCTGCCGCTCGCGATGAACGATCAGGTACAGCGACGGGATCAGGAACAAGGTGATCAAGGTCGAGGAGAGCAGGCCGCCGATCACCACCCGGGCCATCGGCGCCTGGGCCTCGCCGCCGTCGCCGAGGCCGAGGGCGAGCGGCAGCAGCGCGAGGATGGTGGTCAGTGTGGTCATCAGGATCGGGCGCAGGCGTTGGCGCGCCGCAAGCAGCACCGCCTCGCGCAGCGCGCGGCCTTCGCCGCGATGCAGGCGGGCCATGCGATCGACCAGCAGGATCGCGTTGTTCACCACAATGCCCACCAGCAGCATCACCCCGATCAGGGACTGCACGTTCAGCGTGGTGTCGGTGACGCGCAGCGCCAGCACCACGCCGATCACCGCCAGCGGCACCGAGAACATCACGATCAGCGGATCGCGCAGCGATTCATACAGGCTGGCCATCACCATGTACACCAGCAGCACCGCGAGCAGCGTGCCCAGCAGCAGTTCCGAGAAGGCCGCCTCCTGTTCCTCGATGTCGCCGCTGACGCGGTAGTCGATCTCGTCCGGCAGCGCAATCCCGTTGAGGGCCGCGCGGACGTCGGCCCCGATATCCCCCAGCGGCCGATCCGCGATATTCGCGAACAAGGTGGTGATCCGGCCCTGTTCGCGGCGCTGGATGCTGTCCGGCCCGAGCGTGGGTTCGAAATGCACCAGGCTGCGCAGCGCGACCCGTTCGCCATCGGCCCCGGCCAGCGTCAGGTTCAGGAGTTCATCCAGGCGCCGCCGTTCGGCATCCTGGAGCTGCACCCAGATCCGGGCCTCGCTGCCGCCGGTGCGAAACTGGCCGGCCCCGGCGCCGCCGAGTGCGGTCTCGATGGTCTGGGCGATGCTGCGCACATCCACCCCGAGGTCGGCCGCGCGTGCCCGGTCGATCCGGGTCGAGAATTCCGGCTGTCCGCCGTCCCGGCCCAGGCGCACGTCGGTCACCCCCGGGATCGCCTCGATCACCTCGCCGAAGGCGGCGGCCACGGCATGCATGGTCACCCGATCGAAGCCGCGCACCTCGATTGACAGCCGTTCAACGTCCTCGCCTCCGCCGAAGCCACGCAGGAAGATACCGCCGGAGGCACGCACCCGCACGGTGACGCCGGGCGGGGTGCCCAGGACCTCGCGCAGCTGATTGGCAATCGCCTCGCTGGACCGGGTGCGGGTATCCCGCGACCCGACCTGGATGCGCATGTTCGCCGCCGCCGGCGACGAGGCCCGGAAGCTCGACGCCCCGATGGTGGTCACCAGATTGGTGATCTCCGGGACCACCGCATGCGCCCGGTGCTCCATCTCCCGGATCACCTGATCGAGTTCGTCGAGCCGGGTGCCCGGTTCCATCGCGATATTCACCCGGATCTCGCCCTCGTCGGTGGCCGGCAGGAACTCGGTGCCGACCCCCTGGAAGCCGACCACGGCGAGCAGCAACAGCGACACGCTCGCCCCGACCACCCAGCCGGGATGGGCCGACGCCGGTTTCAGCAGGCGCAGGTAGTGCTGCTCGAGTCGCTTCGGGGCCGGCTGCGGCGCCGGACTTCCGGGTGAGGGGTTCAGCTGCCGGCGCGCCATCAGCATCGGCACCAGCGTCAGTGCCGCCACCAGCGACACCGCCAGTGCAAAGGTGACCACCGCGGCCAGCGGCTTGAACAGCTGGCCGGCGAGTTCCTGCGCGAAGAACAGCGGCAGGAAGATCGCCAAGGTGGTCAGCGTGCTCGCGACAATCGCCGACGACACCTGGCCGGTGCCGACGACGGCCGCCTCCGCGATGCCGAGCTCCGGCCGCTCCTCCCGGTTGCGGGCGATGCTCTCGATCACCACGATCGCGTTGTCGACCATCAGGCCCACACCCAGCGCGATCCCGCCCAGCGTCATCAGGTTCAGCGTCAGGCCGCCGAAATACACCAGCCCGAAGGTGGCGATCACCGCGACCGGAATCGCGGTCGCCGCGACCAGCGTGAAGCGCAGGTTGCGCAGGAAGGCGAGCAGCACCAGCACGGCCAAGGCACTGCCGTAAAGGATCGCGCGGCCCAGATTGTCGATCGAGCGGGTGATGTACCTCGACTCGTCGCTGACCACCTGCAGCGTCATCTGCGGAAAATCCCGGTTCAGGCGGTTCACCTCGGCATGCACACTGCGGGCGACCTCGACGGTGTTGGCATCCGCGAGCTTGCGAATCGCCAGCACGACCCCGTCCTCGTCGTTGACGCGGTAGCGCTGGGTCACCCGCCGATGGGTGTCCCGGACCTCGGCGATCTGGTGCAGGCGGATCGGTCCGTCCGCGCCCCGATGCACCACGGTGTCCGCGATCTGGTCGAGGTCCTGAAACGACGCCGGGGTGCGCAGCCGAAACTCGCGCCGGCCCTCGGCGATCGGTCCGCCGGGCGCGATCACGCTGGCGTCGCGCAGCGCGCTGCGCACGGTGTCGAGTCCGAGGTCGAGCGCCTGCAGCCGCTCCGGCAGCACCTCGACGCGGATTTCGCGCTCGAGCCCGCCGCGAATGTCGATCGCGGCCACGCCGGCGAGGCGTTCCAGGCGCGGTCCGATGCGGTTGTCGATCAGCCCGCGAAGCTGGACCGGATCCAGGCTGCTGCCGACGCCGATCAGCAGGATCGGCGAGGCCTGGGTGTCGAAGCGGCGCACCAGGGGCCGGTCGGCCTCCTCGGGCAGCTGGCTGCCGATGCGCGCGAGGCGATCGCGCAGATCGTCCATCGCCTCGCCCAGATCGGTGCCCCAGGCGAAGCGGATCCGCACCCGGCTGTTGCC
>PWGH01000194.1 GCA_003555285.1 Thioalkalivibrio sp.
CCCGTGGAAGGCTCGTCCAGGAACAGGATGCGCGGACGCCCGACCAGGCTCGCGGCCAGGTCCAGCCGTCGGCGCATCCCGCCGGAATAGGTCTGGGCGGGCCGGCGCGCGGCGTCTTCGAGGGAAAAATCGGAGAGCAGCGCATCCGCACGCGCCTTCGCGTGTGCGCGCTTGAGTCCGAGCAGGCGGCCGATCAGGATCAGGTTCTCGCGCCCGGTCAGCTTTTGATCGACCGAAGCGTATTGGCCGGTCAGGCCGATGATCTCGCGCACCCGCGCGGCCTCGCGGACGACGTCGAAGCCGCCGACCCACGCCTGTCCCGCGGTCGGCGCCAGCAGCGTGGCCAGGGTTCGGACCACCGTCGTCTTGCCGGCACCGTTTGGTCCCAGCAGGCCGAGAACCTGGCCGGTCGGCACGGTCAGGTTCACGCCGTCCAGCGCGCGGGTGCCGCCAAAGTCCCGGACCAGCCCCTTCACTTCGATCGCGCGGCTCATCAGCACCCCGTCGGCAGGAACTTGCGTTCATTCAATCGAGGGGGCCACCGAAAGGCAAGCCGGGGTGGCCGGGCAGGGCATCGATGCCGAATGCGGGCCGGTGGGCAACCCGTGGGATAAAGCCTCAGCCGCACGCTGCCCTGTTGAACGCGCACGTCTACTGGACCGGGTCGTCGCGACTCTGGGCGCTGACAAGGCTCGCGACAAGACCTGGGATTCACTCATGGCGAACCGCCGCAGAGATCGACAGCGTCGGCTCCTTGAACGGACGCTGATCGAACTAAAACAGGGGCATGGTTTCAAACGGGGAGACCTGCAGGCGCTGTGAGATCGCCAGCTGCCCAAGCATTCGGCCACCTGATCGACCGAGAGGCTGCTCATGCGTGAAATGCCGAGCGACAAATCTCCCGATGCCACGCTGGCGCTGGTGATGGAGGGATACGACTTCATTCGCAACCGCTGCCGCCAGTACGACACCAACGTCTTTCGCACCCGCCTGGGACTGCAGGAGACGATCTGCATGCGCGGGGAGGCGGCGGCCCGTCTGTTCTACGACACCGACCGGTTCAAGCGCGAGGGCGCCGCCCCGAGCCTCGCGCAGAAGACTCTCTTCGGGCAGGGCGGTGTGCAGGGTCTTGACGGCGAGCCGCACCGCCATCGCAAGGCGATGTTCATGTCGATGATGACGCCGGAGGCGATCGAGCACATGGCCGATATCGTGACTCGGCGTTGGCGCGAATACCTCGAACGTTGGGAACAGCAGGAGGAGGTGCTGCTCTTCGACGAGAGCAGCCGACTCATCACCGAGGCGGTGTGTGAATGGGCAGCGGTGCCGCTGCCGGAGGAGGACGTGGATCGGCGCACCGATGAATTCCTGGCCCTGATCGAGGGCGCCGCGAGCATCGGCTACCGGCAGTGGCGGGGGCGGCGAGCGCGCTCCCGCTCAGAGTCCTGGCTGGGCGGCCTGATCGAGCAGGTCCGCGCCGGAACGCTGAACGCCCCGAAGGGCAGTGCCCTGCGTGCGGTGGCCGAACACCGGGATCCCAATGGCAAGCTGCTGGATCCCGAAATCGCCGCGGTCGAAATGAACAACGTGCTCCGGCCGACCGTGGCCGTGGGGCGCTGGGTGACGTTCACAGCGCTCGCGCTGCATGACCACCCCGAGCACCGGGAACGCCTGCGTGGGGCCGACGACGAGACGGTTGAGTGCTTCGTGAACGAGGTTCGGCGGTTTTATCCCTTCTTTCCCTTCGTGGGTGCGATCGTCCGCCACGACTTCGAATGGAACGGGTACCGCTTCGAGGCGGGGACGCGGGTACTGCTGGACCTCTACGGCACCGATCATCACCCCGACATCTGGCGACATCCCGACGTCTTCGACCCCGACCGCTTCCGCGAGTGGGACCACGGCGCCTACAACTTCATCCCCCAGGGCGGCGGCGACCACCACACCCACCACCGTTGCCCCGGCGAGTGGATCTCGATGGTCATCCTGAAGCGCGCCACACGGCAGTTGGTGGAGGGGATGGAGTACGAGGTCCCCGAACAGGACCTGAGCGTGGACCTGACGGACATGCCCGCGGCGCCCGAAAGTGGTTTCGTCATGCGCAACGTTCGCCGGGTCGGCTAGATGCACCCGCCGGCCCCGACCGGCGGTCGAGGGTCGGGATGGCACCTTGGCGGGCGGCGACAACGCGTCCAACCATCTGGCGTAGTGCGCGGGGCAGGATATTCCGCAAACACATTCCCTTCGGGCCTTCGTCTACGCAGTCCTACTGGATCGTTGCCAGAAGAGGCGGGTTTGTCCCGATTCCGGAGGCAGATTCCGGATCCATATTCGCGCCAATGGCCGTGCTGTGGGACAGGATCCGTAGCACCGCCAAGTGCGCGCCAGGCACAAGGCCGAGCGGGAATCGCACGTACTCGCGCGCAGATGTATGCCTCTTGTAGCAGTCCCAGATGCGACCGATGCGCCAGCCGTCTAACCAGATCACCAAACCCACCGAACACACCGAGGGTGAGATGGAGAACCTAAACGGACAACTGATGAGTTTTCAAAAGCGCGTTCTGGAAAACACAATGGACACGGCAGGCAATGTGCAGGAAGAATCGATTCGCCGGCTTGAAGTCCTTTGCAGTCAGATTCCGTGGATCTCCGATACCGGGAAAGATTTCCTGGCGGAGTGGATGTCCGGCATTCAGGAAGGTAACAAACAGTTTCGAAGCAGCATCATGGATTTTGTGGACCAGTTGGAGCGTCTTGCCAATCAATGGCCCCCGCAGGACTCAGGCAGATCTAGCAAAGAAGCGCCGTTTCGTTACCAGAAAAGTCGTCAGGAACTGGCACGGTTTGGCAGCCGTTACCAAGAGGACGAGCAGACTCCCGACGTCCTGCTCGATATTCCGGCGCTCAATGTCGATGAACTACATCTTGCCGTGAGTCACCTCGAGGCACGGGTTTCACTGAAAGCGGAGGTGGCCAAGATGGTGAAGATCGACGTTGGCGTACAGGTCGCAATGGACGATGTGGATCTTGACCTCAACGGGGTCCATGCTCAGGCCCTTCTGAAGGTCCGGCTGGAGCAGGTCAGCGCGATTCTTTCGCATGCCCTGCAAACACTGGACAATAATGCCGAACTGCTTCAGGAACTCTTCCAGCCGGTCGGTCGGGCGGCTGGGGATGAGGTAAAAAAGGTAGTAGAAGAAGGTTCCGGCACCGTAATCCCGCGGAAGAATTCCGCCGAAGGAGGCTCTGTTCGTCAAGGGGTCGTTAGCGATGCCATACAGGAAATCAGTAGCGGCATTGACGAGGCGTTGAAAGGCCAAGCCGAAGTCCAGGCAACAGAAAGTCGCGATCGGACCCGACGCGATTGAGCCCGAGCTGGATCGTTTACCCGCAGAGGCGGGTTTATCCCGATTCCGGGGGCAGGATACGGGCCTATACTCGCGCTAAAGGCCGCGACGAGGGAGCAACGACCATGCACTGGATCAGACGAGTTGTGCTGGGAGTGGTGGCGTTTGCGGCGTGGCGGAACCGCATCCGGATCGCGAACCCATCAAACGGTGGCTCGGCCAACGACGAGTGCGGGCAGCACACCAGCCAGCAGGCGTAGCCATGGCTGACCTGCACCGCCTCGCCGATTGCCATCGATGAGAACCGACCAGCTGTCGACCCAGCTGTGGGTCGCCCCTGTGGTGGGCACCGCGGTGGCGGTAGCGGTGGCGAGTGCGGTGCTGCTCGGAGACCGCTACGTAGCGTGGGAGGACTGGCCGCTGCCGCTCTTCCACGGCACCGCCGACTCAGCTCGAACCTTTTTCTCGGTGACGGTGACTGCGGTGACCACGCTGCTGGCACTGGTGTTCACCATCATCGCCGTCATCATCCAGCTGGCCAGTGGGCAGTACTCCCCGCGCATCCTGCGGACCCTGGTCAAGGACAAGCCGACCCATCTGACGATCGGAATCTTCGTGGGAACCATCGCCTATGGCTTGTTGTGCCTGCAGGGGATCGACGCCACCCGTGATGTCCAGGAGGACGAGTTCAAGAGCATGGCCGTCAGCCTTGGTTTCGTGATCACCGTCGTGGCGATCGGGACCTTTGCCGCGTACAGCAACCACATCGTCCACGCCGTTCGAGTGGAGAACATCTTGGCTCTGACGTCACGAGTGGCCCTTGATCTTGTCGACCAGGAGTACCCCGAGCGGCTGCAGCCCGAGCGCGCCTCGACCGAACAAGGCGCGGCATGGGCAGCGCTGGGGGAGCCCGATCAGATCCAGTGTGCCGAAGGACCGGTCATGCTGGTGGACTACGACGTCGAAGCCCTCGTCGACGCGGCCCGATCCGCGGACGTGGTGATCGTGCTCGTCCCGGTCCTCGGCAGCTTCGTGCGCACCGGGGGACCCCTGCTCGAGGTCCACGCGGTCGATGGCCACGCATCGATCGAGGGGCGCGAGCTGGTCGAACACCTCGCCTTGGC
>PWGH01000186.1 GCA_003555285.1 Thioalkalivibrio sp.
AACCCGAACCCGAACCCGAACCCGAACCCGAACCCGAACCCGAACCCGAACCCGAACCCGAGCCCGATCCCGAGCCCGAGCCCGAACCCGAGCCCGATCCCGAGCCCGATCCCGAGCCCGATCCCGAACCGCGCGCAGCGCCCCCGGCACCCGCAGTGCCGGTGGAAGCGGTGGGTGACACCGAGGAGCCGTTCGAGGAGCCGGGTTTCGGCGCGGCCTACCTGAACAATCCGCCGCCGGAGTACCCGCGCCTTTCGCAGCGCCGGCGCGAGGAGGGTACGGTGTTGCTGCGGGTCGCGGTGGGTGCCAATGGGCGCCCGGTCAGCTGGACCGTCGAGCAGAGCAGCGGCCACGAGCGGCTGGATGCCGCGGCGCTGGCGGCGGTCGAGGGCTGGCGCTTCGAGCCGGCCCGACGCGGGACGCGCCCCGTCGCCGCCTCCGTGATCGTGCCGATGGAATTTCGGCTGCGATGAACCGAAGAACCGAATCCGAACCCGCCCCGAGGGGGCCTGTGCGATGACCGACTTCAATCTCCTCTATGTCTTTTATCACGGCGACGTCGTGCTGATCGGCGTCTTCCTGATCCTGCTGGTGCTGTCCATTGCGACCTGGGCCATTGCGGCCACCAAGGGCCTCAGCCTGATCGAGGCGCGCCGGGCCAACCGCCGCTTCCTGCAGGCCTTCTGGAACGCCGGCAGCAGCCGCAGCCTGCACGAGGCGGTCGTCGACGGCCGCGGCCCGCTGGCCCTGATGGCGCGGGATGGCTGGCATGCGGTCGAGACCTATCCCGGCCGGCACGACACCAGCCCCAAGGGCGAGCAGCGCCTGGACGATCACATGATCCGCATGATCCGCCAGTCGCTGGATCGCCAGCAGCTGCGCCTGCAGGCCGGGCAGACCCTGCTCGCCTCGGTGGGCAGCCTGGCGCCGTTCATCGGCCTGTTCGGGACCGTCTGGGGGATCCACAACGCGCTGATCGAGCTTTCGATCATGGAGAGCGTCTCGATGGACCTGGTCGCCGGCCCGCTCGGCGAGGCCCTGGTCGCGACCGCCGCCGGCCTCGCCGCCGCGATTCCGGCGGTCGCCTTCTTCAATCTCTTCAACCGCTTCAACCGGCTCTTACAGCAGGACTTCGAGGCCTTCGCGCACGATCTGCACGCCTTCCTGATGCATTCCGACCACGCGCCGGGGATGGCCGGACGGCGCGCCGAATCCACGTCGTTGCCGGCGGACGGCGCGCAGCCGGTCGCCGAGGGGGTCTGAGCCATGTCTTTCGGACGCCTGGGCGATAGCAACGAGCCGATGTCGGAGATGAACGTGATCCCGCTGGTTGATGTGATGCTGGTGCTGCTGGTGATCTTCATCGTCACCGCCCCGGTGGTCACTCATTCGGTGAAGCTCGATCTGCCGCGCGCGAGCAGCGCCCCCAGCCACGAGACCGTCGAGAGCGTGACGCTTGCCCTCGATGCGGCGGGGCATCTGTATCTGGACAACCAGCCGCTGGACGAGGCGGCGCTGTTCGACCGCCTGAGCGCGGCGGTGGCCGCGAACCCGGAACTGGCCGTCTATTTGCGCGCCGACCGCGAGACCCGCTACGAGACCCTGGCCCGGGTGATGGCCGAGGCGCGTCGGGCCGGCGTCGCCCGGCTCGCCTTCGTCTCGCAACCGGAGCTGCGGTGATGACCCTGCCCCCCGATCCCAGCCAATTCCCGCCCGACGCAGCACGCGCCGGTACCGAGCGGACGCGCGTCTCCCCATCGACCACAACGGTCCCTTCCATCAGCAGCGACCGGCTGCTGGGGGCGGCGCGGCAGCTGCGGATCGAACATGCCGGGGAGTGGTACGTGTTGCGCCAGACGAGCAAGAACAAGTTGATCCTGACCAAATAGCGCGGAACGCCGGGTTCCATTTCGATCACCACCTCGTCCTTGAGCCCGGATCCCTGTCGAACCTATTCCTACAGCCAGCCAGAAAAGTCCGGGTGTCATGCAGTCCCTGGGTTTTCAGCCAGCCAGACAACGCTGAAACAACCAAGAGAGAATGTCATGACCCCAAAGACCGTTTCGAGCGCGCCCGGCGCGCCCACGCCTTTTCGTCCCGCCCCGTTGGCACTTGCCGTCGGTCTGGCACTATCGTCGATGGGCAGCGCCGGCATTGCGATAGCACAGGAGCCGGTATTCACGCTGCCGCGTATTGACGTGGTGGGCGAAATGGAAGCCGACGTCGCACGCACGCCGGGTTCGGTGACCGTGGTCACCGAGGAACAGATCAATCAGATCCAGCCGCGCTCGACTGCGGATGTGCTGCGCCGCGTACCGGGAATCTATATCAAAGGGGAAGAAGAAAGCGCGGTGGTGTCGAACATCAGTGTTCGAGGCCTCACCGCCGGAGACTACAAGACGCTGGTGCTGGAAGATGGTGTGCCCATTCAGCCCGGGATATTCGTCGGGAACGCTCGCTACTACAACCCACGGATCCAGCGCATGGAGGGCATCGAGGTTCTCAAGGGAGCAGCGTCCTTGCGCTACGGACCGAACACCATCGGCGGGGTGATCAACTACCAGACGAAAACGCCGGAAGATGGCATCGCGGTGATGGGTCGAGTCGGCTCCTGGGATACCCGCGAAGCCACCGTTGAAATGGGCACCAGTTCAGCCTCCGGTGATTCTCGATTTGGCGTCATCGCCACCCGTGCAGAAAGCGATGGTTTCATGGACCGAGGCTATTCGATGAGTGACCTGATGTTCAAGGCCGGCAGCGCGATCGGAGATAACCAGTTTATTGGCG
Source organism: Thioalkalivibrio sp. (assembly GCA_003555285.1). The sequence goes on from PWGH01000186.1 coordinate 2,788, forward strand.
CGAAATTCCTGTACTACCAGAATGACGCGAACATTTCCTACCGCGGCCTTTTTCCGGATGCGTACGAGGCGGGTGAAACGTTCAATCCGGCTCCCGACGACTATTTTCTGACCGAACGCAGGTCCTTCGATGTCAATCACGAGTGGGAGATCAATCCGGACCTGTACTTGAAGACCGTGGCCTATTGGAGTGAGATGAGTCGGGATTACTGGCGCTTTCGGATCGGTAGCGGCGCGAATGCAACGACGACCAACGCCGATGGCTTCAGGGTGTGGAACTACCTCGACGAGGTCCAAGGTAATAATCGGTCATTCGAACGGGTGGGCGTCGAATCACGCCTGACGATGAATCACTCGGTTTTGGGGATAGCCAGCGAGGCCGAGTTCGGAGTGCGCCTGATGCAGGAAGAGATGCAGGATCAGACGATCCGGGCCGATCGTGCGACGCCGAGGGACCCAAACCAGACGCTCAATCGCAACCGAGTCGATTCCGCCGACAGCCTGGCGCTCTTCGCCCAGAACCGCTTCGACGTCAACGAGCGGCTTTCGGTCACAACGGGCTTGCGCGTGGAAACCTATGAACAGGAGCGGAACAACCGGCAAAACGCGGATCCTGCGGATACATTCTCCAATACCGAGTACATGCCCGGTATTGGTGCAACCTACTGGCTTAACCCAGCCGCACAGATCTACGGCAGCGTATACCGCGCATTTGCACCTCCACTGGTCGGCAGCGTGGTCGGTGGGGACGATATGCCAACTGAAGCGGAAAGATCGGTGAATATCGAAGTGGGTGTTCGAGGTGGCCATGGTTCTTTGGACTACGAAGTCACCGCATTCCAGATGGATTTCTCCAACCAGGTGGATCCGGGTGTATCGGGTATCCGGGATCCCAATGAGGGGAGCGCGCTGCACCAAGGGCTGGAGGCCGCACTGGGTTATGATTTTGGCAACGGATTCAATGTGGATGGTAATGTCACCTGGATACCGACAGCAGAATTTCGTGAGGATCGTCCGGGTGAAGCACTCAAAGGGAATCGCCTCAGAGATTCACCGGAGTGGATGGCCAATCTGACGCTTGGATATCAGTCGGGTCCACTGCAAACCGCCTTGCTCGTCAACTATGTGAGCAGCCGTTACGGTGATGGAATGAATACCCGGGAGTTTACGACTGAGGAGACGGGCGTTTGGGGCGGTCGGATGCCGAGCTACTATACGGCAGATCTGACGGCAAACTATGACGTCAACCCCAAGTTCAGCGTTTTTGGCGCCGTCAAGAACCTGACCGACGAGCGCTATATCGCTGGATTGCGCCAAGGCATCTACGTCGGGCCTGAACGAAGCTTCGAATTGGGGGCCCGCTATCAGTTCTAGCGGTCGAGTAAGACCTCGTCGCTAGCCAAGGCGGCCAGAATCTCTGGTCGCCTTGGCATCTCTCATCGTGAACGGATTCCGAATCGGCCTCGATCGACATGCGCTTGTTCGGCAACCCAAACGGTCTTCGTGAGCGTTTTACTTGCGGTCTGCGCCGGCAATCGCCTTGAGCTTACCCGAGCCCGATGATCCGGGATTGGGTGCGCGAACGCTGGTGCGAACCCACCGTCTTTTACCCGAATAACAAGGATAAGGCGAACGCCCCCTTGACTTTTCCCTGTTAAACGAGAATGAATGGCATTCGTAAAGACGCAGCGCGAATGCCAGCCGGATGTCGGGGCTTCCAAGCCGATACCGGAAACCTCGAGCACCGCTGAACGCGGATACTCGGGTGACCTGAAGCATTCGCCTGTGCCTTGCCCTGGATCCTCCGGGGAGGCGGCCGGCCCGATGGCGCTTCCTGGAACGTCCGCCGTCAGCCAGCCCGGAGGCCGCAGGTGTTGCCGCATCCTCCCCCGCCAGCAGGAACGGCCTTTGCCTCAATCAAAGGAGAATGCCCGATGTCCTGCACTCAGAAACCCAAGAACTGGATCTTCATCACCCCGCCGCGGCCGCTTTCCGCCGGACCCGCGCACGGGGAGGCGTCGCGTGCCCCCTGCACCGGGCAATGCGCCAGTTGTCGCCAGCCCGAAAACGCGGGGCCCCGGAAATGAGCGCCTTTCGTTTCGTGCAACCGGAGCACTGGCGCTGGCCGGTCGCACTGCAGGAGGTGCCGACCCTGCTCGAACTGCTGGATGACCAGGGTCTCGCGCTGGATGTGGGGATCACCGAGGGGTCGAAGACGACGTTCTTCCACACCACTGGGCTTTGTTGCCGGCGTGCCGACCGGCAAGTCCAGGTCGAGGGTCCGGAACGGTTGTTCTGCATCGATCTGGTTTTCAATTCGGAGCGGATGTAGATGGAACCCCTGGCGCTCCGGCCTCACAGGACGTTTCCGAACAATTCCTGCAGCCGCAGTTTCAGGCGTTGTTCGCCCTCGACGTTGATCATCATGCCGCTGACCGGATTGCCGACCACGGTGAATTCCACCGGCACGCGCGTGTTCGGCGGCAGGCTGACCGCGGCGTTGCCCGAGCGCCGGCCGCTGAAGAGCCAGCCGTCCATCGCCACCGCGTCGACCTCGATCTCGCTGCGCGTATCCTGCCGCAGGAGTTCGGTGAGCTCGGTCTTCACCTGCTGGGTCATCAACCACTCGCCGCCGACGTAGAGTAACGCCACCACCAGAACGGCGAGGACGAGGGTCACCAGGCCCCCGCCTGCGGCGCGCGTCGGTGCGGTGATCCTGGAATTCATGGGCGGTCTCCTGGTGCGTTCCTGCACCTTGTTGTATGGTCGTTACATGGTCCTTCGGGAACGCTCGATCCCTTCGGAGCGCGCTCGGACAGCGGCCCAGTGTACTCCGTGTCGACCCGTCGCGATGGTCTGCCGCATGTCGGGGCAGTCGGTCGTGGTTCGACGGCAGCGGGCCGCGTCGTGTCCGCCTGTCAACGCCCTGTGCGTGACCGGCGCATCGGCTAGAATCCGGCTTTTCGTAGCCCGGCATGGACGCCTTGTCCATGGCCTCGAGCGCCTGGACTGACGATCGATCCCGAGGCACCGCGCGGCATGAGCCCACGACGGACGGGGCGCGTCGATCGAGTGGGGTAACCGTGCAATCCGAAGCAGACCGGGCGAAGGCCGCGACTTTGTTCAGACCGGCATCGAAGCGGCGAATGCTGGTGCGCACGGTGCCGCTGCCCTTACGGCGACCCCGCAGAGGACTTGGCCGCGCGGCGATCCGGTTGGCGCCACATTGCCGCAATGCGGGCGGCGACGGCGAGGGCGACATTCACCAGGACCAGCACCGGGGCGAAGGGCTGGTCCAGCGGCAGGCTCAGGCCCCAGGCGATCAGGAACCCGGCCACGGCGAGCGCCTGGGCCCACAGGATATGACCGCGCAGGTTGCGCGCCAGGTGGGCCGCGCCCCACGCCGGCAGCAGCAGCGTGGCGAGCGCCGCCGGCAGGCCCAGCACCAGGCTGCCGAGCACGATTGCGGCCACCAGCCAGGCGATTTCGGTCAGGCGCAACCAGGCGGCCGGCGCCGGTGTCGCGGGCACATCGGGTGCCAGTTGCGCGTGCCGCCACACGCGCTGCAGGCCGGGCAGCAGCACGACGCTGGCGACGCCGAGCGCCACCACGAACCCGAGCTCGCGGGGCGCGGCGAAGTACAGCTGGCCCTCGGCCCAGGCGGCCGCGGCCAGGCTTGCCTGGGCGAAGTTCGCGGCGAGCAGCGTGACCGCCGCCAGTCCGGCGAGAAACATTGCCAGCGGCAGCCGTTCGCGGTCCGGGCTGCGCTGCAGCAGCGCCATCACGCCCGCGCCGAGAACCAGTGCCACCGGCAGTACCGGCCAGTGCAGCACCGAGGCCAGCACGCCGCCGGCCGCGGCCCACTGACCGAGGGCCAGCGCCTGCCAGACCGAGCCGCGCAGGAACAGGCCGGCGCCGGCGAGCGCCAGCACGGCCGTGATCAACAGGCCGGCGGCAAACGGCACGAGCAGCAGGTCACCGGGCATGGTGCAGGTCACTGGGCATGGTGCAGGTCACTGGGCATGGTGCAGGTCACTGGGCATCGAGGTAGTCCGTCAGCGGGTGGTTTTCTACACCGACGGCCTGCAGGAAGTCGTCGTCGTGGCTGGTCATCACCAGCGTGGTGCCGGCTGGAAGAGCCGCGATCAGGTCGATCGCGTCGCTGCGCACCTCGGCATCGAGATGATTGGCCGGTTCGTCCAGCAGAATCAGGCGCTCGTGCGACGGCTGGCGGCTGCGGCTGAGCAGCGCCGCGGCCAGGCGCAGCAACTGCCATTGGCCCCCGCTCAGCCGGTCGAGTCTGCGCTCGAGCAGCGCCTGTACGCGGGGTGAATCGGGTGCGGTCGCGCCCATCGCCCGGAACCAGTCATACCCGGACAGCGGCCAGGGCTGGCGGCGCGGATGGTCCTGTGCGAGCAGGCTGACGCGGGCTGTGGGTGCACGCTGAAGCTGGCCGCCGTGCACCCGGGCCTGGCCGGTGACCGCCTTCAGCAGCAGCGACTTGCCGATGCCGTTGGGACCGGTCAGGGCCCAGCGTGCACCAACGGGAAGCTCGAGTGACAGCGGTCCCAGCACCGGCCGGTCGAAGCCCAGATGGGCGGACTGTGCGCGCAGGATGGGTGGGGCGGGTTTGGGTGGCATAGGGCTCGAAAGCGTAGGTGCGACACGAAGAATCATCGATTCGGACGGCGGGCTTTCGACTCCGTGCGCCATACAGGGTGCAGCCTGGGCTGCGCTCAGCGCTGGGGCAGGGTCTGCGCCCAGGTGGTCATCAGCGCCAGGTAACCGTCCAGGGCCGCATCGGCGGGCGGGTCCAGTGCTACGGCATGGGTGGGCCAGCCCAGATGGCGTTCCAGGAATTCGGCCCCGCGCGCAGGCTGAAACGCGGCATACACTACGGTGCCTTCGGTGTCCGCGAGTTCGCTGACCAGGTGGCGCAGGTGCCGCGCGGTCGGCGGGATGCCGGGAGCCGGTTCGAGATAACCGACGATTTCCACCGGCAGCCATTCCTCCAGGTAGTCGAGGTCTTCGTGGTACACGACGATCCGCTGACCCGGTTCGACCTGTGCGGCCAGCGTACTGGCGTGCTCGCGCAGGCGCTCGGCGGTGCGTTCGGCGCGCTCGGTGAAGACCTTGGCATGTTCGGGAGCCAGTGCGCCCATGCGGTGGCCCAGCGCCAGCGCCAGTTCGGCCATGCGCAGCGGATCGACGTTGAAATGCGGGTTGCCCTCGGCATGCACATGACCCATGTTCGGGCCGTCCATCGTGATCGAACGGCGCAGTTCGATAGCATCAGCCCCCCGGAAGTGGCCGGGTTGCCCCGAGTTGATCGCGCGGTTGTTGGCACCACGCTGGGCGGCCGGCAGCCAGCCTTCCTCCAGCCCGGCCCCGAGTTCGAGCAGCAGGTCGGCCCGGCGCAGCGCGGCCATGAAGCTCGGGCGGGCGTCGAGGTAATGGGCATCCCGGTCCGGCGGCGCGAGCACGCGCACGTCGGCCTCGTTGCCGCCGATCTCGCGTGCCAGTGCACCGAGACTGGAGGTGGTGGCGACGATGTTCAGGCCGGCTGCGGCCTGGGCGGGTGCCAGCACCAGCGCCGCGAAGGCGAGCGTAGCGATTCCGATCAGCCACCGAGGGCGACGAATGCGAGTCTGGCGAAGAAACATGCGGGACTCCTTGGGGCTTGGGGAAGCCTGGGGGTAAACGATAAGGCCCCCGGTGCCGACGAACCCGCCGGCTCCGAGGGTTGCGCGGACCCTGTCGAACCCGCGCGCATGGGACATCAGAAGCGGTGTGCGCCGTGCGCGCCGAGCGCGACGTTGAGCTGCAGCATGAACTCGAGGCCGCGGTCGCGGCGATCGTCGTCGTCGATGAAGTCGTTTTGCGACAGCTGCGCGCGCAGGAAGACCGGTTCCGTCGGGCGGAAGGTGACCTGGGCACTTTGGCGGTACGAGGTGCCGAAGGATGTTCCGTTGCCGCGGCCGATGTCGTTGGTCAGGCCCAGGGCCTCGGCTCGCAAGCCGGCCTCCCAGCGCGGAGCAAAGCCGTAGACGCCCTGAACGTAGATCCCGTCCTGCTTGTTCTTGAAGGACGCGACGTTACGCACGAAGCCCTCCGGTCCGTTGCCATCCGCCTCGAAATTCACGTCGCGCCGATCCACGTCGATCTCGCGGTAGAAGTATTCGCCCTGCAGCCGCCAGTCGCCGTGGCCGTAGGCGCGACCGGAGCTGTGCTTGTACACGGCGTCCAGACCGGCGAACCAGGCGCTGCCGTCCCAGTCCTCGAAACGGGTCTTGTGCTCGTCGGTGGCCTGGAAGCTGCGGGCGTAGCCGCCGGAGACGCCGAACTGCGCCGCGCGGTCCGGACCGAGATCGGGTCCGAATTTGGCGAAGGCGGTGATCAGTCTAGGGCCGGAGCGGTCGCGCAGGATGCGCTCCTGGCCGTTCCGTGCCGACTGGCGGCCCTCGTAGTTCGCGATCCCGCTGGTCTCGCCCTGCAGCAGCTCAACACCCAATTGGGTGTAGGTTTCGGTCGGAGCGAGCCAGGTGGCCTGGACCCCGGTCTCCTGCAGGCCGTGGTCGCCGAACAGGTATTCGTTGACCAGCGGGCGGTCGACGAAGTCCCAGTCGTGCGGGTGGCGGCTGTTGATGTAGCCGATGTCGGACAGGAACTTGCCGGCCTTGATCTGAAAACCCGCGGGCAGCGCGCGGGTTGTCAGGTAGGCCTCCTCGAGTTCGAGGTCGCTGTCGTCGAAGCCGATGATCAGTACGCCGTCGAAGAGGTCGCCCAGGCGGGCCTGGAAGGCGAGTTCGGAGTGGCCGAGATTGAAGCCCTCGTCGAAGCCATGGCCATCTCCATGCCCGTGGCCGTGGCCGTGGCCGTGATCGTGCCCGTCGTCGAAGCCGGCAGGTTCATCGTTTCCCTGCGATAGCGCGTTGTAATAGACGCCCTCGAGGATCAGCGAGACGTCGACGCCCCAAGTGGGGTCCTCGGAGCTGGCGGTCCATTGCGCCGCGGCCAGTCCGGGCGCGGCCAGCGCCACGGTAGCCAGGCCGGTCAGGCTGGAACGGCAAAAGAGATTGTGGTTCATGTCGGGACTCCTTGCGGCGTGCAGCAGCGGTGGCGGCGTGCCGCTGCACAATAATAGAATGTTATATCCTAACGACTAGGAGTCAAAAAGTTACAATATAACGTATCTTTTATCAAGCCCCATGGGCGGATTCCGCTGGCAGGACGAACGCCTTCTCACGCCGCCCGTACGGTCAAGCCGATGGCGTGGGTATCGAGAAAACCCCTGACCGTCTCAAGCGCGATTGCCGCGAGCGGGCGCCCCAAAGGACGCGGTGCCGGCATGTCTTCTGCGCCGGGGTGTATCCGATTTGGATCCGCGTGCGTCCGGGTGCACCATGGTGCGCGACCCAGCCTCCAGGACGACGATGATGGACGATGACCAGCGTATCTTTTTTGAACGGGACCCCTCGCCGGCGAAGCTCGACGTGATCGGTGTGCCCGGATGGCCGACGTGGCGCAAGGAGGTTTCGACCTTTCCCTGGGTCTATGACCGCACCGAGATGTGCTACCTGGTGCGCGGGCGCGTGATCGTGACGCCCGATGGCGGGGAGCCGCAGACCTTCGAACGCGGCGATCTGATCACCTTTCCCAAGGGCCTGTCGTGCACCTGGGAGATCCTGAAGAAGGTCGAGAAACAGTACAACTTTCTGGATTGACCCGCGGCACCATCGAAGCGCAAGAAGCGTTTCCTCGCGTCGCAGCGGCACGGGTGGCACCGGGAAGAGCGATCAATCGGACTGCCTCGAGGGTCGAGCGGGAAGCAATCCCTGCCGGCTCAGGCCCTCCCGCGTTCTCCGGCCGCCGAGTTCGATCAGCCGCTCGGCGTGGTGAAATTCGTGGAACATGCAGGTGCTCTTTTCGATCGTGATCACCAGGTCCGGCCGAAAGTTCGCCAGGTGATACCGGGTCAGGGCCGATTGCATGGTCTCGAAGGCGCGAAGCAGGACCTCGGACAAGGCCATGCCCTCGACGGTCCGGGTTTCGCCCTTGATGCCCAGCGATTCCGCATAGCCGCGCATACGTTCCATCAGACCCTGACCTTCGGTGCCGTTATCGGCATCCGTGGGCTCTCGAGTCTCCAATCCGATCGGGTCGGGACCGTTCACGTCCACCACAATGGTCAGGTCGGTCAGGGTGCGCAGGCTCGGTTCCACCGGCACCGGATTCAGCAGGCCGCCGTCGACCAGCAGATGGCCGCGGTAGCGGTAGGGAGTGAAGACCGCCGGGATCGCGATCGAGGCGCGGATGGCGTCGAACAAGGAGCCATCACTGATCCAGACTTCCTTGCCGCGTTCGATGTCGACGGCCACGGCGGTGTAGCGGATCGGCAAGTCCTCGATATTGCGTTCGCCCAGCAGATCCTTGAGTTTCCGGATGAGCTTGTGGCCACGGATCATGCCCCCGCCGGAAAAGGACCAGTCGAGCAGGGTGAGCATGTCCTTTTGTTCCAGCGTGCGCACCCATTGGGCATAGGTCTCGAGCTCGCCCATCGCGTGGATCCCACCGACCAACGCGCCCATCGAGCTCCCGGAAATGGCCTGGATGGAAAAGCCCTGTGCCTCCAGTTCCTGGATCACCCCGATGTGGGCCAGACCGCGGGCGCCACCCGAGCCCAAGACCAGCGATACGGTCGGTGCGGTGGTGGTGCCGGGCTGCGGGGACGGCTGGGTCATCATGCGTTCCTTGCCGATTCAGCGCAGAGGTTGAGTCGATTGTGACGTGCTGGGGCGGGGGCGTTCAGGCGCCGTAGTCCAGCCCCTCGACGATTCGCGCCGCCATCTCCGGGGAGATGCCTTCGACCTTGGCCAGCGCCTCGGCGTCGGCGGCGACGGCCGCGCGCGCGCTGCCGAAGTGCCGGATCAGCGCCTCGGCTCGATCGGAATCCACGCCGGGTAGCCCGCTAAGCAGATAGTGCTGGGCATCCAGACGGATCGTTGGCTTGCCGGGGCGCTCCGGCACGGTCTGGCCCTCGATGGCCGCAAGCCCCATCAGGTAGATCAGCATCGCGCTGTTCTCGCCGTCGGAACTCGGCAGGATCGAGACGCCGTGATTCACCACCATCATCGCCAGCGCCCGGTGAATATCGAGCGCTTGTTGATGAAAGCGCGCGGTGTAGAGATCGCCTTCGACGATATAGACCACCCGTTCATGCTGGATCCTCAGCTTGGCGACCTTGTCCCACAAGCTGCGATCCACCACGCTCAGGATCAGGTCGGTCGCGGACTTGCGTTCGATGATCAGGTCGTTGGGCAGCAGGTAATCGCCCAGGTCCATTTCCACGAACTCCAGGGTCACGCCGTCCAGACCGGCCAGGCGATCCAGGATGCGGCCCTTCTCGCGGGTGTCGACCTGGATCGGCAGTTCGGGTGTGGTCATGGTGCGCTCCAAGTGGAATCGAGGGCCCAGAAGTACCACAGAGTGGAAGCGGCTAACACCGAGCAGAACTGTGGGTTCCTCAACGGGGTTGCAAGGGCGTCGGGGCTACACGGGATTCGGACTCTGGCGGGCGCGCACGGTATACTCGCGTTCCGGTCTTGACTGGGACAGACTTGGACCCAGCCCGTTTTGTGCAGGCAGGTCGTGTTCAGACAGGCGTGGTTCGGCCCGATGCCCCGCACGCAGGCCCATACCTTCACTTGCCGGGATCCATCGAGCATTACTCCCGACAGGAGGGTTTCCCGTGCGGTTGGAAGTCAGTTGCCTGATCCGCATGGCCTGCAGCCAGCCGACGGCGCACTTGCTGGTATTGCGCCCGCGCAGCGATGTGCACCAGTGGATCGTTCGGGAGAGCTACGTGCTGAGCCCGCAGGTGCCGGCCACCGAGTACATGGATGGTTTCGGCAACCTGTGTCAGCGCCTGGTGGCACCGAGCGGCGCCTTCTCGATCGAGACCCGGGCGGAGGTCATCGTTGCGACCGGGGTGGATACTGGGTATGGCGAACCCTATGTGCCAGTGGAATCGCTGCCTGATGCGGTGCTGGTCTATCTGCTCCCCAGTCGCTTCTGTGAGTCGGATCGTTTGGGCGCGGTCGCCATGGAGGCCAGCGCGAACCAGCGTCTGGGCTATGACCAGGTGGCGGCCATCAGTCGCTGGGTGCACGCACGCCTGCGTTATCTGCCCGAGTCGGATCCGATGCCAGTCGCGGCCACCGAGGTGCTCGCGCGCGGTGAGGGCGTGTGCCGGGACTTCGCCCATCTGGGGATCGCCCTGTGCCGCAGCCTCAGCATCCCGGCCCGGATGGTCGTCGGTTACCTGCAGGACCTGGAGCCGATGGATCTGCATGCGTGGTTCGAGGCCTTCGTGGGCGGGCGTTGGTATGCGTTCGATCCGACCCGCCCGCAGGACAACAAGGCCCGAGTGATCCTGGCCCGGGGCCGGGATGCCGCCGATGTCCCGGTCTTCAACCAGTTCGGTCCGCCGGTTACGCCTTCCGAGATGCGCATCACGGTGCAGGTGCTGGCCGACTGAGCCATCCGGCGCGTTGGTCGGTACTCGGAGCGGGTCGGTACCGCATGCGGCCGTTCAGCGCCGGCGTGTGAGGTACAGGTCCAGGTCGATCCGCGCCCACGGGTCCTCGCAGTCGCGCAGCGTGTGAATCCGGGCAATGATCTCGGCGCCCTGGTTCAACAAATCGGCCGCCAGATGGTTATCGCCGCGCGGGAGGTAGCCCAATGGCTCACCAAGCCAAGTGATCTGCACGGCCTGCGGGTCCACGGGATTGCTGTGTTCGCGACTGAGGATCAGGGCCTGGCCGGTGCGCAGATAGGGCCACAGGCGCGCGGCGGCGTGATGCGCAAAGCCCGCCAGCGGAAGGTGTTGCAGATGGTGCTCGAGGGTGCGCGGACGGCGGCGGCCGTGGCGCAGGTAAGTCGAGAGCAGCGGGGTGCGCTGGGCCTGTAACGGGGGTTGGGCGAGGATGGAGGGCTGAGCCAGGATGGACGGTTGAACGCGGGGCATGGCGAAATCCTTCGATGAGCGGAATCCCGGTTATACCGCCCCTGGTGGCTCAGCAAGTGAGCCTGTGCTCGAGCCGCGCGAATTTTTTGATCCCGAATCCGTTCGCGCGATCCCTCATCCCGCCGGTTCGAAGAGGCGCAGGCCGTGGCGGCCGCCTTTTTTTACTTGGTACATCGCGAGATCGGCCTGGTGTATCAGTTCGTCGCCGGTGAGTTGGCGACCCCGAAAGAGGCTGACGCCAATACTTGGGGTGACGACGTAGTCGTAGCCGGCGAGACTATAGGGCTGGGACATCACCTCGAGGAGGTGGCTGCCGATTTCCCCGGCCATTCGGCGGGCGGTGGTGGCGTCGGCGTCCAGACCTTCCAGCATCACCACGAATTCGTCGCCGCCCATGCGGGCGGGAGTATCGGCTTCGCGTACGCAGCTGCGCAGGCGCTGAGCCACCTGCTGCAGCAATTGGTCGCCCACCGCGTGGCCGAAGGTGTCGTTCAGAATCTTGAAATGGTCCAGATCCAGGAAGACCAGTGCGCCATGGTTGCCCGTACGTTCGCTGGTGGCCAGCGCGTGCTCGAGCCGGTCCAGCAACAGCCGTCGGTTGGGCAGTTGGGTCAACGAGTCGGCATAGGCCAGCCGGATGATCTGCTCGTTCGCCTCTCGGCGTGGGGTGATGTCCTGCTGGACGCTGATCAACCGAGTCGGCCGGCCGGTTGCGTCCCGGGTGATCACCTGGCCTCGATCCTGCACCCAGATCAGGCCGCCCTGCTTGCAGCGCAGGCGGTGTTCGGAGCTGTACTGCGCGCATTCGCCGCGCAAATGCCGATCCAGTGCCGCCAGCGCGCCAGCGCGGTCGTCCGGGTGCAGTCGGTCCAACCGCGCCGCCGGCAGGGGTTCGATGTCTTCCGGTGCATGGCCAATCATCTGTGCCCATTGGGGCGAGTAATAGACCCGGCCCGTCGCCAGATCCCAATCCCACAGACCCTGGCCGCTGGCCTCGAGGGCCATGCGCCAGCGCTGCGGATCGTCCTGACCGATTGTGGCCTGATCGATTGTGGCCTGATCGGTTGGGGTCCGGGCGGGGAGTGCCTGCCAGGCCTGCATCTGCTGTTGCACCCGCGCATAGGCCGCCGCCAGGCGGGTCGGCAGCCGCCGCCAGGGGCCACGAAGGTGCGTTCGTTCCAGTTCCAGGTGCGTGCCGGGCATCCAGGCATTCCTGTGGTGACGGTGGACGAAGGCAGGCGCGGCAATGCACCCGCATTTTCGTTCAGTCTACGCAAGCCATCCGGCGGTGTAATTGGGTAGTAGTCCCATAGGCCGGTCGAGGCCGGTCAATCGATCGGGACCTCGGTGTAGCGGTTCCGCGCGTCCTGAAGACGTGCCCGAACCCGGTCGCGTAGCGACTGTGGAGCGATCACCTCGACGTCGGGCCCGTACTTCAGAATATCCATGATCAGTTCGCGGGCGTCGGAGTAGGGCACCTGCAGTTCGTAGCGATCGCCTTCCCAGCGTCCGACCTGATCCGGGTGCCAGAGTTCGTCGGCGACCCAGCGTGCACGTTCGGCGGTGAAGCGCAGTACGGCCCAGTCCCGGGCGGCGCCGGTGAAGATGCCGAAGCTCGCGCCGATATGCGGCTGCAATGTCGAATCCGGGCAGGGGCGGAACGGGCCGGCGGCGGGCCGGGCCTCGCGGATGCGATCGAGCGCGAAGGTGCGCAGGGCCCCCGCCTGCTCGCAGTGGGCGATCACGTACCAGTTGTCGCGGTAGTGCACCAGGCGGTAGGCGTGGATGGTCCGGCGGCCGGGGGTATCGCGTTCCCGCCCGTGGTAGGCGATCACCACCGGCTGCGCGTCGAACACGGCGCTGGAAAGCAGCCCGAAGATCGCGTTATTGCTGCGGCGCAGCGCCATGGGTTGCAGGCACACCCGGCTGGCGACCACGTCGGCGCGCTGACCGCCGGCCCCGAGCAGCTGACGCACCTTGGCCTTCAACGGTTCGATCGAGGTCCCGAGCAGCCCCGGCTGGACCGCATCGAGAAGTTGCTGCATCGCCAGCAGCGCGTGCAGCTCGGTCTCGTTGAACCAGATGCCGGGCAGTTCGAAGGCCGGGGCGTTGGGATCGTAGCGGTAGCCGTTCAGGCGGCGATCGTAGCGGATCGGTGCCTGCAGGTGGTCGCGCAGGTGGCGGATATCGCGCTTCAGGGTGGCGGCCGAGATCTCCAGGCGTTCGCGCAGCACGTCGAACGCGACCGGATAGCGGGCGGCTCGCAACAGGCCATGCAATCGAAACAGGCGATCGACCCGGTTCATGCGTCAGGCACCGGTGGAACCGGGGCGCGGGTGCTTCACGGAGGGAGGTCGGTTTAGCCGAAGCGGATCAGAAGGCGGCCATCTCGGCCTCGAGGTAGGCCAGGCTTACATAGCGGCCGATGTTCTCGTCGAAGCCGCGGGTTTGCGCGGCTCGGTCCGCCACGCGGGGATCGGCCATCACCCGGGCCCGGGCGGTGGCCATGTCCTCCATGTCCTCGACTGCCGCCAGGCAATTCTCGTATATGCCGGCGAACATCTCCCGGTTCCAGTGCATGATGTCCGGCGTCGGCAGCCCGTGACCCGGAACCCAGATGTCGGATCCGGCCGCGGTTTTCAGCGCGTCGATGTAATCGATCGACCCTTGGAACGAGCCGTCGTCCATGTTGGCGATCCGGCGCTCCATGATCACGTCGCCGGCATAGGTCAGGCGATCGCCGACCACCTCGACGCTGATGTCGCTGGGGGTGTGGGCGACGCCGTAGTGATGCATGCGCAGGGTCACGTCGCCGAAGCGGAACTCCTCGCCATGCGCCGTTTCCCGGTTCGGTGCGATCACCCGGGTTCCCATCGTGGCGCCCTCGGTCCAACGCTCCATCAGGCTGCGCCAGAGGTCGCCCTGGATCCCCTCGATCGCCGCCTTGGTGTGCGCATGGGCATAGATCGGAAGGTCGGGTCCGTATTCGTTCACGAAGGCGTGATTGCCCAGCCAGTGATCGCCGTGATAGTGCGAGACGAAGATCGCCACCACCGGCTGGTCGGTGACGCGGCGGATCATCCGGAGGGCCATTTCTCCGATCTGCAACGAACCGCCGCTGTCCAGCACCACGACCCCCGCGTCCGTCACCACAAAGGTGATGTTGCACATCATTCCCTGGTTCTGGGGGGTGGGGAAGACCTCTTCGGCATGGATCATCCACACATGCTCGGTGAGCTGCATCGGCTCGATGTCGGGAACCCGGGGGCCCTTCAGGAAGTCGTTCAGGTCGCTGGCAAAGGCGGTAATCTGCGGCGCGGTGATGATTACACCGGCCGTGGCGAGGGATCCGGCGCCCAGTTGCAGGAAACGGCGGCGGGACATCGTGGGCAAGGGCATGGGGCGGGCTCCAGTGCAGGTGGATGTGAGGTCGGTATCGGAGGCGTCTGGCGGCGGGTGCCTTCGAGTGGGGCCGGAGGCAAGGACGCAGCAGTGGCGGAAACTGTTCCCTTCGTCGACGTGCGGCGTCGATGCGCCGTTCGCGCCGAGCTGTCACACGCCCCGCCATCCGGGCGGGTGACAAGGGTATCGCATCGAGCGCCGCACGGCTGTTGGTATACTGCAGCATGATCCAGTGCCCTGCGTGGGGTCCTGTGGAATTGGGCGGGTGCCCGGGGGTGACATGCATTTTCGTGGAATGATCTGGACCGTGCTGGCCCTGGTGCTCGGGTTGGCGCTGATTGCGGTGTTCTTCATGCCCGATCGGACTCAGCGCTTCGCCGATCTGCCCTGGCAGATCGAGGTGCTCGGCGAGGATCGGACCCGGGTTCTCGGCATCGAACTCGGGCAGACCACGCTGCGCGAGCTGACCGGCCGCCTGCCGGTGCCGGATATCCGCCTGTTCGTCGAGCCGGACGGCAGTCGCAGCGTCGAGGCGTACTACTCCAATGCCCGCATCCCGCCCTTCGAGGCCAATCTGGTGCTGCTGCCGGAACTCGATTCGGCTGCGATCGAGGCCCTCTGGGCGGAACGGACCTCGGAACGGCCGATGCCCAGCGGCGCACGCCGCTATGGGCTCAGCGACGATGCCCTGCGATCCCTGGGTCCGGTGCCTGTCGCCGAGGTCAGCTACATCCCGCGTGCGCGCTGGGATGCCGACTTGGTGCGCAGGCATTTCGGCGATCCCGTCGGGCACCTGCGCATCGACGAGGACGAGGAGTACTGGCTCTATCCGGACTGGGGCCTGGCCATCATGGTGCCGCCCGGGCGTGGGCGCGTGCTGATGCACTACGTGACCCTGGACCGGTGGGATGATGTGCTGGTGCGTCTGGAGCAGGCCGGGCAGCGGCGCCTGGACAACCTCCGGGGAGGCCCGTCCTGATGCCGATCCCTTTCTGGGAGCGGCCGCTGGAGACCCTGAACGAGGCGGAATGGGAGGCGCTGTGCGATGGCTGCGGGCGCTGCTGCCTGCACAAGTTGGAGGACGAGGATACCGGGGAACTCGCGTACACCTGGGTCGCCTGCCGCCTGCTGGACTGCGAGACCGGCCGCTGCTCGAACTACGCCGAGCGCACCCGGCACGTCCCGGACTGTCTGCGCGTGGACCTGCAGACGGTGGCGGAATACGACTGGCTGCCGCC
>PWGH01000266.1 GCA_003555285.1 Thioalkalivibrio sp.
AACGAGGCGTACATGAACACCGGCGTGCAGCGTTCGGGCTCGACCCCGCATGCGGCGATGACCACGACTTCGCCGCCGGGCAAGGCGCGCATGGGCAAGCGCCACATGAAGAAGGACATCCTGTCGATCATCGCAGCCCATCACATTCCCTACGCCGCCACCGCCTCGGTCGCCTATCCCTCCGACCTGCGCAAGAAGGTGCGCCGGGCGATGGCGACCGAAGGCCCGAGCTTCCTGCAAATCCACTCGCCGTGCCCGCTCGGCTGGGGCCATGACGGCGCCCGCACGATCGAGGTCGCCCGGCTGGCGGTGCAGACCGGCCTGTTCCCGGTGATCGAGATGGAACGCGGCGAACTGATCGGCACCCTGCCCATACGCACGGCGAAGCCGGTGTCCGAGTACCTGAAATTGCAGAACCGGTTTCGGCACCTGTTCGGTGCGGACCATCGCGCCCGCGATGAGCTCGAACACCTGCAGGCCCTGGCCAACCGCAATATCGACCGCTACGACCTGCGCGGCGTCGGCCCCGAGAAATACGATACCGAGGGCGCCGATACCGTGCACCGCGGGGGCGATCGCTGGGCCTGATCCTGCCACAGCGCCCCTGCAACCCTGCACGCACCCCCACCGCTTCCTGCCCCGTCCACTGACGCAAGTGAGCCGAACATGATCGAGATCCCACCCGGCGCCTACGCCCGACCCGGTACCTCCCTGGAATTCAAGACCGGTAGCTGGCGGGTCGAACGCCCCGTGCACCAGCACCGCGCCGCGCCCTGCCATGCGGTCTGCCCGGCCGGCGAAGACGCCCAGGCCTACCTGGCCCTGGTGGAACTCGGCGATCTGCGCGGAGCCTGGGAAACCATCGTTGCGGCGAATCCGCTGCCGGCGATCACCGGGCGGGTCTGCCATCACCCGTGTGAATCGGCCTGCAACCGGCGCCACTACGACGAAGAGATCACCATCCACGGCGTCGAGCGCTTTCTCGGCGACGAAGCCATCCGCAAGGATTGGCGCTATCCGGTCGCCGCACCCGCTTCGGATGCGCCGCGCATGGCAGTGGTCGGCGCCGGCCCGGCCGGACTGGCCGCGGCGTATCACCTGCTGCGCGGCGGCTGCCACGTCACCCTGATCGAGGCCCTGGCCGTCGCCGGGGGGACCATGCGCACCGCGATCCCGCACTACCGGCTGCCACCGGATGTGCTGGATCAGGAATTGGATCGCCTGCTGGCCCTACCCGGCATCGCATTCCAGCCGCAAACCCGGCTCGGTCGGGATGTGTCGTTGGGTGAACTGCAATCGGACTTCGAGGGCCTGTTCCTCGGCCCCGGTCAGCGCAAGGGCCGCGAATGGGGTGCGGACTTCGCAGTGCCCGGCGATCTTCAAACTGGCCTGCAACTGCTCGAGACCTGGGTGGCCGAGGGCACCATTCCGCATGAGGCGCGTTCGGTCGCGATTGCCGGCGGCGGCAACACCGCGGTCGACCTCGCGCGCGTGCTGCGCCGCCAGGGTGTGGCCCAGGTGCACCTGATCACCCACCAACGTATCCCGGCACCCGACGTGCCCGCCGACGATGCGATGCGCGCCACCTATCGTGACGTCTCGCAGGCGGTGGAGGAAGGCGTGATCATCCACGAACACCGTGGCGTACGCCGGCTGATCCTGCGCGGCGAACGCGTGGTCGGCCTGGAACTGGTGCACATGAAGAAGCTGCCCGGGGCCGATGGCCGGCTACGCCGGGTCGCCTTCGACGGCACCGAAACCGTTTTGCATGTCGATCAGGTGATCCCGGCGATCGGCCAGCAGGTCGACCCCCTGGGCTTCGAGGCCCTGGTGGAAAGGGGCCGCCTGAAGGTCGCGCCCTGGTGGGGATCGCTGCAGGGCCATCCAGGGATCTTCAGTGGCGGCGATGCCCGCGGCGATCACGGTACCGTCAGCGAGGCCGTCGGCGATGGCCGCCGCGCTGCCCTGGCCATGCTCCGGCAACATCAAGGGCAGACGCTGGAACCCAGTTCGGCGCCCGAAGGCATCGGCTACGACGAGCTGAACGTGCATTACTTCGATCCCGCGCCAGCGGCAAGAGAGCCGGTCCTGCCGCCGGAACAGCGCCTGGGCAATGAGGAGATCGAGGGCGGCCTGGATGCCAGGGCGGTTCGGCACGAGGCGCATCGCTGCCTGGCCTGCGGCAACTGCCTGGCCTGCGACAATTGCTGGACGCTATGCCCCGATCAGTCGGTGCTGAAGACCCGGGCGATCGCCGACGACGGCAGCCACTATGTGTTCGACTACGACTACTGCAAGGGCTGCGGAATCTGCGCCACCGAGTGCCCTACCGGCTATATCCGCATGGTTCCGGACTAGGTCGCACGGGGCAGGAAGCAGGGGTCGGGGATCACCGCCGGGTGCGACAATTACCGGCCCCTGACAAAACCCGTCGATACGGGATAGGATTCGCCCACTCAGACTGGCAACAGGATCACGCGTGGCCTTAGGCAGCGGAAGCCCCAGCAGCAATCCCGGACCGATGGTCTGGAGTCCGGAATACCTGCGCCTGACCGCAGGCCTGGTCTTCATGATCGGGGTGTTCGTCTATGCCCTCCTGCAAACGCGGGGCATCCCGACGCTTGGTCCCCAAGGCCTGTTGCTGCTGGTTGCCTCGGCGATCGTCGGCGCCTACATGGCGATGAACATCGGCGCCAACGACGTCGCGAACAACCTGGGGCCGGCGGTCGGTTCACAGGCGATCACCCTCGGCGGGGCCATCGCCATCGCGGTGGTGTTCGAGGCCCTCGGCGCGATCGTGGCCGGAGGCGATGTCGTCGGCACGATCAAGGGGGGGATCATCGACCCCGCCGGGGTCGAAAACGTCGCACACTTCGCCTGGCTGATGTTCTCGGCGCTGCTCGCCGGAGCGGTCTGGCTGAATCTGGCCACCGCGCTGGGGGCACCGGTGTCCACCACGCATTCGATCATCGGGGCGGTGATGGGCGCCGGAATCGCCGCCGGCGGCTGGGGCCTGGTGAATTGGGCGACCATCGGCCAGATCGTCGCCAGCTGGGTGATCTCGCCATTACTGGGCGGCCTGATCGCCGCGGTTTTCCTGTACGTGATCAAGCGCACCATCACCTATCGCCTACAGATGCACCTGTCGGCCGGGATCGTGGTGCCGATGCTGGTCGCCGTGATGGCGTGGGCCTTCACCACCTTCATGCTGATCAAGGGGCTGGGCGCGATCTTCCGGCTCCCGGTCGAACAG
This sequence comes from Thioalkalivibrio sp., assembly GCA_003555285.1. The sequence continues at coordinate 3,254 of PWGH01000266.1, forward strand.
GCGGCGCTGGTCGGTGCCGGCGTGGCCGTGCTGATGTATTTGCTGGTCCGTAGACCCATCGAACGCCGTGCGCACGGCCTGGAGAACAGCAAGGAAGGGGTCAACCAGCTGTTCACCATACCCCTGATCTTCGCGGCCGCGCTGCTGAGTTTTGCCCATGGCGCGAATGACGTCGCCAACGCGATCGGCCCGCTGGCCGCGATCTATGAGGCCGTGCAGACCGGGGCGATCGCCACCCGCGCACCCACACCCCTGTGGATCCTGGTGCTCGGTGCGCTGGGGCTGTCGGTGGGGCTGGCGCTCTACGGCTCGAAGCTGATTCGCACGGTGGGCCGGGAAATCACCGAGATCGACCGCATGCGCGCCTTTTCCATTGCGATCGCTGCGGCGATCACGGTGATCGTCGCCGCTCATTTGGGAATGCCGGTATCGACCACCCATGTCACCATCGGGGCGCTGTTCGGGGTGGGATTCCTGCGGGAATACCTGAAGATGAACTACGCGAAGATGGAAGACACGATCATCGCCGCGCACCAGGGCGAGGAACGGCCGAAGGTCGAAGCCTATCTGCGTCGCTTCGAGGCGGCACCCGTCCCGCAGAAGCGGGAAATGCTGGCCGAACTGAAGGAGCGGGCCCAGCAGGCGCCGGAGGCATCGCTGTTCGCCAAGAAGGAACGCAAGGCGATGAAAAAGGCCTACAAGAATCAGCTGGTCAAGCGGTCCATGGTCCTGCGCATCGTCGCCGCGTGGATCATCACCGTACCGGCGACCGCGCTGATGGCGGCCCTGTTGTTCAAGCTGATCATCGTCTTCGCCGGCTGAGGCCGCGTTGAAGCCCCAAACCCGAAGACTCACCCTGCTTCTGGCCGCCCGCTGGCCGTTATTCTGGGGCCTATCGCTACTGGCCTTCCCTTTTCTATTTCTGTTACCGCTCGGCCTGGTGTGGTTGTGGCAACACGGCTGGTTCCTGTGGTGGCTGCTCGGGGCGGCGCTGATCGCGCTGCTCGGCTACCTCCCGGCCCTTCGCTGGCAACGCCAACTCCGAAAGCGCGCTTCGAATTCAGCCGCCACACCCGAAGCCCCGGTTTCGAAGCCCGACGCGGACTGGTCTCCGCGCGACCTGGAGGCCTGGAATGCGGTCCAGACGGTGGCTGGCGCAATCGACAAGGACATCGTCCGCGACCAGGATC
>PWGH01000290.1 GCA_003555285.1 Thioalkalivibrio sp.
AGCGTCCGCGTGCGCTGCATGTGTTGCAGGCCGCCGCGGCCGTGGGTCAGATGGGCCTGATCCAGGCCTATGAACGCGAGTTTGCGAGCCATGGCCTGCATGCCGCGCAGGTGCTGCTGACCCACGACGATCTCGCCGACCGGGCCCGCTACCTGAATGCGCGCAGCACCATGCAGGCCCTGCTCGGGCTCGGCACCATTCCGGTGGTGAACGAGAACGACACGGTGGCGAACGACGAGATCCGCCTGGGCGACAACGACACTCTCGGTGCCCTGGTCGCGAATCTGGTCGTCGCCGACCTGCTGCTGATCCTGACCGATCAGCAAGGCCTGTTCGATCGTGATCCCCGGGAACATCCGGAGGCCGTACTCATCGCCGAGGGCAAGGCCTCCGATCCGTCGCTGCGGGATCATGTATCGGCCCGCTTCGGCCGGCTGGGCCGTGGCGGCATGGCCACCAAATTGCTGGCGGCCGAGCGCGCGGCGCGTTCCGGCACCCATACCGTGATCGCCTTCGGGCGCGAGCCTGAAGTCATTGCGCGGGTGGTCCGGGGAGAGAATGTGGGCACCTGGTTGAAGCCCGACCGCGAACCGATGGCCGCCCGCAAGCGCTGGATCGCCGATCATCTGCATTCCCGCGGCGAGTTGGTGCTGGATGCCGGTGCCGCCCGGGTGGTGCAGGAATCCGGGCGCAGCCTGCTCGCGGTCGGCGTGGTCGATGTGCGGGGCGGCTTTCATCGCGGCGAGGTGGTCACCTGCATCGACCCCGAGGGTCGCGGCATCGCGCGCGGGCTGTGCAACTACAGCGCGGAGGAGGTCCGTCGCATTCGCGGCCTGAAGGCCGAGGCGATCGAAACCGTACTCGGCTACGTTGCCGAACCCGAACTCATCCACCGCGACAATCTGATCCTGCTCTGATCCGTCGAGCCCCCGTCGCCGTTGGCAGGGGGTGTCGGTTTGCGTAGGGTGGGCCAAGCCCAGCGGGCCCACCATGGCCCTGGCCCCGGTGCCCAAGCCGTGCGGGGTGTGCCCGGTCCGGACCCGCTCAAGTCGTCCCTGAGCGCTCGTAGATGGCCATCCATGGCCATCTACGGGCCGGACCGGGCACACCCCACACGGCTCTGCAGCGCTTTGCAAAGGTCGAGGCCCAAGGTGGTGGTGCGCTGCGCTTGGCCCACCCTTGTACGCGGTTCGCGGTTGAGGGGGGGGCAAACGGAAGAGCCCGCCGGATGGATCCGGCGGGCTCTTCTTCGGCGGCACGCCGGGACATGGTCCCGGCGGGGGCTCAGGAGGCCTGGCTGAGTTCCCGGATGCGGGCGTTTAGGCGGCTCTTGTGCCGCGCGGCCTTGTTCGCATGGATCAGGCCCTTGCCGGCCGTGGAATCGATTACCGGCACCGCCTTGCGGTAGGCGCTGGTCGCCGCTTCCTGGTCACCGGCACGAATGGCCTTGAGCACATTCTTGACCGCGGTGCGGAAACGGGAACGGTTCGCCATGTTGTGGGCGCGGTGTTTTACGGCCTGTCGGGCACGCTTACGGGCTGATGCGATGTTCGCCAAGGCGAGTTCCTCTTGGATACCGTGTGAAGCAATCGGGAAGGGTGCGAAAAGTACCTTGAAGCGGCCTCGGCGTCAAGTCGGTTCCGGTGTGGGTGCCGGGATCCGGCCGTGGCACGTCGCCGAGGGATGGAAACGGACCCCTGTAGCGTCCCTGTAAGATCCGTAATCCGGACCGGGATGCGGTCCCCAGGTGCGCAAGTGCCCGGTGGCGACCCCGCGAATTCCACACCCAGCCAACGAGGAAGAGACGCAATGAAAGAGCCTGCAAGCCCGATGAACCCGGCCCGTGCCGTCGGCGGCTTCGCCCTGATGGCGCTGCTCCTGCTGGCCACCCTGCTGGTGGTGGCCCCCAAGGCGGCGAACGCCGCCGAGGCCCGCGTGGTCTACCATGCGGATTTTGCCGATCCGCGCCGCTTCTCCGCGATGCTCACCAGCATCAACAACATGGTGATGCACTACGACGACAACTTCATCGATCACGACGTGCGGATCGTCTTCGTCGCGCACGGGATCCGCTTCGTGACCGACGATGCGCTGGCGGATACGCCCTTCGCCGAAGACGAGGTCCTGCGCGAGGAGCGCAGCACGCTGCGCGGGCGCCTGCTGTCCCTGAACACGATGCACAATGTCCGTCTGGAGTTGTGCGAGATCACCCGCAGCCAGATCGGCCTGGACACCGATGACGTGTATGACGCCCTCGAGTTCGTGCCCTCGGGCGTGGTGCGGCTGGCGGAGTTGCAGAACCAGGAAGGCTTCGCCTACATCAAGATCGAGTAAATGCGACGCTCGTAGGTGGGCCTGCTACGGGGCCCACTCGGCCGCTGTGTGGTGGGCCCGCTGCGCTTGGCCCACCCTTGTATGTTGAAGCTGTGTTGGGATCATGCTTGCGCACGGGTGGTGTTTCATGCGGGGGCGCGGGTGGCCTACACTGGCGCGTTTGGTGAGTCAGGGTTGCCGTGAACCGCATCTTCCGTTCCACCGCCATCGTCAGCGGCATGACCCTGATCTCCCGGATCCTGGGTTACCTGCGCGACATGGTGCTGGCGGTGACCTTCGGTGCCGGGTCCACGACCGACGCGTTCTTCGTCGCGTTTCGGATCCCGAATTTCTTTCGTCGCCTGTTCGCGGAGGGGGCTTTCTCCCAGGCCTTCGTGCCGGTGTTCGCGGAATACCGGCAGCAGCACGGCCGGGTGGCCCTGCGCGATCTGCTCGATCACACCGCCGGCACGCTGATGGTAATCCTGAGCCTGGTGACGCTGATCGGCGTGCTGGCCGCACCGTGGTTGATCTGGGTCTTCGCGCCGGGGCTGGCACAGGCCGAGGGCCGTCAGGATCTGGCGGCGCAGATGCTGCGGATCACCTTTCCGTATTTGCTGTTCATCTCGCTGACCGCGATGGCCGCCGGGATTCTGAACAGCATCGGCCGCTTCGCGGTACCGGCGTTCACCCCGGTCTTTCTGAACCTGGCGCTGATCGGCGCGGCGTTGTGGGGCGCGCCGCTGTTTGCGGAACCGATCGTCGCGCTGGCCTGGGGCGTGTTTCTGGCCGGCGTGCTGCAGCTCGCCTTCCAGGTGCCGTTTCTGGTGCGGGCCGGCCTGTTACCGCGGCCGCGCCTGCGGCGTGCGCATGCCGGCGTGCGCAAGATCGTCCGCTTGATGCTGCCGGCGATCCTCGGCACGTCGGTGGTGCAGGTGAATCTGCTGGTCGATACGATCGTGGCCTCGTTCCTGGTCGCCGGATCGATCTCCTGGTTGTATTTCGGCGACCGTTTCGTCGAATTGCCGCTGGCGCTGTTCGGCATCGCCATCGCCACGGTAATCCTGCCGCGCCTGTCCGGCGAGCACGCGCGGGCCGATCAGGCGGCCTTCGGGCGCACCCTGGACTGGGCCCTGCGGATGGCGCTGCTGGTGGCGCTGCCGGCCACCGCCGGGCTGATCGTGCTGGCGGTGCCGATTCTCGCGACACTGATCCAGTACAGCGCCTTCACCGAACACGACACCCGCATGGCGGCGATGGCCCTGGCCGCCTACGGCCTCGGGCTGCCAGCCTTCATCCTGATCAAGATCCTGGCGCCCGGCTTCTTCGCGCGCCAGGACACCCGGACGCCGGTGAAGATCGCGGTGATCGCGATGCTCGCGAACATCGGGCTGAATGCGCTGTTCGTGTTGCCCTGGTACCTCTCCGGCGTGCCCGGTGCTCATGCCGGCCTCGCGCTCGCGACCTCGGCCTCGGCCTACCTGAACGCGGGCTTGTTGTATCGCGGCCTGTTGCGCGAGGGCATCTACCAGCCGGGGCCGGTGCTACCGGGCTTCCAGATGGGCCTGTGGTCCGCGCTCGCGGTGATGATTGCGCTGCTGCTGTGGCTCGCACCGGGCTGGGACCAGTGGTCGGCCTGGGCCGCCCCCGAGCGCGGCCTGGTCCTGCTCGGCCTGATCAGCGCCGGCGCCGGCAGCTTTATGCTCGTGCTCTGGCTCGCCGGCCTGCGCCCGCGCCAGTTTCTGCTGCACGACACCTGAGTGCCTGTATGTCCTGGCTTGAGGTCTTCGCCTGAGTCTTGGGCGATGCGTCAAGGGTTCTTTCGCGGCCGCCGAGGCCGGTCCGGCCCGTGCGCTGTGGCCGCGTGCCCGGAGGCGAAGGCTGGCCCTGGATGTGGTGGCGGCGGGGGCGGGGTATACTCGCCCCTTTGCGCGGATGAGTGGCGATGCGGTTGTTGCGCGGCTTGACCCTCCGCAACCCGTTGGATTCCGGGGCGGCGGTCACAATCGGGAATTTCGATGGCCTGCACCGGGGGCATCAGGCGGTCGTGTCCCGTCTGCTGGCCGCGGGCGCCGGTCTGCACGCGCCTTCGGTACTGATCACCTTCGAGCCCTTGCCGCAGGAGTTCTTTGTGCCTGAACGGGCGCCGGGGCGGTTGCAGCGGCTGCGCGATCGCGTCGACTTCCTGCGTTCCACCGGCCTGGATGCGGTGTGGCTGATGCGTTTTGCGGCGCCGCTGGCGAGCCTGCCCGCGGAGGCTTTCGTCGAGCGCGTGCTGCGTCAGTCGTTGCAGGCCCGCCATGTGCTGGTCGGCGACGACTTTCGTTTCGGCCAGGGTCGGGGCGGGGACTTCGCACTGCTCGAGGCCATGGGCCGGGACCTGGGCTTTACGGTGGAGTCGACCCCGACCGTGGTCGACGCCGAGGGCCGCATCAGCAGCACCCGCGTGCGCGCGGCCGTCCAGGCCGGCGACTTCGACGCTGCGGCCCGGCTGCTCGGGCGCCGGTACGGCATCTGCGGCCGGGTGTCGCACGGCGACAAGCGCGGCCGGCTGATCGGATTTCCCACCGCCAACCTGCGCCTGGGCCGCCAGCCGATGGCGCTACGCGGCGTATTCGCCGGCTGGCTGCACGTTCAGGACGGCACCCGCCTGCCGGCGGTCACCAATATCGGCTGGCGACCGACGGTGGCCGGCACCGAGCAGCGTCTGGAGGCGCATGCGCTGGATGCCAGCATCGACCTGTACGGTCGCCTGGTGCGCTTCGAGCCGCTGGCGAGCCTGCGCGGCGAGCAGCGCTTCGATTCGCTGGATGCGCTGAAGGCGCAGATCGCGCGCGACGTCGAGTCCGCGCGGGCCGTGTTCGCGAACCCCTCCTCAGCAGCAGCCGGCCTGACCGGCCTATCGGACATTGATCATGGCACGTAAACCGGCTCCGCCGAATCCCTACAAGCACACCCTGAACCTGCCCGAAACCGCCTTTCCGATGCGGGCCGGCCTCGCGCAGCGGGAGCCCGAGTGGCTGCAGCAATGGACCGAGGCGGAGCGCTATCGGCGCCTGCGCGAGCATTGCGCCGGCCGGCCGCGCTTCATCCTCGCGGATGGGCCGCCGTACGCCAACGGCGCAATCCACGTCGGCCATGCGGTGAACAAGATCCTGAAGGACTTCATCGTCAAGAGCCGGACGCTGTCCGGCTTCGATGCCCCTTTCGTGCCCGGCTGGGACTGCCACGGGCTGCCGATCGAGTTGAAGGTCGAGCAGCAACTCGGCAAGGCGGGCCATGACGTGGAGCCGTCGGTGTTTCGCAGCGCGTGTCGCGCCTACGCGGCCGAGCAGGTGGCGGGACAGAGCGCGGAGTTCCAGCGCCTGGGCGTGCTGGCGGACTGGGAGCATCCCTACCTGACCATGGACTACGCGATCGAGGCCGACACCATCCGCGCGCTCGGCCGGATCATGGCCCGCGACCACGTGCAGATGGGCGAGAAGCCGGTGCATTGGTGCGTGGACTGCGGTTCGGCGCTGGCCGAGGCCGAGGTCGAGTACGAGGACAAGATCTCGCTTGCGATCGACGTGCGCTTTTGCGTTCCGGACGACATCGACCTGTTGCGGCGCATGGCGCTGGAGGGCGATTCCCACGGGCCGGCCAGCGTGGTGATCTGGACCACCACCGCCTGGACGCTGCCGGCCAACCAGGCGGTGACGCTGCACCCCGAGCTCGAGTACGTGCTGGTGCAGTTCGAGCGCGAGCGCCTGCTGGTGGCCGCGGATCTCCTGGAGGAATGCCAGCAGCGCTACCAGCTCGGGGAGGGCGTGATCGTCGGTCGCGTCCGGGGTCAAGGCCTCGAGGGCCTGATGTTGCAGCCCCCCTTCCTGGAGCGCCAGGTGCCCCTGATCCTCGGTGAACACGTGACCACCGAGGCCGGCACCGGTTGCGTGCACACCGCGCCGGGCCATGGCCAGGACGATTACGTGGTCGGCCGGCGCTATCAATTGCCGGTCGAAAACCCGGTGGGTCCGGACGGGCATTTCCTGCCCGGGACGCCGTTCTTTGCCGGAGAGAACGTGCACCAGGCGAATGCGCATGTGGTCGACGTGCTGCGCGAGCACGGGACTCTGGTGGTCGCGAACAAGATCCATCACAGCTATCCGCATTGCTGGCGGCACAAGACGCCGATCATCTTCCGGTCCACCCCGCAGTGGTTCATCAGCATGGATCACGCCGATCTGCGCAGCGAGGCCCTGCAGGCGATCGCGAAGGTCCGCTGGCTGCCGGACTGGGGCCAGGCGCGCATTCACGGCATGGTCGAGAAGCGCCCGGACTGGTGCATCTCGCGCCAGCGCAACTGGGCCGGGCCGATCCCGGTGTTCCTGCACCGGGAGACCGGGCGGCTGCACCCGCGCACGCCGGCGCTGCTCGAGGCGGTGGCGCAGCGGGTGGAACAGGGCGGCATCGAGGCCTGGTTCGCGCTGCGCCCGGAGGAAGTTCTGGGGCCGGAGGCGGACCAGTACCTGAAGTCCAAGGACACGCTGGATGTCTGGTTCGATTCCGGGGTCACGCACTTCAGCGTCAGCAGCCGGCGTGCCGAGCTGGGGTTGCCCGCGGATCTCTACCTCGAGGGTTCGGACCAGCATCGGGGCTGGTTCCAGTCCAGCCTGCTGACCAGCATCGCGATGGAGGGCCGCGCGCCTTACCGCGCGGTGCTGACCCACGGCTTCACCGTCGACGAGAACGGCGAGAAGATGTCGAAGTCGCGCGGCAACGTCGTCGCGCCGCAGGAGGTGGTCTCGACCCTCGGTGCCGACATCCTGCGCCTGTGGGTGGCGGCCACCGATTTTTCCGGCGAGATGGCGATCTCGCCGGGGATTCTCGAGCGCACCGCCGATGCCTACCGGCGCATCCGCAACACCACGCGCTTTCTGCTTGCGAACCTGAACGGCTTCGAGCCGCAGCGCGATGCGCTGGCGCTGGAGGCCCTGCTGCCGCTGGACCGCTGGATCGTCGATCGAGCCCTCGGCGTGCAGACGCAGGTGGTGCAGGCCTACGACGACTATCAGTTCCACCAGATCTACCAGCGCGTGCACAACTTCTGTTCGGTGGAACTCGGCAGCTTCTACCTGGATGTGATCAAGGATCGCCAGTACACCACGCCGGCCGACAGCCAGGCGCGACGGTCGGCGCAGACCGCGATGCACCACGTCGCCGAGGCCCTGACCCGGTGGATCGCCCCGATCCTGAGCTTCACCGCCGAGGAGATCTGGGTCTTGCTGCCGGGGCCGCGCGCCGAGAGCGTGCTGTTTGCGGGCTGGTACGACAAGCTCGAACCGCTGGCCGCGGATGCGGTCTTCAGCGCCGCCGATTGGGACCGGATCCTCGAGGTGCGCACCGAGGTTGCCCGTGCGATTGAGGTCGCGCGCCAGGAGCAGGGCCTCGGTGGCTCGCTGAATGCCGAAATCGACCTGTATGCTGGCGGCGAACTCGCCGAGCTGCTGCATCGCCTGGGTGATGAACTGCGCTTCGTGCTGATCACTTCGGCCGCGCGGGTGCTGCCGGAACCGGCCCCCGGCGGTGTCGTCGCCGAGGCGGTGGCGCCGGGTCCGCGGCCGGTGACCCTGGAGGATGGCACTCCTCTTGCGATCGAGGTGCGCAAGAGCGAGCACCCCAAATGCGTGCGGTGCTGGCATCGGCGCCCGGATGTGGGGAGCCACGATGCCCATCCGGAGCTCTGTGGACGTTGCGTCGACAATGTCGATGGGCCGGGCGAGCAGCGGAGGTTCGCCTGATGTGGGGGCGTAGCGGGCTGCGGGTGGGCCTGGTGCTGGCGACGGTCGTGTTGGTGCTCGATCAGATCACCAAGCTGTGGGCCGAGCGCGCCCTGACCCTGTACGCGCCGGTGGAGATCACGTCCTTCTTCAACCTGACCCTGGTCTACAACCCCGGTGCCGCGTTCAGCTTCCTGAGTTCGGCCGGAGGCTGGCAGCGCTGGTTCCTGTCCGCGATTGCCTTCGGCGTGGGGCTGGTGCTGGTGGTGTGGCTGTCGCGCGTGCCGCGCCAGGCCTGGTTGTCGGTGACCTCGCTTGGACTGATCCTGGGCGGCGCCTTCGGCAATCTGATCGATCGGGTGCGGATCGGCCGGGTCATTGATTTCGTCGATCTCCACTATGCCGGACTGCACTGGCCGGCCTTCAACGTGGCCGATGCGGCGATCACGGTCGGGGCCATTTGCCTGATCATCGCCACCTTCACCGAACAGCGTACCCACGTCGTCGAGGACAAGGCATGAGTGGCATCGAACCGGGGAACCGGGTAATCCTGCATTACCGCCTGCAGCTCGAGGACGGCTTCATCGCCGACAGCTCAGGGGCCGAGCCGCTGGATTTCGTGCTCGGGGACGGCACGTTGGAGCCGGGCCTGGAGCAGCATCTGCTCGGGCTTGAGCCCGGCGCGCAGCGGGAATTTGCGATCGCGCCGGGAACCGTGTTCCCTTTCCCGACCAAGGCCGCGGTGCAGGTGCTGGAACGCTCGGCGTTTCCGGAGGGCATGCCGCTCGAGCCGGACATGATCTACGAGTTCAACACCCCGGCCGGTGATGCCGTGCCCGGACGCATCCGCAGCCTGGAGGAGGGCGCCGTGACCGTCGATTTCAACCACCCGCTGGCCGGGAAGGCCTTTCGTTTTCTGGTCGAGATCCTGGCGGTCGACCCGGATCGGGACGCGAACGGGAATGCCGCTGCTGATTCCGGTCCGACCTCTGATCCCGGCGCCGATGCGCCGGCCGGGCGGGGCTGAGGCCGTGGACATCCTGCTGGCCAACCCCCGGGGCTTCTGCGCCGGCGTCGAGCGTGCGATCGAGATCGTCGAGCGGGCGCTGGAGATCCACGGCGCTCCGCTCTATGTTCGCCACGAGGTCGTGCACAACCGCCATGTGGTCGAGCGCCTGTGCGCGGCCGGCGTGGTGTTCGTCGAGGAACTCGATGAGGTGCCCGATGACCAGGTGGTGATCTTCTCCGCCCACGGGGTGCCGCGGCAGGTGCAGCAGGAGGCCGCCCGGCGCGGGCTGACCGTCTTCGACGCCACCTGCCCGCTGGTGACCAAGGTCCACCTCGAGGTGAGCCGCTATGCCCGCAACGGCCTCGAGGTGGTGCTGATCGGCCACGCCGGCCACCCCGAGGTCGAGGGGACGCTCGGCCAATTCGATTCCCGCCACGGCGGGAAGATGTACCTGGTCGAGTCGGCGGCTGATGTGGCGACGCTCGACGTGGCCAACCCCGATCGTCTGGCCTATGTGAGCCAGACGACGCTGTCGATGGACGATACGGCCGAGGTGATCGACGCGCTGCGACAGCGGTTTCCGGCCATTGAAGGCCCGCGCAAGATGGATATCTGTTACGCCACTCAGAACCGCCAGGATGCGATGAAGGTGCTGGCCGGGCAATGCGACCTGTTGCTGGTGGTCGGCTCGGCGAACAGCTCCAATTCCAACCGCTTGCGCGAGATCGGCACCCGTGCAGGGGTCGAGGCCTACCTGATCGACGGACCCGCGGACGTGGATCCGCGGTGGCTCGAGGGCAAGCAGCACATCGGCGTGACCGCCGGGGCCTCGGCCCCCGAGATTCTGGTTCGGGAACTGATCGAGTACCTCGAAAGCCTGGGCGCCGGCGCCGTCAGCGAGGTGGCCGGACAAGAGGAGTCGGTCACCTTCTCGCTGCCGCAGGCGCTGCGGCAGTGAACGCCTCCTAGGTTCAGGCCAAGAACGGTGGGTGCTCTGCGCTTCACCCACCCTACATGGAATCCAACCCGTCCCGGAACCCCCGAACGTGGAACCCACCTGTCCCGAATCCCCGCAGGGTGGGCCAAGCGCAACGGGTCCACCAACAGCGCGGGGCTCAGCGCGTCGTGCGGGCCACCGGCAGGCGTGCGGCTTTCCACTCCGGGAAGCCATCTTCCAGGCGCCGCGCGCGAAAGCCCAGGCGACGCAGTTCCTCCACCGCCTCGAAGGCGAGCACGCAATACGGGCCGCGGCAATAGGCGACGATGTCCCGGTCCCGCGGCAACTCATCCAGATGCTGCCCCAATTCCCCCAGCGGGATATTCAGGGCCCCCTTCACGTGTCCGGCGCGAAACTCCGCCCGCGGACGCACGTCGATCACCGTGACCTCGCCCTTGCGGGCGAGTTTCAGCACCTCCTTGGGGTCCATCGGCGTCAGGTTGTCCCGGCTGGTGAAAGCCTCCCTCACGATCCGGTCCACCTCCGCCAGCTGGGCCTCGGCGATGTGGCGGATGCCGGCGATGGTTCGAGTGATCTCGGTCTCGTCGGTCAGGGAGTAGATCACCTGCACCCCCTCGCGTTGCGATTGCACCAGCCCCCCCTCGCGCAGCACCTGAAGGTGGTGTGAGGCATTCGCCATCGGCACCCCGATGGCGCGGGCCAGCGCGTCTACGCTGTGCGCGCCCTGACCGAGCGCCTCGAGAAGCTCGAGGCGGATCGGACTCGCCAGGGCCTTCGCCACGCGGGCGAAGTGGGTGAACAGGCGAGCCTTCGGCGGTTCTACGCGGGCGTTCATGGGCGACGGACTCGATTTTCGAACAAAGTCATGTTCGGAAACAGTCTAAATGATTTTCCTGATTATCACGGAACTTCACAGGGCAGCCCCTGCAGACGGCGAGCCCCGTCGCGGGACGCCGTTAGGTGTCGCTGTCCGAAGTAGTGGAGGCGTCCGGGGCGGGTGGGATTTCCAGAACCCGCCGGATTTCGCGGGTGTCGACGGGCTTGATTAGGTGCTCGTCGAAGCCCGCCTCGCGCGTGCGCTGCCGGTCGTCATCCTGGCCCCATCCGGTGACCGCGACCAGGATCAGCCGGTCGCCGCCGGGCAGGGCGCGCAGACGCGTGGCCACCTCGATGCCGTCCATTTCCGGCAGGCCCACATCGAGCAGCACGACCTGCGGGCCGAAGGCCTCGACCTGCTCAAGTGCGCTCGGACCGTCGTGGACCACCCGCACCAGGTGGCCCATCAGCTCGAGCAGCATACGCAGGGCCTCGGCGGCATCGATGTTGTCCTCGACCACCAGCACCCGCCGCGATCGGCCCGGTGCCGCAGCGGGTGCATCCGGCGCCGGTGCGGCACCGGCGCTGCGGTGCACGGGCAGGCGCACCACGAACTCGCTGCCGTGGCCGAGCCCCGGGCTGGTCGCGGTGATGGTGCCGTCGTGCATCTCGACCAGTTTGCGCGACAGGGCCAAACCGATTCCCAGGCCGCCGCCGCCGGTGTGCTCACGGTGTTCGGGCACCTGACCGAACAGGGTGAAGATGCCTTCGATGCGGTCGGGGGGGATGCCGTAGCCGTTGTCCCGAATCGCCACCAGGACCTGCCGGCCTTCGGTCTCGCTTCGCACCCGGATGGTGCCGCCGGGGTGGGTGTACTTGGCGGCATTGCTGAGCAGGTTGGCGAACACCTCGGTCAGACGCTCGTGGTCGCCGTTCACCGGCAACGGGGTCTTCGCCAGATCCATGATCAGCTCATGGCGGCGCTCCGCGAGGTCCGGGCCGAGCTGTTCGATCGCGGCCTCGATCGATGCGTTGAGATCGAGCGGGGCGCGCTGCAGTTCGATGCGGCCCTGGCTGATGCGCGAGATGTCCAGCAGATCGTCAACCAGGCGCACCAAGTGGGCGAGCTGGCGCTCCATCATCGGCCGCACCGTGTCGAGCAGCTCCGGCTTGTCCCGAACCTGTCCGAGCAGTTCGACCCCGGTGCGCAGGGGTGCGAGCGGGTTGCGCAACTCGTGGGAGAGCACCGCCAGAAACTCGTTCTTCGACCGTGCCGCCTCGTGCAGCGTCTGTTCCGCCATCTTGCGCGCTGTGACGTCGGTGGCCGCGCCAAACCACTCGACGATCGCACCCTGCTCGTCCAGTATTGGCGCCGCACGCGACAGGGTCCAGCCCACCGCACCGTCGGCCTGGCGTACGCGGTGTTCCAGCTGGAACGCGCCCCTGGTGCGGATGGCCTGTGCGATTGCGTCCTGCACCCAGGCCTGATCGTCGGGGAGGATATAGACGTCCATCCAGTTCCGGCGCGGCTCGACGGTGTCGGCCATGAAGCCCCCGCCCTGCAGCTCGCGCATCTCGGTCCAGCCCGGGTTCATGATGTACAGGGCATCGCCGCTGGCCTCCAGCAAGGCGCGAAAACGCCGTTCGCTCCGGCGCAGGTCCTCCTCCGCACGCTTCAGGTGGGTGACGTCGACCAAGGTGATCACCACACCGTCGATCCGGTTCTCCGTCGCACGATAGGGCATCAGTTGGACGATGAAGGCCCGCCCGTCACGCGCATTCGCGCTACGCTCGAGCGGGATCAGATCCTTGAGTACGTGGCGCGCATCCTCCTCGATGTTCTGGTAGTCCAGCGCATGGGTGATATCGCCGATGGCGCGGCCGTGATCCTGCGCCTTCACGTTGAACATGTTCTTCAGTTGCGGGGTGAAGCGCTTGATGCAGAGCTGTCGATCGAGAAACAGGGTGGCGATATTCGTCGCCGCCATCAGATTTTCCAGGTCGTCGTGCGCGCGGGCGGTTTCTTCGAGCTTCAGCTTCATCTGGTGATTCACCGTCTGCAGCTCTTCGTTAATGCTCTGCAGTTCCTCCTTGCTGGTCTCGAGCTCTTCCGTGGTCGAGCGGAACTCCTCGTTCAGACTTTGCAGCTCTTCGTTCGCCGCGCGCAGATCTTCTTCTGCCACATGGTGCTCGGCGTGCAGGCGTTCGATATGCTGCTCCGCCTGATACAGCTTCTCGAGCAGCGCCTGCTCGCGCTCGCTGCTCGGTTGTTCCAGGACCTGCTGCTGCAACGCGGTCGCCGGACCGGCCTCGAGAAACAGCACCAGCGCCTGGGTGTCCGCCTGGCCCTGCTGGTCGCGCGGTTGCACCAGAACGGCGACCCGCCGGGGCCCTTCGGTGCAGCGTACGGTGACGAATTCCGAGAGCCACGGCGCACCGCTTTCCAACGCATGGCGCAGCGCGACGGTCAACTCGCCGCGCAACTCCGGGCGCACCGAGTCGGCCACCGACAGCGTGGCCGGCCCGCCGCGCGGCTCGAAGAACCGGCCCGCAGACTCCGAATAGCTGCGCACATTCCACCGCTCATCGACCAGGACGCTCGGTGGGGCGAGCGCTTCGAGCACCACCCGATGCCGTTCCATCAGGCCTTCCCGGTCTACTCTTGGCCGTTCGAGCGGCCGTGTTGACGCGGGCGGCTGGGAAACGGTCGCCGGCAGGTCCGGGAGGATCGATCGGCGGCCGTCGCTGTTGGCTTGCACCGTGTAGATCCGGTGTTGCTTGGCGAGGGGACGAAACCACTTGGGGTTTGCCGTTTCAGCCGAACCGAGAAACAGGTAGCCATCGTCGCGACACGCGTAGCGAAAGGTCGCCATCACCTGCTCCTGGAGCTCACGGTCCAGGTAGATCAAGAGGTTTCGGCAGGAGATCAGGTGCAGTTGGGAAAATGGCGGGTCACGTTGCAGGCTGTGCGTGGCGAAGACCACGCGGTCGCGCAGCTCCGTGCCCACCCGATAATGATCGTCGGTGCGCCGGAACCAGCGTCTGAGCCGCTCCTCCGACACATCCGCGATGATCGCTTCCGGATACACGCCCTCGCGCGCCACGGCGAGCGCACGCTCATCCACATCCGACGCGAAGATGATGAGCTCTTGCTGGGTCTGGCGACGCTCGAGTTCCTCGCTGAACAGCATCGCCACGCTGTAGGCCTCCTCACCGGTGGCGCAGCCGGGAACCCAGCAGCGGATCGGCTGCTCCGGTTGGGTCCGGTCCACCAGGGGGGCCACCACGTGCTCCTGCAAGGCCGCCCAGGCCTCCGGGTCGCGGAAGAAGGCGGTCACGGAGATCAGCAGATCCCTCAAGAGCGCCCGCACCTCCTCCGCGTCCGCCTCGAGAAGGCGTTGGTAATCCGTGACTTTCGCCGTATGGTGAAGCTGCATGCGCCGCAGCAGACGGCGCAGGATGGTCTTGCGCTTGTACTTGGAGAAGTCATGGCCGGTGCGCCGGCGCAGCAGTGCGAGCACGCCCTGGAGTGCCTGGGCGATATCGTCTTCGGCCCCCGGCCCTTCGGCGTTCGTCCATTCGGTACCCACCTGTTCCGAAGCGGCCACCATGTGTGCGATCCGGTCCCGGCTGCCGATCAGCGCGGCGAGCCGTTGGACCAACTCCCGGATCGGCAGCACCACGTCGGCTACACCGCCGGCCATCACTGCCCGCGGCATACTCTCATGCGCGGCTTCGTTCGGGTCCTGGACCAGCACGAGGCCGCCGGCTTCCTTCACCGCTTTCGCACCGATGGTTCCGTCGGACCCGCTACCGGAGAGGATCACCGCGTAGATGTCGCTGTGCGCGCTGCACAGCGAGCGGAAGAACAGATCGATGGCCGCGCGCTGCCCCCGTGGCCGCTCGAAGGCCGAGGCGCCGAGGGCGGCATCGGTGAGCTCCAGTTTGCGGTCCGGAGCGATCACGTAGACCTGGTTGGCCGCCAGGTCGACCTGCGCATGATCGCCGACCTGCACCACCGGCATCGCAGTCTCGCGTCCCAGGATTGCCGGCAGGTCGCTGTCCCGGTCCGGGGCCAGATGCACGATCACCACATAGGCCGCCCCGAGATCGTCCGGCACATTCCTGAAGAAGTGCTGCAACGCCTCCAGCCCCCCGGCGGAGGCGCCGATGCCGACGATGGGGATATCGGAATGCGTGGACGCGTGCGCTTTGGGCATCGTTTTTCCTGGGTTCTTCCAGTCCGCATGGGTTCTTCAAGATGGAGGATAAAGCGGACCACGGCGCGGAGCCATCCCATTCGTCGAGGCCAAGAGCGACTTCACCGTGCACCTGCGCTCGGAGGACGTGCGCGAGCGCACCGGTATCGACTCGCTCCTTGGTCTTGGTCTTGGCTTTGGCTTTGGCTTTGGCTTTGGGGCACCCCTGGTGAGTTCACTGCGCTTGTCCAGCCCTACAGGCGTACGGCTCCACTTCCGATAGAATGCGCAGCGTACGTGCGCTGCGTTATTGTGCAGCCGGCACCGATGCCCATGCGAGTTGGAGGCAATGATGAAGACCTACGAGTGCAATACCTGTGGCTTTCTCTACGATGAGGCTGCGGGGCTCCCGGACGAAGGGATCCCACCCGGAACCCCGTGGGATCAGATTCCGGACGATTGGGTCTGCCCCGAGTGCGGTGCCACGAAGGCGGACTTTACGCCCCTCGTCTTCGATTGATCCGCGATTGCGGCGCACCAGATCGGTCGGGTGCGTGAAATTGCTTCGTTCCTGAACGACGACGAACGCCCGGTTGATCGCGGACGCACCCGGATCCCACGGTTCAGGGGCCGGCGCCACAGGCGTTGAAGTCGGCCACTTTGGCGTTGAAGGTCTTGACCATGGCGGAAAGCGTGTCCTGCACCCCCCTGGTCTCCGCCACCCGTTGGTTGAACTCGCCAACCTGCTGGTTTCGAGTCCGTATCAACCGGTTTCGCTCGGTGTGATCGTTCGCCCGGTCGATGCGCGACTGCAGCGCATCCAGTTCGCGTTGTCGATCGCGTAAGCCTTCGTTCAGGAGGCCCAACCGCGCATCGACTTCCTTGATGGCCGCGCGGTCGCGCTGGCTAGGACGCTCGCCACAGTCTGAGAGCGGGCGGCCGAACAGTTGCACCGCGTAGACGTGGACCACAGAACGGTCTGTGGCCATTCGGCTATCCCGCACCAGGCCGATCCCGATCTCCCGCACCTCGCTATCGAGGATGTTGGCCCGATGGACCGGACTGTCGATCCAGCCCTGCACGAGGGCCTGGGCGGATCGCCAGTTCCCCTTGGCGATATTCTCCGTCGATACCTTGGCCACATACCCAACGGCCTCGATCGCCTCGTTGGGACCCTCGCCGGTGTTGGGGTTGTGATGCGCGAAATACCGGTGCGTTTCCATGTCCAGCGCGCGCGCCTGTGCTGCAACGCTGAGCGCCGGGCTGAGCGTCAACGGCGGCAGGCCCTGCGTACTGCGAAACGTGTTGGTGTATCGAACCACCTCCTCCGGGGTGAGGGCCTTCGGAAGAGCGGTTGAGAAGTCCAGACCGCCGCGCTCCAGACGCTCCGATTCCGCCGGGTTGAGCCAGAGCAGCAGGGCGCCGCCCAGTACGATCAGCAGAAACACGCGATGCATCGACGTTCCTCAACCGGTTGCTGACGTTGGGACCTTCCGACGGGTATCGGCAAAGGCTGCGAGCATTGATGAAGCACTCGTCGCCCGGCAGGCCAGGCTCGAGAAGCTGGTTCAATTCCCGGGGTTGGAAGCGGGCGCGCGTCCATCATGGCCGGCATGGCCGGGTGGTGTCCAAACCGAGCATCAGCATAAACGGCTCCAATCCCCGTTGCGCCTGCGGGTGATGGAATTCCGGTAGATGCGCGGCGTCTGAAAGGTTATGACGTCATCCTTTTCAGTCCGGGCCATGGGTTCCTGCGACGCCGAGCGACGGCGCCGGATCGGGGCCTGCCATCGACGCACTCGTTGCCATCGGCTCATCGCGCTCGGCCTTGCCCTGCTCGTATCGATGACCCTGCCGGTACCGTCGAGCGCGGCGGCCGAGGCGTGGCCAGCGGCATCGCGCGTCGTCTGGAACGGCTTCGACACGGCGCTGTTCACCCGCGCGCGCACCGAAAACCGCCCGCTGTTTCTCTACTTCCACGGGCAATGGTGTACCTGGTGCCGGGATTTCCAGGAGCAGAGCCTCGAACACGACGAGGTCGTCGCGGTGCTGCGGGCCGGCTACATCCCGGTGCTGATCGACCTCGACCGCCGGCGCGATCTGTTCACCCGTTATGGCGGGCGCGGCCTGCCGTTCGTGGTGATCCTCGATGCGAACGATGAGGTCCAGGGTCGTTTCACCGGACACGTCGGCCCCGAGGATCTGGCGAGGGTGCTGGTCGAGCGGCGTCGGCAGATCTCGGCGACCGGCCGGGAGCAGACGCCGGCGGACGAACCGATCGATTCGGTTGCGGCCTTTCTCGAGATGCTCGACGAGGTCTATGAACCGCGGACCCGGCGCCTCAGTGGTTCTTCGCTGTTCGCCACGCTGAGCAAGCGGCCGCAGCCGTGGACGCTGAATTTCCTGCTGCATCAGGACGGCTGGGACGAGCGCGTGCACGCCTTGCTCGAGCAGGTGGTCCTGGACCTTTGGGACGCGGAGGAAGGCGGCTTCTTTTTCTTCTTCGACCCCGACCAGCCGGATGTCGAGCGGGCCCGCGAAACCTCCAAGCGGCTCGACCAGAATGCGGCGTTTCTGTGGCTATTCGCCAAGGCGTATCAGCGTTTCGGGGACCCGTCGCTGCGCACGGTGATCGAACGCAACCTCGCCTATCTCGAACGGCATTTGTGGGATCCAGAGGAGCAGCGATTCTTCAGCAGCCAGTACTCGGACGCCTTCTACTACGCGCAGCCGCTCTCGGTACGCCGGGATCTGGCCCCGCCACCGGTGGATCGAACCACCCTCGCCGATGCGTCCGGACAGGCCATCGGGGCCCTGGTGCAGGCCGCGCAGGCGCTGAACGATCCGGAGTTGCTCGACTGGGCGGGTGACGCGCTGCGCGCGCTGGATGTTCATCTCGGCCATGGGACGGGCTATTATCACGCGTTGCCGGCGGACGGTCCCGCGGAACTGCAGGGCTACCTGCCGGCTCAGGTCTGGCCCGGGATTGCCTGGAACCTGTACCTCGAGGCCACGGGGGGCCAGCGCCATGCCCGTATCGACGAACTGCTCGAGGTGATTGCGACCTTCCACGCCCCGGCGCTCGACGGCTACCGGGAACGGCGCACGCCGGAACTCGAACCCTGGATCGAGACCCGTACGCAGGCCGCGCTCGCGTGGTGGCTGGCCCGGGTGGCACCGGACCGAATCGCACGCGCGGGCCTCGAGGCGGACCGGGTGCATCGGCAGCTGTGGATCGCACCGGGCGCCGATCCCGACGACGTCGCTCTCGGCTTCAAGGCACGGACGGATCGAACGATGGAACGCACCCCACTGGGGAATACCCCGCTGAAGAAACAGGGATGGAAACCCTTGAATGAAGGCACG
>PWGH01000020.1 GCA_003555285.1 Thioalkalivibrio sp.
CCGCCCGCCGTCGAGGCGCTCGAGTTCGAACCCGGGCGCCGGGTCATCGTTGGCGATCGTGGGGCGTTCGCCGCCGCAGGCGACCAGGAACAGCGCGGGCAGGAGCAGGAGCATCAGGCGTACGGGCATGGGCCGTTCCCTCAATAACCCAGCAGGATCAGATTGGACTGCCACGACAGCCACCCCGACACCGCGGCGAACAGCACCAGACCGACGGTGGCGGCGAGCACCAGGGGCGGCGCAGAGCGCTGCAGCGCCGCGCGCAGGCGGTCGCCGCGGGCCAGCGTTGTGGCGAACAGCAGGCCGAGTCCCAGTCCGGTCGCGCCGAACAGCGGCAGGTACAGGGCATACCCGATGTGGCCGTAATCGCCGGTCAGCATGCAGAACGGGCAGTGATGCAACGGGTGTTCGTAGACGTACAGCGATACGAAGGCGATGATCGCGACGATGGCCACGGGAAAACCGACGGTCGCGAGTCCGGCGAACAGCCGCAGGCCAATGCGCCAGCGCAGGTAAGTGAGTCCCGCCATCAGGGTCAGGGCCAGCAGCGCAGACGATGCGACCAGGGTCGGCAGCGGCGGTAATCCGGCCATGTGCGCGGTCACCGACTCGGTCCCCTGGCTGAACAGGCTGCCGCAGCAGGAGGTGATCACGTCCGGGTCCAGGTGCAGAAAGTAGGCGAGCTGGACCGCCGCAGCCGACAGCGCCAGGGGCACGATGCCGAGCAGCAGCGTGTATTTTGCCCGCGTCAGCGGGTAGTCGGGCGCCCCGGCATCGATCCGGTGCAGCACCAGCCAGGCGGCGGCCAGAAAGAACAGGCCGATCCTCAGCAGCAGGGCCGGAAAGCCCCAGGCATTGGCGTTCAGCGTGCCCACCGCGCACATGGCGCCGACGATCTGCAGCGCCATCCGATCGACGGTGTGCACGAACAGCGGCAGGATCAGAAGCTGTGCGACGAACACCAGTCCGACCAGTGCGCCGATGAGGTGGGTCCGCTTTTCCAACCGGATCTGAAGGGCCCGGCCGCTGGCAGGATCCCAGTGACGCAGCAGTTGCAGCGCGAACAGACCGGCCGGCACCAGCAGGATGAGGCTCAGCAGGTCGGCCAGGAACAGCGCAAGCACCGGCGTTGGCAACGTCATCGGGGTGTTTCCTGCCGTGCCGGGTCCGAGACGACTCGCCCGTCGCGAAGCTCGACAATGCGGTCGACCACGTCCGCGTCGCGAATCAGCGGGTCATGGCTGCTCAACAGCAGCGTGCGGCCCTCGGCCCGCAGTCGGGAGACGATGTCGAGGAAGGCCAGGGAAAGTTCGGTGTCGAGATTCGCCGTGGGTTCGTCGGCGATCAGCATCGGCGGATCGTTGATCAGCGCGCGGGCGATCGCGGTGCGCTGCGCTTCACCGCCGGAGAGCGATTCCACGTGCGCCTCGGCCCGATGACCGAGGCCGAGCTCGGCCAGCAGGTCGAGGGCGTTGTTGCGCAGTCTTCGGTAGGGGGTGCCCAGCGGGTACGCCGGCAGCATCACGTTTTCCAGCACCGACAAGCCGGGGATCAGATTGAAGCGCTGGAACACGAAACCGAAGGCCTGCCGGCGCAGCGGTGCGAGAAACGGCTCGGGCAGGCCCGAGATGTCGCGACCATCCAGGCGCAGCCGGCCCTCGGTGGGCCGGGCCAGGCAGCCGATCAGCGTCAGCAGCGTGGTCTTGCCCGAACCGCTGGGTCCGGACAGCACCGTGACGCCGCCGGCCGGCAGGGACAGGTCGATGCCGTTCACCGCCCAGAAGCGGTTCGGGCGGTCTTCGTTGAAGGCCTTGCGAACCCCCAGCAGCTCGATCCTGCCGTTCACCGCATCACCTCGTCGGGATCGGTCACCGCGGCGCGCCAGACGGGGACCAGTGTGGCGGCCAGGTACGGGAACACGGTCAGGAAGAACAGCGCGAGCAGTTGGGTGCCGCTGACGGTCGGGATCAGCCGGAAGTCCGGATACAGCACCGACCAGCCCTGCATGACCGGCGCCAGCAACGGCGCCGAGAACCCGAAGACATGCCAATACGCGGCGGCGGTGCCGAACAGGTAGGCGGACAACGACAGCAGGCCGCCCTCCCAGAGCTTCATGCGCAGCACGTCGCCGGTCTCCCAGCCCACGGCCTTCAGGATACCGATCTCCCGGCGCTCGTCCGCGGACAGGCCCGAGGCCCTCTCCCAGGCCAGGATCGCGAACGCGAGCAGGGCGCCGGACAGCGGCAGCAGCAGCAGCGTGGAGCGCCAGTCGAAGATTGCATCGTAGGTGCGCAGCATCTCCTCGCGGAGGACAACGCGGCTGTCCGGCAGCGCCTCCAGCACCTTCTGGGCGATGTTCTGCACCTCGTTCGGGTTCGGGATCCGCAGAGCGAGGTCGGTGAATTGCCCGTGCTCGATCCCGAACAGGCGCCGAAAGTCGGTCTCCGAGACCAGCAGCAGGTCAGCACTGGCCAGGGCGGACGCCTGGGGCAGCACGGCGGCGATGCGCAAGCTGGACAGTGCCCCGTCATGACCCCGGAAACCCATCACATCGCCGGGGCCGGCGCCGCGCGCACGGGCCAGGGCGGGCCCGATCACGGCGGTGCCGGGTTCGATTCCGCCCTCCGGCGGCACCATCAGGGTGTAGTTCGCCCGCACCACGGGGTCGAAATGGTAGCCCCAGAGCCGACCATGGACCTCCCGGAGGCCGCGCATCCCCTGCAGCGCCTGCCGGTGAGCCTCGGGGATCGTGTCGTGGCGCCCACCAACCAGGCGCTGGACCACGATGTCGGGGGCCTCGGCCAGCAGCAGGTTGGCCTCGTGCTTCAGTGCGCTGGTGTAGAACATGACCGAGGCCAGCAGGAAGACCATGCTCCCATAGACGACGAACAAGCCCAGGTTCCGAGCCTTGCGCCGCGCCATCGACGCGGCCGTGTAGTCGATCAGGTAACGCTGCCGCGCCAGTGTTCTGCGGAATTCATTCATACCGATGCACGGGTGGTCGGACCAGCGTTCCGGCGGGGAAGTGTTCCAGTGCCATCGGGTGATTCTGAAACGGGGCGAAGCGGTCGGTCATCGCCGGGTGCCGCGCATAGCGGGCCTCGGTGAACAGCGCGAGATCGGTGAGTTGCAGTTGGCGAGCCAGTTCCTGCGTGCCCTGAAGCCGGACCTGGGCCGGCGCCTGATCCAGGATCGCGTGTCCCAGGGTTGCCGCCAGCAAGAGCGCTCCCACGAGTAATAACACGAGTGTAAGGTCGCCGGAACGGATCCGTCGTTGCCGGTCATCGAGTGCCAAGGCGGGTCTCTTCCCAGGGGTTCTGAGAAAGACTATGCATGGGTCATGCCAGCCACCGGGGCCCGTACGCCATGCGGGCCAGTACCGTTGATGGCGGCGGTCGCTGCGGCATCTGCCGCGAAGTGCGGCATAAGCAGCACTTCCGACTCGACCGATCGGCAGTGCCAGGCTCGGGCCAGCCACGGTCACGCACAGGGTGCGCGCGCCGACGCGTGCCTTCAGTTGCGCGGCCCTGATCCAGCACCACAATGGCGTCGGCTTCTTCCAGATACTGGGTGGTCAAGAGCCCGTTCGTGCCGTCCGCCTTCGCCTCGTCAATCTGCGCCACCCTGCCCTGCCGCCACGCGGTACAGCGGCATGGCGTCCAACTGACCGTTGATCAACGCGAGCATGTCGCGGTACGCGGCTGACTCGATGTGATCGAAGCGCTCACGGAAGGCGTCATGGCCGATGTTTTCCTCAAGGCCCTGGATGTCGGGCAACAGCGCACCGTCCGACAACCCGTGCATCAGCACGAAATCGTGAAGGGTTCGCGCGCTCGCTTCGGACACCGTTGCGAGCTCGGCAAAGCGTACGCCCGCCTTGTCCGCCATCAAATCCGCGAAGCTGAACCCGCTGCCACCGGGATTTGCGTTCCCCCGAGAGGCATCGTCGGGGGCAATGGGCCGCAAGCTGCCGACGGGGAAGTCCGCCCGGATCATCGTCACCATGGGTATGCCCGCATTCTTCTACCGCTGGTTCTTTCGAGCCCACAGCCTCAAAAGCCCACAGCCTCAAAAGCCTGGAGCGCAACATCCTCAACTTCGTCGGCATCCGCCCGGTACGGTCCACGTTGTTCGGCTTGGTGGAAGGGGTCAACGCTGGCCGGCGCGAGCAGTGGCTGGGGCGGACTCGCGCGTTGGGAAAACAGGCACTCTAAGCAGCTTCTCGAGATTAACGGAAGCATTCACCGTCGGGCGGGTCACGCGCAGCGGGCCCACTAGCCCAGCAGCGCGTACAGCATCAATCCGACCAGGATCACGCCCAACACGTTGACCACCACGCCATAGGCCCGTCCGGCATGCAGCAGGCCGGGCTTGACCGGCTCGACCTCGAGGTCCTGCAACCGGCCTTCGCGCTTGAGTCGCTCATACTC
>PWGH01000322.1 GCA_003555285.1 Thioalkalivibrio sp.
CATGGTGGCCGGCTCGACCACATCGCAGCGCAGGTTCAGCGTCAGGTCCTCGAAGAAGGGATCGAGCACTGCCGATTCGGCATCGGGCATCAGGATCATGTCGGACTCGTTGATGCCCTTCCAGCCCGCAATCGAGGAGCCGTCGAACATCTTGCCGTCCTCGAAGGTCTGCTCCGAGATCTCGTGGGCCGGGACAGTGACGTGCTGCTCCTTGCCCTTGCTGTCGGTGAACCGGAAGTCGATGAACTTGACCTCCTTTTCCTTGATGGTATTCAGCACGTCGGCTGCAGACATGAACATTCTCCTCTCTCTGGGCTTGATGATGATGTTCTGGTGTGACCCACCGGACGTCCGGCAAGTGCATACCAGACTACGGATAGCTGATTAGCAGGCTTTGTGCCAGCGCCAATGGCGGCCACTGCCCGGCGACCGGTCACGATGCCCCCGGGCCGCTGCACCAGAATAGCGCAGTTCGCGCCCATTTTTGGGGCGAATGGCCGCTACTGCTGCATCGCTTTGGTGCGCGCCCGATACAAAATCGCCACTTCCCCGAGTTCTTCTTCCATCCCGGTGCGCTGCCGGAGTCCCGCACTGAGTTCGACCGCCCGCCGGTTCAATTCGGTGCCGGTGCGATCATCGTCCAGACGCAGGGTAATGGTCAGGTGGACCTGGCCCGCCAGGTAATGCAGCTCGACCTGCTCGATCATCGCCAGCTCCGGTTCCCCGGCCCAGGCCGCACGCAGGCGCTCGGTAACCACTGGCCGCAGCGGCAGGCCCACGGTGCGCAGTTGCTCTTCGTCGTCTTCCGGATCGACATGCACCGTCACATCGCGCAGGGTCGGCATGCACGCCCGCACCGCACGATACACCTCATCGGCGATCTGGTGACCTTCCGAGACCGAGATGCGCGGTGCCACCTGCACATGCACGTCGGCCGCCGCCTCGTTGCCAAGCTTGCGCGTGCGCAGCATGTGCGCATTCGTCACCCCCGGCACACCGGTCACCGCCTGGTGGATCTTCGCCACCTGCTCCGGCTCCAGCGCCGTGTCGATCAGTTCCGCCGCGCTGCTCGAGATCAGCCGCCAGGCCATCACCAGGATGAACAGGGCTACGATGACCGCGGCGACCGCATCCAGCCACGGCCAGCCGGCCACCGCACCGCCGATACCGACCAGCACCACCAGCGAGGAAATCGCATCCGAACGGTGATGCCAGGCGTTCGCCTGCAGCATCGGCGACTCGATTCGTCGCGCGACCCGGACGGTGTACTGGTACAGGCCCTCCTTGGCGACCAGCGTCAGCACCGCGAAGGCCAGTGCGGCCGGGGCCGGCCCGGTCAGGGTTTCCCAGGTCAACAGGCGCTGCCCGGCCACCCAGGCGATGCCGAGTGCCGCCAGCGCCAGCAGCACGCCGACGATGATGGTGGCCAGCGTCTCGATCCGTCCATGGCCATAGGGATGATCCTGATCCGGGGACTCCGAGGCCTTGGTCGCCGCGAACAGCACCACGCCGTCGCTGACCAGGTCGGAGAGCGTGTGCACGCCGTCGGCGATCAAGGCCTGGGACTGGAACAGCCAGCCGCTGACGATCTGAGTCACCGCGAGCAGGGCGTTCACGACCGCACCGATCACCGTCGCCAAACGGGTGGCCTTGTAGCGGTCCCTGCGCGACAGCACCGAGGTGTCCGCGGGGTTCATCGAATTCTCTGTCACCGTCTGTTCATCCCTCAGTGTGTAACCGCCATCGCCCGCATCGGTCGCCCCTCGATCACGCAGCGACCGTGTCAATGGACTTCCCTGCGACCGGACGAGGGCGCCGGGCCTTCCCGCCAGCCTTTCCGCCAACCCGGCCCGCCGGATATACTGATTTCTTTTCTTTGCGATTCAGGCACATCATGCATCAATCCGCGGCGAGCTTTCAGGATCTCATTCGGCAATTGCAGGATTATTGGGCCCGGCAGGGTTGTGTGCTGCTGCAACCCTACGACATGGAAATGGGCGCGGGCACCTTCCATTCCGCGACCTTCCTGCGCGCCATCGGCCCCGAGCCCTGGCGCACCGCCTATGTGCAGCCGTCCCGGCGCCCCACCGACGGGCGCTATGGCGAAAATCCGAATCGGCTGCAGCATTACTACCAGTTCCAGGTGCTGCTGAAGCCCTCGCCGCCGGACATCCAGGAGCTCTACCTGGATTCCCTGCGCCATCTGGGCTTCGATCCCACCGTGCACGACATCCGCTTCGTCGAGGACAACTGGGAATCACCCACCCTCGGTGCCTGGGGACTCGGCTGGGAGGTCTGGCTGAACGGCATGGAGGTGACCCAGTTCACCTATTTCCAACAAGTCGGCGGCCTGGATTGCCGGCCGGTCTCGGGCGAAATCACCTATGGCCTGGAACGCCTGGCGATGTACCTGCAAGGCGTCGAAAGCGTCTTCGACCTGGTCTGGACCCGGGCGCCGGACGGTACTGTGGTGACCTACGGCGATGTTTATCATCAGAACGAGGTCGAGCAATCGATCTACAACTTCGAGCAGGCCGATCGCGTGGTCCTGGCCGCGGCCTTCGACACCCACGCCGCCGAGAGCGAGCGGCTGATCGAACTCGACCTGCCGTTGCCCGCCTATGAACAGATGCTGCGCGCCTCGCACAGCTTCAACCTGCTCGATGCCCGCGGGGCGATCTCGGTGACCGAGCGTCAGCGCTACATCCTGCGGGTCCGCGAACTCGCCCGCGCGGTCGCCGCTCGCTACCACCAGAGCCGGGAACGGCTGGGCTTTCCGCTGCTGCGGGGCGACACCAAGGCCGCCTGAGACCCGCACCCGACATTCTCACCCGCGCCCTCCCCCTCGACCACAGGCCCCGGCACCGGGGCCCTTTGGAAACCGAAATGGACGATCTGCACCCCCTGCTATTCGAACTCGGCCTGGAAGAACTGCCGCCGAAGGCGCTTCCGGCGCTGCGCGATGCGCTGCGCGAAGACTGTGTCCGGCGCCTGCAGGAGGCCGGGATCGTGCCCTCCGGGGTGCAGGCCTTTGCGACGCCTCGACGTCTGGCGGTGTTGCTCGATGGCATCCCCGCTCGGCAGCCCGACCAGAGCGAGACACGCCGGGGTCCCGCCGTCGCGGCCGCCTTCGACGCCACCGGCACGCCGACGCGGGCCGCAGAGGGTTTTGCCCGCTCGTGCGGCGTGACGGTGGACGCACTCGCCCGCGAGCACACCGACAAGGGTGAGTACCTGGTCCATCACGAGCGGCGTGCCGGCGCCGCTCTGGAGGCGCTGCTGCCGGCGATCTTCGCCGCCAGTCTGGCGGCCTTGCCCACACCCAAGCGCATGCGCTGGGGCGCCGGCGAGGCGGAATTCGTGCGCCCGGTGCATTGGCTGGTGGTGCTGCACGGGGCCCGGGTGATCGAGATGGAACTGCTGGGGCTGCACAGCGGCCGCACCACCCGCGGGCATCGCTTCCATTGCCCGCAGGCCCTCGAAGTGACGCAGGCCCGCGATTATGCCGAAACCCTGGAACGCGGGATGGTGCTGGCCGCCTTCGAAACCCGGCGCGCGGCGATCCGCGCCCAGATCCAGACGCAGGCGGCGGCGAACGGCGATCGCGCGCTGATCGACGAGGCCCTGCTGGACGAGGTCACGGCCCTGGTCGAATGGCCGGTGGCGCTGACCGGCGGCTTCGACTCCCGCTTCCTCGAGGTCCCGCAGGAGGCCCTGATCTCGACCATGCAGGACAACCAGAAGTACTTTCCCCTGGTCGACGCCGCCGGGCGCATGGTGCCGCGCTTCATCGTGATCAGCAACATCCAATCGCAGGAACCGGAGGCCGTGCGCGGCGGCAACGAGCGGGTGTTGCGGCCGCGCTTTGCCGATGCCGAATTCTTCTGGGAACAGGATCGCAAGCAGCGCCTGGACAGCCGCCGCGACTGGCTGGAAACCGTGGTCTTCGAACGGCGCCTGGGCACCCTGGCCGACAAGTCCGAGCGCCTGGCCCGTTTGATGGAGAACCTGGCCGGCCCGATGGGCCTGGATCCCGCCATGGCCCGGCGCGCGGCGCTGTTGTGCAAGTGCGACCTGGGCACCCGGATGGTCTTCGAGTTTCCGGAATTGCAGGGCACCATGGCCCGCTACTACGCATTGCACGACGGCGAGCCGGAGGCCCTGGCGCTGGCGCTGGAACAGCAATACTGGCCGCGTCACGCAGGAGCGGAACTTCCGGAGGCCCCGCTGGCCCAGGCGCTGGCGCTGGTCGACCGGCTCGACACCCTGACGGGCATCTTCGCGATCGGCAAAGAGCCGACCGGAGCCCGCGATCCCTTTGCGTTGCGCCGGGCGGCCCTGGGGCTGTTGCGCATCCTGGTCGAACGCGAACAGCCGCTGGCGCTGACGCCGCTGCTGGAGGCCG
>PWGH01000164.1 GCA_003555285.1 Thioalkalivibrio sp.
GGTTTTACACCCAACCTGAAGAGCCGTGTGGGGTGTGCCCGGTCCGGACCGTAGATGGCCATGGATGGCCATCTTCGAGCGCTCATGGACGACTTGAGCGTGTCCGGACCGGGCACACCCCACACGGCTCGGGCACGGCCTGAACGGCCTGAACGGCCCGCACGGCCCGTGCGGCCCGTGCGGGTTAGTCGATCCAGAGGCTTTGGACGTTTACGAACTCGCGGATGCCGAGGGCCGAGAGTTCCCGGCCGTAGCCCGAATCCTTGACGCCGCCGAAGGGCAGGCGGGGATCGCTCCGGACGATGCTATTGACGAAGGCACAGCCGCATTCGAGGCGCCGTGCGATCCGCTCGCCGCGGTCGCGATCCCGGGTCCAGATGCTCCCGCCCAGGCCGTAGCGCGAGGCATTGGCCATGGCCACCGCCGCCTCGGCGTTCGCCACCCGAGTCACCGCGGCCACTGGGCCGAAGGTCTCCTCGTCGAAGGCCGCCATTCCGGGTTCCACCCGATCGAGCAGGGTCGGCGCATAGAAGAAGCCGGCGCCCGGTAACGGGTATCCTCCGGTGCGGCAGACGGCCCCGTGGGCCACGCTGCGCTCGACCTGATCGTGCAGATCGTCGCGCAGATCGGCCCGCGCCAGGGGGCCCAGATCGGTGGCCTCCACCATCGGATCCCCCACATGCAGCGCCTCGATCCCAGCCTGAAATCGCGTCAGGAAAGCCTCGGCGATGGCCTCCTCCACGATGAAGCGCTTGGCGGCGATACAGGTCTCGCCATTGTTCTGAAACCGCGCCGTCACCGCCTGCGGTACCACCTGATCCAGATCCGCATCCGCGAGCACGATGAAGGCATCGGACCCGCCGAGCTCCAGCACCGTCTTCTTCAGCGTCTGCCCGGCGGCGGCCGCAACCGCGCGCCCGGCCCGCTCCGATCCGGTCAGGCTGACACCACGGACCCGAGAATCCCGGATCACGCCGTCGGCCGCACCGGAACCGATGGCCAGGTACTGGAACACCCCATCCGGAAAGCCGGCCTTCCGAAAGGCCTCCTCGAGCGCTGCGGCACAACCGGAGACGTTGGAGGCGTGCTTGAGCAACACGGTGTTGCCCGCCAGCGTTGCCGGAATCGCCTGCCGTAGCACCTGCCAATACGGAAAATTCCAGGGCATCACCAGCAGAATCGGTCCGAGCGGCTGCCAGGCCACCAGCGAACGCCGGGCCTCGGAGGCGATCATCTGGTCCGCCAGGAAGTCCGGGCCGTGACTGGCGAAATACTCGCAGGCCCGGGCGCATTTCTCGACCTCGGCACGCGCCTCGGTCAGGCATTTTCCCATCTCCCGGGTGGCCATTCGGGCCAACGGTTCGAGTTCCTCGCGCAAGACCCCGGCGAGGCGCACCAAGTGATCCCCGCGCTCGCTCACTCGCCGCGCCGACCAGTCGGGAAACCCGCTGGCGGCGCGGGCCAGGGTCTGCTCGACCGCCTTTGAGGACGGGACTGGATGGCCGCCGATCCGCTGGCCGGTGGCCGGATTAACACTGATCAACTCCTCCATGGCAGTACCCTCCTGTAGGGTCCCAAGCGCCTGTGGGTTTTGCTTCCGGACGATGCCCTCGACCGCCGGGAGCCCGAAATGCATGGGACCCGACGCACCACGGCCCGGTTCCGGCGTTGGTTTCGGTCGGACCGCTACGGCCCCGTTCGCGCAAGACCTTGCCACCGCGTCCGGCCCACCCCGAGGCACGACCGGCCCCCACGATCGTGTATTGTTGGGGGTCGTGCAAGCCCGTTATGAAACCATCGCTCGATGGGAAACCGCAAAGGACAAGGCCATGTCGATCCAACACGTCTGTATGCTCGGAGGCACCGGTTTCGTGGGCCGCTACATTGTCGCGCGATTGGCGCAGCGCGGCATCGCGGTGCGCGTGCTGACTCGCCAGCCGCAACGGCACCGGGACCTGCGGGTGATGTCTGCGGTCGAACTGGTGAACGGCGATGCCCACGACCCGAGCACGCTCCGGCACTTCTTCGCCGGCGCGGATGCGGTGATCAACCTCGTCGGCATCCTGAACGAACGCGGCCATGACGGCGCGGGCTTTCGCAAGGTTCATATGGAACTGACCCAACAGGCCCTGGCCGCGGCCGCCGATCAGGGCGTCCGCCGCTTCGTGCAAATGAGCGCGCTGAAGGCGGACATGCCCGATCCACCCAGCCATTACCTGCGCAGCAAGGCCGAGGCGGAACGCGCGGTCTTCGCGGCGACGGCGTTTCCGGTCACGGTGTTCCGGCCGTCGGTGATCTTCGGCCCCGAGGATTCGTTCCTGAACCGCTTTGCCGGCCTGCTGAAGGTAGCGCCGGTGATGCCGCTCGCCCGCACCGAAGCCCGCTTCGCGCCGGTCTTCGTCGGCGACGTCGCCGATCACTTCGTGCAGGCGCTGGACGATCCCTCCACCTACGGCAAGGGCTTCGAATTGTGCGGACCGCGCATCTACACGCTGGCCGAACTGGTCCGCTACACCGCGCGGCTCACCGGCCGGCGGCGTCCGATCGTCGCCCTGCCGAACTGGGCGGGAACGGTTCAGGCCTTCGCGCTCGAGTTCGTTCCCGGAAAGCCGCTGTCCCGGGACAACCTCGCCTCGCTGTCGGTCGACAGCGTCTGTACCGGCGAGAGCCTGCCTTGCCCGACGCTGCTGGAAAGCGTCGCACCGACCTACCTGGGTCAGGAAGGCCACCAGGCCCGGATGCAGCGCCTGCGCCGGGGTTCACGCCAGTAGTTCGGGGCGCGTTCACCATGGAAACCTTCCTGGTCGGTGGCGCCGTGCGCGACCGCCTGCTCGGGCGCCCGGTGCGGGAGCGCGACTACGTGGTGGTCGGCGCCACCCCGGAGGCCCTGAGGGACCAGGGATTCCGACCGGTCGGCCGTGATTTTCCGGTCTTCCTGCATCCACAGACGCACGCGGAATACGCGCTGGCCCGAACCGAACGCAAGACCGCCCCCGGTTACCGCGGCTTTGCCTTCGATGCCACGCCGGACGTGACGCTGGAAGAGGACCTCGAGCGTCGCGACCTGACCATCAACGCGATGGCCGAGGCACCGGACGGCCGCCTGATCGATCCCTTCGGCGGATACCGCGATCTGGAGGCCCGCACCCTGCGGCACGTGTCCCCGGCCTTCGCCGAAGACCCGGTGCGCCTGTTGCGGGTCGCCCGCTTCGCGGCCCAACTCGCCCCCTTCGGCTTCACCATCGCGGCCGAGACGCAGGATCTCTTGCGCCAACTGGTGGTGAGCGGAGAGGTCGATGCCCTGGTGCCGGAACGCGTCTGGGCCGAATGCGAAAAGGCGCTGAAGAGCCCGGCGCCCGTACGTTTCTTCGAGGTACTGCGCGCGGTCGGGGCGCTCGACGTCCTGTTCCCGGAAGTGGCCCGTCTGTTCGGCATCCCGCAGCCGCCGAAGTACCATCCGGAAATCGACACCGGGGTACACACCTTCCTGGTGCTGGATCAGGCCACTCGGCTGAGCGACGCGCCCGAAGTGCGTTTTGCCGCCCTGGTGCACGATCTGGGCAAGGGCACGACCCCGGCCGAGATTCTGCCGGCGCACCATGGCCACGAGGAACGCGGGGTCGCGCTGATCCGAGACCTGAGCGAGCGCCTGCGCGTGCCCAACCGCTACCGCGATCTCGCGATCAAGGTGGCCCGCTACCATGGCCGGGTGCATCGGGTCTTCGAACTGCGCCCCGCCACGCTGCTGAAGCTGCTCGAGGGCATCGACGGGCTACGCCGTCCCGAGGGCCTGGAGCCCTTTCTGCAAGCGGTCGAGGCCGACAAACGCGGCCGCACCGGCCTCGAGGATCACCCCTATCCACAGGCCGACGCCGTCCGCCAGGCGCTGCAGGCCGCCCGGACGATCTCCGCCGAAGCGCTGTTGCAGCAGGGGCTGCAGGGGCCCGCGCTCGGAGAGGCCCTGCGCCGCGAGCGCATCCGGGCCATCGCGGCCCTGGGGCTGCAGCAACGGCGCACCGTGGCCGATGGTTGAATCCGGCCCGCGCGACACTCCACCCCGGTCGCGCCACGCACCGGCGGGCGGCGCGGCCGGGGCTCGGTTTTTCTGCACCTGATCGCGAGCCGATCGCGACCCCACTTGCCTCCGGCGGGCGGCCGCCGTACGCTTCGGCGGGTTTGACCATACTTTCGAGGGACCGTCTCATGGATTTCGCCCAGGCGCGCACCAACATGGTGGAACAACAGATCCGGCCATGGGAGGTGCTCGACATGCGCGTCCTGGACGTGATGGAGGCTTTGCCGCGCGAGGCCTTCGTCCCCGGGGGCCGCGAGGGTCTCGCCTATGCCGACACCGAGATTCCGCTCGGCCATGGCGAGTTCATGCTATCGCCCAAGGTCGTGGGCCGCCTGCTGCAGGCCCTGGCCCCGCGCACCCGGGAGGTGGCGCTGGAGATTGGCACCGGATCCGGCTACGTCACGGCCTGCCTGGCCCGGCTCGCGGCGCATGTGGACAGCGTGGAACAACACGACGATCTGCGCCTGGCGGCGCGCGAACGCCTCGATGCGCTGGGCATCGACAATGGGCACCTGCGCACCGCGACCGTCGCCCCTGGATGGCGGCCGCCGCGTCAGCGCTACGACCTGATCGCCGTCACCGGAGCGATGACCGAATACCACCCCTTCCTGCAGTCCAACCTGAGTCTGGGCGGACGGCTGTTCGTCGTGGTCGGCAAGCCGCCGGTGATGCAGGCGCGCCTGTTCCTTCGCGTTGCCGAGGACAGCTACCGCATGGAAACCCTGTTCGAAACGCTGGTGAAGCCACTGGCCGGTTTCGAGCCCAAGCGGGAATTCGTCTTCTGAACGATCTTATAAAAGGAGTTATAAAACGGGCCTATCAAACGGGCCTATCAAACGGGCCTGCGGGGTTGCCTACCGAGCGCACCGGCAGGCCCTGCCCGAAACCGCTGCAGCGCCACCAAAAACCCACTTTGGCACCGGCTCTGCTAGCATAAGCGTATCGCCATACTGCCTGCTTCGGAATCCCAACGATGAAAATGCTCCGCGTCCTGTGTGCCGCCGCCGTCGCATCCACCCTCTGGGTTCTGCCCGCACACGGCGCCGACCTGCTCGCGGTATTCGAACGCGCCCAGATGCAGGACGCTGAATTGCGGGCCGCCGAGGCCCAGTACCGCGCGATCCTGGAGACCCGGCCGCTGGCGCGATCTGCCCTAAGGCCGCAACTCTCGGGCAACGCCGAACTCGGGGCCTTCTATTCCGATCCCGACGTTGGCGACAGCATCGACGGCACCAGCCGCAGCCTCGGCCTGAATCTGAACCAGAGCCTGTTCAATCGCGGCAATCAGATCAGCGTGGTCCAGGCCGATCTGGAGATCGAGCGCGCTGCCGCCAACCTCGATGCCGCGCGCCAGGATCTGGTGCTGCGGGTCGCCGAGGCCTATTTCGGCATCCTGCTGGCCGAGGAGACGCTGGCCTTTCGCCGCGCCGAGCGCGAGGCCATCGGCCAGCAACTCGATCAGACCCAGCGCCGTTTCGAGGTCGGCCTGATCGCCATCACCGACGTGCGGGAGGCCCAGGCCCAGTTCGACATCGCCGGCGCCGAGGAGATCGCGGCCGAAAACCAGCTGGATCTCGCGCGCGAACAGCTCGCCGTGATCACCGACCAATACTATGAGGAACTCGCCGGACTGCGCGTCGAACTCGACATGGTGCGCCCGGATCCGCCCGACGCTCAGGAATGGGTCGCCGTCGCACTGCAGAACAATCAGGAGCTCCGGGCGCAGCGCCTGAGCACCGAGACCGCCCGCGAGCAGATCGGCCGCCAGCGCGCCGAGGGCCTGCCGACCCTCGGGCTCGGCGCCTCGGTCACCGACAGCGGCTTCTCCGGCGTCAATGCCGCACCCGAAACCCGCGGCCAGTTCGGCGACCGCACCGACGCCCAGATCGGCCTGCGCCTCGATGTCCCCTTCTACACCGGCGGGCGCGTCAGCGCACTGACCCGGGAGGCGCGCGAACAATTCGAGCAGGCTCAGGAATTCCAGGTCTTCACCGAGCGCCAGACGATCCGCAACACCCGCAGCAGCTACCTGTCGGTGATCGCCAACGCCTCGCGGGCCGACGCGCTGGCGCGGGCACTGGAATCCACCCAGGCCGCCTTCGAGGCCGCCGAGGCCGGCTTCGAGGTCGGCACCCGCACCCAGGTCGATGTGCTGCTGGCGCTGCGCGAGGTGTTCCGCGCCGAGCGCGATTTCGCCGACGCCCGCTACAGCTACCTGCTGGACACGCTGCGTCTGGAACGCGCGGTGGGCGGCCTCACGATGGTCTCGCTGCGGCGCATCAACGACTATCTGGAATGACCGCCAGGACGATGACCATGGGCTCCGAGACGGCCGCCGGCAACACCCGACTGTTGTCCGATCGGCGGCATTCCTGCCTGTTGCTGATCGACCTGCAGGCGCGCCTGTTGGCGGCGATGCCCGCCGCGGAGCGTGCGGCGGTCGAGCGCAACACCGGCCGGCTGATCGAGGCCGCCCGGCTGCTGGCGGTGCCGGTGGAGACGACCCTGCAATACCCGCAGGGGCTCGGTCCGTTCACCGAACCGCTCCAGGCGCGGCTGCTCGAGGGTGACGGGTGTACCGAGAAGACCGCGTTCTCCTGTTGTGGCGCCACCGAACTGGTCGACCGCCTGGCCGGCAGCGATGTGATCGTCTGCGGCAGCGAGACCCACATCTGCGTACTGCAAACGACCCTGGAACTGCTGGAGGCGGGCGAGCGCGTCTTCGTGGTCGAAGACGCGGTCTGCAGCCGCGATCCGCGCCTGAAGGCCAACGGCATCGAACGCCTGCGCGCCGCCGGTGCAATCATCACCAACCACGAATCGGTGCTGTTCGAGTGGGTGCGCGACGCCGCCGACCCGCAGTTCAAGGCGATCAGCCGTCTGGTGCGCTGACATGCGCCTGACGCCCGAACAATACCGCACGCTGACCCATCGCCGAATCACGCTGCTCGGCATGTCGGGGGTCGGCAAGACGCACCTGTCCAACATGCTGCGGCGCGAGGACTGGTTCCATTATTCCGGCGACTACCGCATCGGCACCCGCTACCTCAGCGAGCCGATCCTGGACAACATCAAGGCGCAGGCGATGCAGATCCCCTTTCTGCGGACCCTGCTGCGCGGCGACTCGATCCAGATCATCAACAACATCACCGTCGACAACCTGCATCCGGTCTCGAGCTTCCTCGGCAAGCTCGGCAATCCCGAGCAGGGCGGGCTGTCGCTGACCGAGTTCAAGCGCCGCCAGGCGCTGCATCACGCGGCCGAGATCCAGGCGATGCTCGACGTGCCGGACTTCATCCGCAAGGCCGAGAGCCTGTTCGGCTACCGGCACTTCATCAACGATGCCGGCGGCTCGGTCAGCGAACTCGAATCCTCCGAGGTCCTGGAGACGCTGGCCCAGCACACGCTGATCCTGTACATCGAGGCCACCGAGGCCGACCAGCAGCACCTGATCGCCCGCGCCGAGCGCGAGCCCAAGCCGCTGTACTACCGGGAGGCCTTCCTGGACGAGCGCCTGAGCCACTACATGGCGCAGCAGGACATTGAATATGTGGCCCAGATCGACCCCGACGACTTCGTCCGCTGGGTCTTTCCCTACCTGTTCCGGGCGCGTCTGCCGCGCTACGCTGCCATTGCCAAGACTTACGGTTACTCGATGCTCAGCAGCGAGGTCGCCCAGGTAAAGACCGGTGCGGACTTCGATGCCTTGGTGGAACTGGCCCTGGAGCGCGGAGGACCCGCCTGATGCCGCTGGTTGCGCATTCCGACCTGCCGACCTTTCGCCGGTTGCGCGAGGAGGGCGCGACCGTGCTGCCCGGCGATTACGCGGTGCACCAGGACATCCGGGCCATGCACATCGGCCTGCTGAACATGATGCCCGATGCGGCCCTGGCGGCGACCGAACGCCAGTTCTTCCGGCTGATCGGCGAGAGCAACCAGATCGCCCAGTTCTACATGCACCCCTTCACGCTGCCCCAGCTACCACGCGGGCCCTCGGGCCAGGCGCACAGGGCCCAGTACTACGAGAGCTTCGAGCAGATTCAGCAGGACGGCCTCGATGCCCTGATCATCACCGGCGCCAACGTTACCCAGCCGGATCTCGCGCTCGAACCCTTCTGGGAACCGCTGGCCGAGGTCGTCGATTGGGCCTGGCACAACGTGACCTCGACGCTGTGCTCGTGCCTCGCCACCCACGCCGTGCTGCAATCCCGGTACGGCGAGCGCCGCCGGCATCGCGGCGGGCACAAGTTGTGGGGAGTCTTCGACCACCGCGTGCTCGATCGCGGCCACCCGCTGGTGGCGGGGGTGAACACCCGCTTCGACGTGCCGCACTCGCGCTTCAATGACGTGGCCCGCGAACAGTTCGAGCGCCACGGGCTGAAGGTCCTGGTGGAAAGCGAACGCGCCGGTGTGCATCTGGCGGTTTCCGAGGACGGATTCCGCCTGGTCTTCTTCCAGGGCCACCCGGAATACGACAGCATCAGCCTGCTGAAGGAATACAAGCGCGAGATCCAGCGCTTCATCATCGGGGCGCGCGACACCTTTCCGCCGGTGCCGGAGCATTACCTGGCGCCGCAGGCCGTGGCAATCCTGGACGAACACCGCGAGCGCGTGCAATGGGCCCTGCAGCGCCAGGCGCCGTCGCCGGCGATGCCGGAGGCCTTGCTGCTCGAACGCCTGGACAACACCTGGCACGACAGTGCGTTGGCCGTGGTCAACAACTGGATCGGCAACGTGTACCAGAGCACCAACGTCGATCGCCGCTACCCCTTTCGCCCGACGATCGACCCCGGGGATCCGCTGGGCTGGCGCCGCTGAACCGGCCGGAATCCCGGCCCCGCGTTCTCCTGTCTTCGTTCCGCACTGGAATCCATGCCGTGATGCCCGACCGGGTCTCGAAATCCCTGAACAGCGCCTACGCGGCGATCGCCGGCGACGAGGATGCGCGCGTCTGCCGGGAGATTCCGGAATCCGCCTGCCGCGTGCAGCCGATCAACTTCTTCGTTCATTTGATCGCGAACACCCTGAGCAAGATCGGCGATGAACTGGCGTCGGCTCGGCTGGTGCTCGCCTGGATGCTCGCCGCACTCGGGGCCCCGGCCGCCTTTGCCGGCTTTCTGGTGCCGATCCGGGAATCAGGCTCGCTGATGCCGCAATTGTTCGTGGCCGCCACCATCCGCCGCCAGCCGGTGCGCAAGTGGTTCTGGGTCGCCGGCAGCGTCGGTCAGGGCCTCGCCGTGGCCTTGATGGCGGTGGTGGCGCTGACGCTGGAAGGCGCGGCCGCCGGCTGGGCCGTGCTACTGCTGCTGGCGCTCTTTGCGCTGGCCCGCGGCGTCAATTCGGTGGCGGCCAAGGACGTGTTGGGCAAGACCATCGCCAAGACGCGGCGCGGGGCCGTGATGGGCTACGCCGCCTCCGCGGCCGGCTTCGTGACCCTGGGCCTGGGGCTGTACCTGTCGCTGGGCGGGCTCGAGGAGGCCGGCATCGGCCTGTTCGTGGCGCTGCTGGCGACGGCCGCCGGCGTGTGGTGGCTCTCGGCGCTGGTCTTTGCCCGGCTGCACGAGTTCCCCGGGGCGACGGCCGGCGGCGGCAATGCGGCTGCCGAGGCGCTGCGCTCGGTCGGACTGCTCTGGAACGATCGGAGCTTCGGTCACTTCGTGCTGACCCGGGCCCTGTTGATGAGCACCGCACTGGCGCTGCCCTTCTACGTGCTGCTGGCCGAGGCCGCCACCGGTGGCAGCGTGCTGACCCTCGGGCTGCTGATCCTGGCGACCGGGCTCGCCTCCGCGTTGAGCGCGCCGCTCTGGGGCCGCGCGTCGGACCGCTCGTCCCGGTGGGTGCTGATCCTGTCCGGGGCGATCGCCGGCGCGCTGGGCCTCGGCCTCGCCGTCGCCAGCTGGACCGGTCCGGCGCAGGCTTTCGGCGGCGGGGTCTATGCGGTGCTGTTCTTTGTCCTCGGCGTCAGCCACGCGGGGGTTCGCCTTGGACGCAAGATCTACCTGGTCGACATGGCCACCGAGCACACCCGCGCCGCGTTCACCGCGGTCAGCAATACGGCGATCGGCGTGTTGCTGTTGGTCGGCGGTCTGTTCGGCCTGCTGGCACAATGGGTCGGCACCGAGTTTGCGATCTTCGTGCTCGCGCTGTTCAGCCTCGCCGGCGCCCTCAGCGCCTGGCGGATGCCGGAGGCCTAGGCACCGCCGGCCACGGGCGCACCGGAAACTTACCCTGAATGCGAACACGATGACCGGCGACACCCTGCCGATGCCCCTGTAGGCTGCACGGCAGCAAATCGCGACCCACGCCCGAAGAATCGAACCACCGGACCGATCGACGATCGAAGAACCCATTCCGGAACGGCCGCACCGGCTGTCCTCCCACTGCACAGGCCCACGCATTCATGGCATTACTGACACTCAAGGGAATCCGACTCGCCTTTGGCATGGCTTCGCTGCTCGACGGCGTGGAACTGAGTCTGGAACCCGGGGAACGCGTGTGCGTGGCCGGGCGCAACGGCGAAGGCAAGTCGACCTTGCTGAAGATCCTGGCCGGACAGATCCAGCCGGATTCCGGCGAAATCACCCGCCGGGACGGGCTGGTCACCGCCTACCTGACCCAGGAAGTGCCCGAGGATGTGGAGGGCAGCATTTTCGACGTGGTGGCCGAGGGCCTCGGCGAGAGCGGCCGGCTGCTGGAACGTTTCCACCACCTGAGCCTGGAGGCGGCGCAGGGCGACCTGAAGGCCCTCGAGGCGATGGGGCACGTGCAGACGCAGTTGGACGCCATCGACGGCTGGAGCCTGCAAAACCGGGTCGAGACGACGCTCTCCCGGCTCGAGTTGCCACCCGACCAACCTTTCATCGAGTTGTCCGGCGGACTGCGGCGTCGGGTCTGGCTGGCGCGGGAGCTGGTCTGCCAGCCGGACCTGCTCTTGCTCGACGAACCGACCAACCACCTGGACATCGCCGCCATCAGTTGGCTCGAAACCTTGCTGGCCGGGACCACGATCACCGTGGTGTTCATCACCCACGACCGCAGCTTCATGGAGCGGCTCGCGACGCGCATCGTGGAACTGGACCGTGGCGCACTGTACAGCCACCCGCCGTCGCTCGCGGCCTTCCGGCAGCGCCAGGCGGAACGCCTGGAGACCGAGCTGCGCCAGCGCGGCGAATTCGACAAGAAGCTCGCCCAGGAGGAAACCTGGGTCCGTCAGGGGATCAAGGCGCGGCGCACCCGCAACGAAGGCCGCGTGCGTGCACTGGAACAGCTGCGGCGCCAGCGCGCCGAGCGCCGGGAGCGCCAGGGCCAGGTGCGCCTGTCGCTGGCGCCCGAGCAACGCTCCGGCAAGCGCGTGATCGAGGCGGAGTGCGCCTCCTTCGGTTACGACGGCCACCCGGTGGTTCGGGACCTGGACCTGATCCTGCAACGCGGCGATCGCCTCGGCATCGTCGGTCCGAACGGGGCCGGCAAGACCACCTTGTTGCGCGGCCTGATCGGCGAACTGCCGCCGCTGTCGGGCACGGTCACGCTCGGCACGATGCTGGAGATCGCGTATTTCGACCAGACCCGGGCGCAGCTCGACGAAAAGGCCACGGTGCAGGACACCGTCGGCGAGGGCCGCGACCAGGTCATCGTCAACGGCGCCCCGCGGCACGTTCTCAGTTACCTCGGCGACTTCCTGTTCCCGCCGGCGCGCTCGCGCCAGCCGGTCTCCGCGCTGTCCGGAGGTGAGCGCAACCGGCTGCTGCTGGCGCGGCTGTTTCTGCGCCCCGCGAACCTGCTGATCCTCGACGAGCCCACCAACGACCTCGATGTCGAGACGCTGGAGCTGCTCGAGACCCTGCTGATCGAATACACCGGCACCGTGATCGTGGTCAGCCACGACCGGGCCTTCCTGGACAACGTGGTCACCAGCCTCCTGGTTCTGGACGGTCGCGGCGGCGCAGAGGAATTCGTCGGCGGCTGGTCCGATCTGCCGGAACGGATCACCGCCCCGCTGCTCGAACCCCGCATCCAGGAGGTGGGAACACCGGTGGCCAAGGCGGCTGCGTCGAACCCGGCCCAATCGACTTCGGATGGAGTGGCCTCGGCCCGGTCCAGTTCGGGGGCGCCGGGATCGGCGGCGCCCGCGCGCAAGCGCTCCTATCTCGAGACCCGGGAACTGCAGGAGTTACCCGCGCGGATCGAACAGATGGAGGCCGAACACGCGGCCATAGCGGCCCGGCTCTCCGATCCGGCGTTGTTCCAGGGCCCCAGCGATTCGCTGCAGGAACTGCAACAGGCCCTCGCCGATCTCGAGCACGAACTGGCCGCCGCCTACCAGCGCTGGGAGGGCCTGGAGTCCTAACCGCCCACCGTACCGGGTGCCCCCTATGGCTGGGTCACGGCCCTGGTGGGCCCGCTGCGCTTGGCCCCTACGATTGGCCCAGCCGTTCGGTGGAAGGCGGTTGCCGGAATTGCAATTCGGCCAGGCGGGCATAGAGGCCGCCTTCGCGGATCAGGTCCTCGTGGTGGCCGCTCGCGACGATTCGGCCCTGGTCCAGCACCAGGATCCGATCGGCCTTGCGCACCGTGGCCAGGCGGTGGGCGATGATCAGGGTCGTGCAGCGGCTCATCAACCGGTCCATCGCCCGCTGCACCAGACCCTCGCTCTGGGCGTCCAATGCGCTGGTGGCCTCGTCCAGCAACAGCAGGGTTGGTTCGCGGACGATGGCCCGGGCGATGGCGATGCGCTGCCGCTGACCGCCCGAAAGCCGGATCCCGCGCTCCCCCAATGGACTGTCGAAACCCTGCGGCAGACCCTCCAGGAATTCGCGGGCGTAGGCGGCCTCCGCCGCCTGGAGGATCTGCTCACGGGTCACCTCGAACAGGCCATAGCCGATGTTTTCCCAGGCCGTACCGCTGAAGATCACCGGATCCTGCGGGACCAGGGCCATGCGCTGGCGCAGCGCGCCCGGATCGGCCTGGCGCAGGTCGACACCATCGAAGCAAATGCGTCCGGACTGCGGATCGTAGAAGCGCAGCAGCAATTGCAGCACGGTCGACTTGCCGGCTCCGGACGGCCCGACCAGGGCCACCCGCTCACCAGGCTCAAGCTGCAGGGAAATTCCATCCAGGGACGGTGCATTCGGACGCGACGGATAGCAGAACACCACACCGGCAAATTCCACGCGACCGCGCGGCGGGTGCGGCAGCGGCGTGGGGGCAACCGGCGGTGTGATCGCCGGTTGGGTCTCCAGCAATTCCAGCAGGCGCTCCGCCGCACCGGCGGCGCGAAAAAGCTCGCTGACCACCTCGCTCAGCGCCCCGACGGAACCGGAAACCAGAACCGCATAG
Source organism: Thioalkalivibrio sp. (assembly GCA_003555285.1). Next base: position 13,412 of record PWGH01000164.1, read on the forward strand.
AATACGAAAGCCGCCAGTTGCCCGCTGGTCATCCGCCCGGCGAGCACATCGTGCCCCCCCATCCACAGCACCAGGCTGACCCCGGTGAAGACCACCAGCAGGGCCACACCGGCCAGCAGGGCGCTGACGCCGGCCCGCCGAATGGCGGCACCGAAGGCTCGCTCCACCTGGTGGCCATAACGCAGCCGATCCACCGATTCGTGGCAAAAGGCCTGCACGGTGCGGATGCCATACAGGGTCTCGTCGATGTAGGCGCCAATATCGGCCACCCGGTCCTGACTCTCCCGCGACAGGCGCCGCACCCGCCGGCCCAACGCCCAGACCGGCAGGATCACCAGCGGAACCCCCAGCAACACCCACAAGGTGAGACGCGGACTGGTGATCGCGAGCATCACGAGCCCGCCGCCGAAGAGCAACAGGTTCCGGGCGGCGATGGCCAGCGTGGAACCCACCACCAGCTGAATCAGCGAGGTGTCGGTGGTCAGGCGCGAGATCACCTCGCCGGTCCGGGTGACTTCGAAGAAGGCGGGATCGAGCCGCAGCACCTGGGCAAAGACCGCCCGGCGCAGATCCGCGACCACCCGCTCGCCGAGCCAGGCCACCAGATAGATGCGCCCGACCACGGCCACCGCCATCACCAGCACCACGATGAGCAACAGGCCCAGCGCCTGGTTCAGCGCCGCCGGATCCCCCGCCATGAAGCCCTGATCGATCACCCGACGCAACACCGCGCCGAAGGCCAGTACGGCGACGGCACCGGTCACCAGTGCCGTCAGGGCCAGCAGTAGACGGCCCGTAGGCAACGTCACGTAACCCAGTAATCGACTGAGCACCCGCAGATCTCGACTGCCGGCCCGGTTCTGGAGTTCCAGCGCGCGTGCCGTCATCGGGGGCACTCGCGCCGCTGAGGCCGCCAGGTCGGATTCGCGCCCCCCGAGTTCGCCCAGTGTGTACGAACCCGGCGACGCAAGGCCCGGATGACGTCGCCGCGGCCGGAGACGCCAGCGTACCGGCACAACGCCGGCCAGTCCTCGAGTTGCCTGACGGCCGCATCCAGCAGCCGGTCCTCCGGTGCCCGACGGGTTTCGATCGCCTCGGCCGCATACCAGCGCTGCAGCGCCGGCAGGGCCAGCTCGTACGGATGCCGGGCGTACGCAAAGGCCTGGATGGCATCCGCATCGGCCTGCGGATCGGCGACACCGGGCAGGGGCAACGCTCGGGAAACCAGGTCTGCGGTTTCGGCCTCCAGACCGCGCAGGGGCCCGGCACGCCAGACCGGCCAATCCGCAGCCACCGTCGCCAACAACCGGGCGAGCCCATCACGGGCCGAAGGATCGAGCCCGCAGAGAACCACGGCCGCATGCAGGCCACTGGTGGTCTCCCGACGAAAGCCGATGCGCAAGAGGCGCAGGCCCGCACGCATCCAGAAGCGCAACAGATCCGGCCGGGCGCCGAAGCTCGCCCCCAACAGCGCGAAGCCCCGATGGCGGGCATACCGGACCGTCTCCTGCAACACCTGCCGGCCGAGACCATGGCGCTGCCAATCGGGATGGATGGCGATGCGAAGCACACGCAGGCACGCTCGCTGGGCCAGTGACCGCGCCCCATGGCTGGCCACTACGCAGGGCAGAAAATGGCCCTGCGGGCGCCGCTCACCGGCCCAGACGGCCCGGGCCAGACCTGCGTCCAGCCCGGGCTCTGCTTGTGCGAGAACCACTCCGAGCAAACCGGTCGTCCCGTGCACGTGCAACAGCCCGATATGCAGTCCGGGGCCGTCGAGCCAACGCTGCAGATCCGACGGCCGAGTACGGTAATGCGCATCCGACAACAAACCGATGACCGCCGTAAGCCGCGCCTCATCCGTAGCCAGTTGCGCCCCGGACAGCCACTGCAGGGCACCATCCGACGCCTGCGGGGTGCGCGGTCCGTCGAGGATCACCGGACACACCCGGGCCTCAAGCAAGAACAGCCGATGAACCCACGCCTCCAGCGGATCGCCGTCCGGCCAGCGCACGGCTCGCTCCAGTCGATACTCGCGGATGTCATGACCCTGCCGGTCCAGGGCCTCGAGAAAGCGCAGCCGAAAGCCCCGTCCGCTGCCCTCGAAGCCGGTCGTCGTGGTCGCGAACAGGGTTCTCGGCACCTGCGCTGCCAAGCGCAGCAACACCTGCACCGGCAGGGTCGCCGCCTCGTCCACCAGCAAGACCCGGGCCTCGAGCGGCTGTTCGAGCCGTTGGTCCGGGGCCTGGTACCGCGCCGACGAAGGTCGCCTCCGGTCCGCCGCCGCGCCGGTGCCGCGGTTCAGCTCCTGCAGCAGGGGGAGAATCGCGGCCGGATTTGGTGCGGTGATCACCGCACTGGCGGCGTCCGCACTGAACCAGTGGCGCGCCAGCACGCCCAACAGCGTCGACTTGCCGCGCCCGCGTGGCGCGGTCAGCACGGCACAGGATCCTGGCGGGCGCTGCGGCAGGTCGATGAGTGCCGAAAAGAGCGTTCGCTGGTCGGCATTCAACCGGCGCTCCGGGTCTTGTGCCACTGGTTCCGGTACGGGCAATGGCGCATCCGCGGGCCACCGTTCGACCGACGGCTGCGTCAGGCCCACGCGCAGGCGGGCCGCGAAGGGTGTGATGCCCAACGCCGAGAGCAGCACGAGCAGGATGCCGCCGCCACGGACCAACCCCGCGGCAATCGCCAGGGCATCACCGGAGATTGCGGGATCGATCTCGAAGACCAGGGCCTCGACCTCGCGGCCCAGCCAGTGCGCGGTCTGCGCCGGCCGTGCCCCGGGGACTCCCTCGGGACGCCGGTCACCGAACCAGGCCACGGCATGCGTCCGCTGCAGGTCCCTGAGCCAAGCCGCTGCGCGCGCGTGCGCCCACGTCGAATCCGCCAACACCAACAGCCGCCGCGGATATTGCCATTGGGGACGCAGGGGCATGACCATGGCTGGCAACCTAACAACCGCGCGCCGCGGTCAGCTGCGGCCGGTGACGGAGTCCGGCTCCGTACAAGACCGGAAGCAACAAGGCATGATTGGCGTTCCTCCGAAGGCAAGGGTATAGTATGGCCGTGAGAGACCGCCGACCCAGATTCGCCGATGGCCTCTGCTCCAGCAGCCGCTTACGCTGATCTGCCGTCGCTGAGTTTCTCACTTTGTTTTCTCTTTAAGTAACGAGGTCGATGGTTGTGAATACTGGCGTAGTGAAGTGGTTCAATGAAAGTAAGGGTTTCGGGTTCATCACCCCTGATGATGGAGGAAAGGATGTCTTCGTGCATTTTTCCGCCATCGAAGGAGGCGGTTTCAAGACCCTGGCAGAAGGCCAGAAGGTCTCCTTCGAAATCCAGCAGACCCCCAAGGGGCTTGCCGCAGGTGCGGTAACGCCCATCTGAGGCCACTGCACGGTACCGGGGACCAACCCTGGACCTAGTGAGCCGCCCTCCGGGGCGGCTTTTTTTGGCCGGCAGGATGGCCGCGGCCGGATGGGCCAGCATTGCGGGTCGACCGGCCCGAGTGGCCCCGGCAGCAGCCCCGCATCGACGCCAGCATGAGCCCATCCCGATTCGAACGGATCTGTCCACTCGGGAAGCGGGTCAGCCTGACGGCCGCCCTGCCGAGGAAAATGTCTTGGGTCACGGGGATGGAACACTGATAAAAAAGGCCGGACTGCTTGGCGATCGCAGGCCGGCCCGGCTGACTTGCGAGAAGACTTACAAGCTGTAGTACATATCAAACTCGACCGGATGGGTAGTCATACGCATCCGGGTGACCTCTTCCATCTTCAAGCTGATGTAGGCGTCGATCATATCCTCGGTGAAGACGCCCCCGGCCAGCAGGAAGGCCCGGTCCTTGTCGAGTTCTTCCAGCGCCTGGTCCAGGGCATGACACACCTGCGGGATGTTCTTTTCCTCTTCCGGCGGCAGGTCGTACAGGTTCTTGTCCATCGCGTCGCCGGGATGGATCTTGTTCTGGATGCCGTCGAGGCCGGCCATCAGCATCGCGGCGAAGGCCAGATAGGGGTTCGCGGTGGAGTCCGGGAAACGGACCTCGATGCGGCGGCCCTTGGGGCTCATCACGAAGGGAATCCGGATCGAGGCGGAACGGTTTCGGGCCGAGTAGGCGAGCATCACCGGGGCCTCGAAACCGGGCACCAGACGCTTGTAGCTGTTGGTCGAGGCATTGGTGAACGCATTCAACGCCCGAGCATGCTTGATGATCCCGCCGATGTAGTAGAGCGCGGTCTCGGACAGTCCGCCATAGAGATCGCCGCTGAACAGGTTCGTGCCGCCCTTGGACAGGGACATGTGCACGTGCATGCCGGAGCCGTTGTCGCCGACGATCGGCTTGGGCATGAAGGTCGCGGTCTTGCCGTGCACGTGAGACACGTTCTGGACCACGTACTTGAGGATCTGCACCTCGTCGGCCTTGCGGGTCAGGGTCGCCGCACCGACGCCGATCTCGCACTGGCCGGCGGTCGCGACCTCGTGGTGATGGACCTCGGTGTGGATGCCCATCTCGGTCATCACTTCGCACATGGTCGAACGAATATCGTGCAGGCTGTCCACTGGCGGCACCGGAAAATAGCCGCCTTTCACCGTCGGACGATGGCCGATGTTGCCGTCCTCGTAGACCTTCTCGGAGTTCCACGAGGCCTCGTTGGAGTCCACCCGGCAGTAGGAACCGGACAGCGAAGACCCCCACTTCACGTCATCGAAGATGAAGAATTCGTTCTCGGGGCCGAACAACGCCGAGTCCGCGATCCCGGTCGAGGACAGATAGGCTTCGGCGCGCTGAGCGAGCGAACGCGGGCAGCGGTCATAGCCCTGCATGGTGGCCGGCTCGA
>PWGH01000094.1 GCA_003555285.1 Thioalkalivibrio sp.
CCGCACCGCACCGCACCGCACCGCACCGCACCGTGGCCTTTGCCGCTCCGGCCGGCCCGTGCCCAAGCCGTGCGGGGTACGCCCGGTCCGGACACGCTCAAGTCGTCCATGAGCGCTCGGAGATGGCCGTCCATGGCCATCTACGGTCCGGACCGGGCGCACCCCCCACGGCTTTGCCGCGTTGGGTGTCACCCCAAGGGCGTGCTGTCGGGACTTGGTCGTCCATGGGACCTTGGGGATCGGCCAACATCTGTGCCAAAAAAAGGGCCTTTTGGCACAGATCGTTGTGATGCAATCCATATCAGGGTGGGCCAAGCGCAACGGGCCCAACAGGGGTGCCCCAACCATACCTGGGGCCGACGAATCCGGTGCGTGCATATTCGGTATGATGCACGTGCGTTCCCTGATCACCCGGGCATCGAACCGGCGGCGCGAAGGCAGCAGCACGGCCGCCGTTCATCCCATGACATCGTCGATAGAGATGGTTGATGTTGAATAATGACGTATTGCGCAGCGTGCGCTTCAGCCTCGATGCGAGTGATGCCCGCATCGCCGAGATCATCCGACTCTCCGGCGGCGAGGTGGACAAGGATGACGTGAGCGCTTGGCTGAAGAAGGAAGGGGAAGAGGGCTTTCGTGAGTGCAGCGACGAGCATCTGGCGCACTTTCTCAATGGCTTGGTGCTTTTTCTTCGCGGGCCGAATGAACAGCGGCCGCTGCGGCCGATCGAGCTTCCGATCACCAACAACCTGGTGCTGAAGAAGCTGCGGGTGGCCTTCGATCTGCAGGAGGAAGACCTGCACGCGATCCTGAAGGCAGCGGGCTTCGCCGTCAGCAAACCGGAATTGAGCGCGGTGTTCCGTAAACCCGGCAGCAAGAATTACCGCGCGTGCGGCGACCAACTGTTGCGGAACTTCCTGAAAGGTCTGTCCGAGACCCGCCGGGGCTCGATGCCCGCACGCCGGCAGTCTGTCGATCCCGGCCCCGAAAGTCGGGGCGCCGAGGATCGAGATCCCGGGACAACGAACGGCGGATCGTCTCCGGGCGGCACACCCTCGTGAGCACCGACGGGGTTCGCCTGGCCAAGTGCGTGGCCCGGATGCTGCCGTGTTCCCGCCGCGAGGCCGAGCTCTACATCACCGGTGGCTGGGTCCGGGTCGATGGTCAGGTGGTCGAGGAGCCGCAGTTCAAGGTCCTCGAGCAGAAGATCGAGCTCGATCCGCAGGCGAAGGCCGAACCGGTGGCCCTGGTGACGTTGATCCTGCACCAGCGCGCCGCGGGCCATGGCGTTGATCCGATCGATTGGCCGGCGTCGGCCACACGCTCCCCGTTGGATGTCAGTGGCCTGCGTATGCTCAAGGGCCACTTCAAGCGCCTGGTTCCGACGCTGCCGTTGGAGGTGGGGGCCGAGGGACTAACGGTCTTCACCCAAGACTGGCGGGTGGTGCGCCGGCTCACCGAGGACCGCGATCGGATCGAACAGGAATACAACGTCGAGGTGGCCGGGGCAGCGGCGGACGGCGAGCTGGATCGGCTCCATCGCGGGCTGCAACTCGACGGCCGCTCCCTGCCACCGGCCAAGGTCAGCTGGCAGAGCGAACAGCGGCTGCGCTTTGCCGTGAAGGGCCTGCAACCGGAGCAGATCCGATTGTCTTGCGAGCACCTTGGGCTAACGATGCTACGTCTGAAGCGGATTCGCATCGGTCGGGTGTCGATGGGCAAGCTGGCCGCGGGGCAATGGCGCTACCTGGCTGCGGGGGAACGCTTCGCGTGACGCGAAATTGCTTCCCATGAAGGGGTCCCCGATGTTGCGTCTCACCGAGATCAAACTCCCGCTCGATCACCCCGAGGAGGCCCTGCACACGGCCGTGCTCCAGAGGCTGGCGCTGCCGGCGGAGCACTTGCTGCGCGTGGTGGTCCACCGGCGGGGCTTCGATGCGCGCAAGCGCAGTGCCATCGCGCTGATCTACACCGTCGATGTGGAGGTGCAGGATCCGGCGGCGGTGTTGGCACGGCTGAAGGGCGATCCACAGGTCCGGCCCACACCGGATATGGCCTACCGTTACGTCGCGCAGGCGCCGCAGGGGCTTGGCGAGCGGCCGGTGGTGATCGGCACCGGCCCCTGCGGGCTGCTGGCGGGCCTGGTGCTGGCGCAGATGGGCTTTCGACCCATTCTGCTGGAGCGCGGCAAGGCGGTGCGCGAGCGAACCAAGGACACCTGGGGCTTCTGGCGCAAGGGCGAATTGGATCCCGAATCCAACGTGCAGTTCGGCGAGGGCGGTGCCGGCACCTTTTCCGATGGCAAGCTGTACAGCCAGATCAAGGATCCGCAGCACCGCGGTCGCAAGGTGCTTGAGGAATTCGTCCGCGCCGGCGCGCCGCCGGAGATCCTGTATGTCAGCAAGCCGCACATCGGCACCTTCAAGCTGGTGACGATGGTCGAGCACATGCGCGCGAGCATCGTGGCCCTCGGCGGGGAGATTCGTTTTCGCAGCCGGGTCACCGATCTCGAGGTCGACGCCGGTCAGGTGCACGGTGTGGTGCTCGCCGACGGCACACGCATCGCCAGCCGCCACGTGGTGCTGGCCGTGGGCCATAGCGCCCGCGACACCTTCGCGATGCTACAGGGCCGCGGCGTGTACATCGAGCCGAAGGCCTTTTCGCTCGGACTGCGGATCGAGCATCCGCAGTCGCTGATCGATCGCTGCCGCTTTGGCGATCATGCCGGCGATCCGATCCTCGGCGCGGCCGACTACAAGCTGGTGCATCACTGCGCCAACGGCCGCTCGGTCTACAGCTTCTGCATGTGCCCGGGGGGGACCGTGGTGGCCGCCGCCTCGGAGCCGGGGCGGGTGGTCACCAACGGCATGAGCCAGTATTCGCGCAATGAGCGCAATGCCAATGCCGCGATCGTCGTTGGGGTCACGCCGGCCGACTTTCCCGGCGATGTCACGGCCAATCCGCTCGCCGGTCTGGCGCTGCAGGATCACTGGGAGGCGGCGGCCTTTCGCGCCGGGGGCGGCCGGTATGCCGCGCCGGCGCAGCGGGTCGGGGACTTCCTCGCCGGGCGGCCTTCCACTGGGCCCGGGTCGGTGCGCCCGTCCTACACGCCGGGGGTGCACTGGACCGACCTGGCCGGCTGTCTGCCGGACTACGCGATCGATGCGATCCGCGAGGCCTTGCCGGCCTTCGATCGCAAGATCCGCGGCTTTGCGATGGCGGATGCGGTTCTGACCGGCGTCGAGACGCGCACCTCGGCGCCATTGCGCATCACCCGGGGTCCGGACCGCCAGAGCCTCAATACCCGCGGCCTGTATCCGGCGGGCGAAGGTGCCGGGTATGCCGGCGGCATCCTGTCCGCGGCGGTCGACGGTATCGAGGCGGCGGAGGCCGTGGCGCTCAGTCTGGCGGGCCGGCTGCGCTTGGCCCAGCCTACGGGTGAAGCGAAGGCCAGGCAGCCGATGTAGGGTAGGTGAAGCGCAGCGCACCCACCGGCGGCGTGATGGTGGGCCCGCTGCGCTTGGCCCACCCTACGACCTCGGTTTCGGTTCGGGTGGCGGTTGGTACAAGGCGTGGAGATCCTCGGGCTCGAGCCAGGTCCAGGCGCCGGAGGGCAGGGCCTCCGGCAGGCGATAGGCGCCGATCACCAGGCGTTCGAGGGCCTCTACACGGTTGCCGACCGCCGCGAGCATGCGCTTGACCTGGTGATAGCGCCCTTCGGTGATGGTCAGCAGCAGGTCCCGCTCGCCCACGCGCAGGCAGCGGCTGGCGGTGACCGGCACCGGGTCGTCGCGCAGCACCACGCCGACGTGCAGGCTGTGGATCATGGCCTCGGTGACCGGCTGCAGGCAGCGCACGCGGTAGGTCTTGCCGATGCCCTTCTTCGGCGAGGTGAAGCGGTGGATGAAGGCCCCTTCGTCGGAAAACAGCAGCAGCCCGGTGGTGTCCTGGTCGAGACGGCCGACGCATTGCACGCCGCGCCGGTTCAACGGCTCCGGGAGCAGCGAAAACACGCTCGGATGATGCTGCGGCGCGTGCGAACACTCGTAACCGGCGGGTTTGTTGAGTGCCAGATAAACGTGGCGGCGATACTGCTGATCGACGCCGTCGACCGTCAGTACCAGATCGTCGACGGCCAGCTCGCGGTTGACATCCCGCTGCGGTGTGCCGGCGATAAACACCCGTCCGGCGGCGATCAGGGCACGGCATTCGCGGCGGCTGCCGTAGCCCTGGCTTTGCAGGATGCGCAGGAGTTGCAAGCCTGGGCCTCAGCGGCGTGCGGACGGAACCCGGGCGGGCCGCTGCAGGCCCTCAGGGTTGCGGCTGCGGGGTGAAATTCGCGATGGCATTGAGTTGCTCGGGCGTGAACAAGGACTCGATCAGCGGGAACAGCTCCTCTTCCTCCGCCACGGTGTGTGCGCGCAGGACCCGTGCAAATTCCATCAAGTCCTGTTGCGCGGTCTCCCGGCGCATTTCGGGGACCAGGGTGCGGAACAGACCGTGTTCGGTGCCCAGTCGCACACACAGCGAAAAATGCGCCCGATCGTATTGGATCAGCGGACCGAAGATCGTGCGTTCCTCATGCTGCAGATGGCCCTCGAGCTCCTCGGTGTAGTACTGCCGGACCCGCCGCAGCCCCTCGGCCAGGGCCTCCTCGGTACCGGTGCCGGCCAGTTCTGCGATCGTGTCGGCAAAGACCAGGCTTTCCTGATGCTCCCTGGAGAGCTTCTCCAACTGCGTGCAATGCGCATTCGCCATGGGTGTCCTCGTGGTGCGTGTTTCGTTGTTCGTTGCGTTGTTCGTTGTTGACCCAGCGTCGATTCCGGATCGATCCGGGGTTGATTCCGGGTCGTTTGCGGGTGGCGGGATCCTGATTGCCAACCCGGGTACCTTCTCATGCGAAGCTGCCGATGGCCATGGTCCTGACGATTGGTGGTTACTTCGCATACAGCGCTGTGAGACGTACAGCGTCGTGAGACGTACACTGGCGGCATGAGTATCCATCCTTATAGTCGCCTGGTGCCGGACTGCATCCTGGACGCCGTCGAGTCCACCGGCCTGCGCTGTGATGGCCGCCTGCTGGCGCTGAACAGCTACGAGAACCGGGTCTATCAGATCGGCATCGAGGATGCGGCGCCGGTGGTCGCGAAGTTCTACCGGCCCGGGCGCTGGTCGGAGGCTTCGATTCGCGAGGAGCATGCCTTCGCCCTCGAGCTCGCGGCCCAGGAGGTCCCGGTGGTCGCACCGCTCGCGGACGCGCACAAGCAGACCCTGCACCGCCACCAGGACTTCCTGTTCGCGCTGTATCCGCGCCAGGGGGGGCGAACTCCGGACCTGGAGCAGCCGGACACGCTGGTGCGGATCGGGCGGTTCATCGCCCGCATCCATGCCGTCGGCGGTGCCGGACACTTCCAGACCCGCGAACGCCTGGATGCCGCGGTACTGGGCGAAATTGCTCGCGAGGACGTCCTCGACAGCGAACGCCTGCCGATGGAACTCGAATCGGTGTATGAGGACTTGAGCGCGGATGTGCTCGATCGTATCGTGCGCCGGATCGAGGAGGTCGGCCCGGTGCCCATGCTTCGCCTGCACGGCGATACCCACCCCGGCAATATCCTCTGGACCGAGACCGGCCCGCACTTCGTCGATCTCGACGATGCCCGTAGCGGACCGGCGGTGCAGGATCTGTGGATGTTCCTGTCCGGCGATCAGGACGAGATGGCCGGCCAGATGCGGGCGTTGCTGGAAGGCTACGAGACCTTCGTGCCCTTCGACCGGCGCGAACTGGCGCTGATCACGCCGTTGCGCACCCTGCGGATCCTGCGCCATGCCGCCTGGTTGGCCTTGCGCGCCGACGACCCGGCCTTCGTGCAGGGCTTTCCGATCTTCTACACCCCGCGGTACTGGGAGGATCACATCCTGACGCTGCGCGAGCAGGCCGCGGCGCTGGATGAACCCCCCCTGTACCTCGACGTCTGACGCCGCGCCTGTTGGTAAGCGGCGCGAATATCCATGCAGTTTTGCTGCGGCCCGGGGTTGCAGGGGCGGGGCACCACACCGAGTGAGGACGCCATGCGCAAGCGCATCATCAACGAAGCGGCACCGTCGAAAGCGACCGAAACCCACGGTGACTGGCTGGATCTGGAGGCCGTGGCTGATGTGGAACTCAGCTCCGAGAATCCCGAACACCCGATCGAGAATGCCCTGCTGCCCGGAAGGGTCGCCGGTTGGCGGGCGGCCACGCCGGGCAAGCAGACGATCCGACTCCGGTTTCAGACACCCCAGCACCTCGAGCGAATCTGGCTGCAGTTCGAGGAAACCGAGCAAGCGCGGACTCAGGAGTTCCTGTTGCGCTGGTCGCCGGACGATGGTCGCAGCGTGCGGGAGATCGTGCGTCAGCAGTGGAACTTCAGCCCCGAGGGGGCACCGGTGGAACGCGAGGACATTGCGCTCGATGCCGCTGGCGCGACGTGGCTGGAGTTGGTCATCATCCCCGATATCCAGGGCGGCGATGCGCTGGCGTCCCTGGCGCAGCTGCGCGTAGCCGCCCGGGCGCCGGCTTTGGATTGAGGCTGCCGCCAGCGGCCGAAGCGGTCCGATCGGCCAATGGGTGAATCCGGTAAATCGGGGCGGTGCCCTCAGTGCGTGGCGCCGCCCATCCCTTCGCTGCCGGACGCTGAATCGCCCCGATCGAGGTAGCCCCCGTCGGTGTTGTTCGAGTCGGTGTTGTCCGGATCGGTGTCGGTCCGGTCGGTGTCGGCCCGGTCGGTGTCGTCAGTGTGGCTCTGCGCCGCCAGCATGCGAAACAACGCCCGCTGGGCGTGGGCCCGCTTGCCCTCGGCGGCCTCCTTGCGCGCCTTGCGGATCCAGTGGCGCAATTGCTGCACATCGGTTTCGGGGTGCCGCTCCATCCAGTCGGTCAGTGCCTGATCCTGGGCCAGCAGGCGCTCGCGCCAGTGTTCGAGGGCGTGCAATCGCACCTTGGTGCGATCCGATTCGCCCCGCAGAATGGCCACTCGCTCGACGATGGTTTCGAGTTCGACATCGCGCATCAGCCGGCCGATGTACTGCAGCTGGCGGCGCCGAGCGCCGTGGCTGTTCATGCACTGGGCCTCGAGGATGGCGGCCTCCAGCAGGTCCGGCAGTTCCAGCTTGCGCACGTGTTCGGGGGGGAGTGTCACCAGCATTGCCCCCATGGCCTGTGCGGCGGTACTTTCCCGCTTGCGCTGAGACTTGCTGGGTGGCGCCGGGGTGTCATCGAAGTCGTTGTCGTTCATGTCGCCGTGGTCCTTGAAACCGTGGTTAGTCCGGTGCGTCGGGCCGGCTATCATAGACGCTTTGCCGACCGGGTCCGGCAATGGCTTTCGGGTCATCGGCGGCATCCGAAGGCGGTCGGTCGGCGATCGACCCGCCAGCTGCGGCCTGCTCCGCCCGGTACAGGGCCTCGTTGGCGATGGCCAGCGCAGCCGAGTAGTCGATGAAAGGCAGGGCCTGGGCGCCGCTTGCCAGTTGCAGCTGCAGGGTAGCCAGCCCGTGTCGGCGCTGGAACCAGTTTCGTCGCAGGCCGATCGCCTGGATGTTCTCCAATGGAAAGAAGCTGGTCCGTAGCCCCAGCAGGCCTCGGCGGATCAGCAGATGACGGCTGTCCTGGCGCCAGCCGACCGCGAGCCAGCGCAGGTGGGCGAGCGGCCAGGCCAGCATCGCCACCACCAGACCGATCAGCAGCCAGCCGAACGGACCGCCCAGCAGCACGATGCCTCCGGTGCCGGCCAGGGCTCCGACGGCGAGTCGCAACGCCATGAATCGCCGGTATTGCGGGCTCACCCGCTGAAAGCCGAGCACCAGACGCCGGTCGTTTATCGCGACGTTCTCCGACGAAGCACTTTCCGGCGAAGGTCCTTCCGGTGGAGCCATTTCCGGAGGGGCCATCCTTGGAGAGGCCGTCGTGGGGGCCGGTTCCTGCGACCGGGCGGGAAAAAGGTCCGGCCAGAAGGCGCGGGCGAGGCGGACGCCGTCGCGCCGATACAGGCCGGGGATCAGAAACCGGCCACCGGCCAGGTCCGAACCGGTGGGCGCAGCGCCATATTGTCGGCAGACCAGGTAACCAACCCCGAAGGTCCGGCCGAGTGCCGTCTGAACCCAATCGACCGATTGCAATTTCTCGGCCGACAGGGTTTGTTCCTGGCGATTGAACAGTCCGCTGCGTTGCACATAGCGGGCGTCCCTCTGGAACAGCCGGAACTCGAAGAAACGCATCCAGGCGATGATCACCGAAAGCACCACCAGCACCAGCAGCAGGCCGATTCCGGCCAGCGCCATGGCCAATACCGGCGAGGCCATCAGGGTCTCCAGCCAGGGCAGTTCGGCCAGGCGTTTTGGGTCACGCAGCAGCATGCGTTCCAGCGGCTGCAGCAGCGGGGCCAGGAGCACGGCAATCACATAGGCATGATTGCTGGTCAGACCGTGGAGGGTCAGCCCGCCCGGCCCGATACGGAACAGCAGGTTAGGCTTCGCACTCGCCGTAGGTTCCGAACCCCTTACGACATCCGGCGCGCGGTCACGGTCGGCTTCCATGGCCTTGCGCAAGGCCTCGGCGAGCTCTCGCCGAATCCCCGGCAATTCCACCTCCGTGGTGATGCCGCCGGGGGTGTCGAGGCTGAAGCGCACCACATCGAAGGGCCGCAGGTAGATCGGCTGCTCGATGGCGATGTGCTGCACTCGATCGGCATCCACCTTCACCTCGGTGCGTTCGAGGATGCCTTTTTGCACCACCAGCACGTGGCCATCGATGCGGAAGCGAAACCGCTGGTAGTACAGTAGGCTCACCAGGCCCGCGATCAGCAGCCCCACGACGAGGGCCAGAGTCAGCTCCCGCACACCAATGCGCTCGAGCAGGGCGGCGCCGGCGCCGGCACCCAGCAGCAGGGGAATGTTCTCCCGGACGAACCGGACCACCCGCTGGGTGAACAGGATCGCCAAGGCCCAGGGCGACAGGCGTCGCCAAGTGAGCGGGTCGGTTGCAGGTTCCGTCAACGGCGGCTCAGTCAAGGGAAGTCGGGGCCGTGGGGCTCAGCGCCTGGATGCGCTCGAGCAGGTATTCCCGCAGCCGACCGGCCTCTTCGCGTTCAAGCCCCTGCACCACCAGATCCCCCCCCGTGCCGCCGGCGGTGAAGCAGGTGATGCGGACCAGGTTGAAGACTCGCTCCAGGGGATTGCTGGCGGTTTCCACGTGCTGAATGCGGGCAAACGGCAGGACTGCGGTGCGTTGCACCAGCAGGCCGCTGTGGTAGACCAGATCCTGCTCCCGCAAACCGAAGGCCCGGCGCCGGGCCTCGAGCCAGGCCAGCAGCGGCAGCACCACGGCGAGCAGGGCCATTGCGCCCAGCAGCATCGGCCGTGCCTCCAGCGGCAGCGGAGTGATCGCCGGCAGCAGCCAGATCAGAAACGCCAGCACCGGCAGACTGAGCAAGCGCGCGAGTACCTGGTAGGGGGCGAAGCGGGCGGATACCGGCGAGAGTGGCAGCGCCTCGAGCGCGGGCAGGCCGTGTGGGTCCACTGGCGCGTTGGACAGTGCCATGACGACCTCGGGGGTGGTGGACGGATCGCACAGTATGCCAAAGACGGTGGGGCAGGGCGCAAACGGGCGCGAGGTCAGAAACGTTCTGCCTCCAGGGTGGGCCGGCTTCCGCGGTGGCTGGCAGAACACTTACCAAACCAGACCGCTTCAACATACAAGGGTGGGTGAAGCGCGATACAAGGGTGGGTGAAGCGCGGCGCACCATCGCCCTTGATCTTGGCGGCGTCTCGCCGGAGCGTCACGGACCTTCCCTGCGGTTCGGGACCACGGGCGCGTAGCCGGCGGGCCCCAGCGATCACGAGTGAGCGATGGGCCTGGGGTGGGAGCCTTCGCCCGGGCGGATGCCACGGCACCTCGGCTCCGGCGAAATGGAGGCCGTCATCGTTCCAGGGCGTCGATCTGCCGCCGGCGTTCTTCGCTGGTTTCCAGCATGAAGTTCTGCATCTGTTGTTCGAAGGCAGGGACATCCTGGACCCGCTGCGGAACCCGGGGAACCTCCAGATGGGTGTCGCTGGTGGGCGTGATCGCCGGGGAGTCCTGCACGTCGCCGAGCTGCCGGTACAGGAGCAGCCCGACCAGCAAGAGTGCCGTGAGCATCAGGATTAAACGCATGAAGCGGTCTCCAGTACGGTGCCGGGTGGGTTCGGTTCAGCCCTGGGTCGACTGTAGTCTACCCGCCGCCGGGCAACCAGGATCGAGGACGGGCTCGCGAGTGGGATCGGGGGCGGCCGTTGACCGGAGCCAGGCGGGATGAAACACTCTCCAGAAGGCGGTTGGATTTACATTCGTGTCCTCATCGATCCGTAGGAGGTCGTCATGGCACAGGCGAATCCAGGACAACAGCTGCTCCAGTTGGCCAGCCAGTACCACCACTGGCATAACGAGAACAAGGCGAAGGGTCCGGAAAGCACGCGGAACCGTCGTCATGAAGAGGAGATGGAGGCGCTGGGGGGGCGCTTTCAGCGCCTGTGCGAGCATTGGATTACCGACGTGGCGCGGCGTGAGGCCTGGTATGCCCACCTTTATCATCATGCGCCACCGCCGCCGGTGGACGATTGGCCGCAACCCCTGGTGTTTCTCGGTGCAGCGCAACCGGGAAACCGGGTGGAGGTCCGGGGCACCGAAGACGGTTATCGGGTCACCATCGATCGCAAGCAAGTCGCGCGCAAGCCGCCCGAAACGCGCTTTCCCGAGCAACCGATCGCCGAGTTGCACGTCAGCGGGATTGCCTTCGAGGAACACTTCGCGGCGCCGGAGGCCGCGCTCGAGCGCCTGGTCGAATGGTATGAACACCCGGAGGGCGATGCCCCGTGGGAATGGTCGCGCGATCTCTATCTGGATGGGCTGATCGACCCTGATTTTTCACTTACCGTCCGCGGCAAGCGGTTGGTGGAACGGCGCCGAGGCGATGGCCGGGGACACGCGGTAATGAGGCTTTGATCGGTCGTTTAGACGAAACGGCCAGATAACCCGGGCAGACGAAAAAAGTCCCGCACGAGGCGGGACTTTGTGTTCCAGAGGCCCGGGCCTCCAGGAGTCTGAAGGCCGGGTTCTGGAGCCGGTCTTACTGCGGTACGACGTTGGTGGCGCTGGGGCCTTTCGGGCCCTGCTCGACGTCGAAGGACACGGTCTGACCTTCGGCCAGCGACTTGAAGCCAGAGCCCTGGATCGCGCTGTGGTGAACGAACACGTCCTTGGAGCCATCGGAAGGCGAAATGAAGCCGAAGCCTTTTTCGTCGCTGAACCACTTAACTGTACCTGTAGCCATACTGATTACCTCTGGTGTAATTGATTGTGTACTAGATGGGTGTCGAGGAACTACGGAAGGGCGACCAGCTCGACCGGGGGCTTGGCCCCCCATTTCCTACGGCCGAAACTGGATCCTTGATTGGATCTGTACGACCGTGTCTGAGCTGTCGACTAATGCGATAGGGTGCCCGTTGCTTGCTGCCTCTCCACCATTATCCGCTCAAATGCCGACAAACCGTTAGTTTTTTTTGCCTTTCCCGGTTGAAGGTGACCGTTCGAGGTCACATCTGGGCCTGCCGGGTCGGGCAGATGCCGCTCGAAAACGTCCGTACTCGAGGTCGTGAATCCCGGTCCGAAGCCGTTCGTGCCCTTTGCCGCACGGCCACACCGGGGCTTGCTCACAGCGTATGGCCCGCTGGGATGCAAGGGCAAGAGGGTACTGTTGCCCCCCTCTTCTGACACGGCATGGCTGGTCCGGTACCGGAAATGGTGCAACCGAGGAGGCGTCCGGAGGCCGTGCGGCCGCCGGACGCGGTGGGATCCGGCATCGCTTACGCCGGAACTTCAAGCCGTCCTTCCATCACCGTCCACTCTGTCAGCATGCAGGCTCACTGGCCGGCCCAAATCCGCTCCACCAGAATCGGAATTCGCCTGAATCCGGTTCGTCCCGGGTGGCCTCAAGGGAGAGCCGAGTCGGCCCACCTTTCCGGAGTTCAGTCATTCCCGGATTCAGACCTTCCAGGGTTCGGACCTTCTTCTGTTCAGGGGTGCTCCTCCTCGACGTGTGGGACTCGGGACAGTTCCCAGTGCAGGGTCACGCTGATGATGGTGCGAATCAGGACCACGACGCCCAGGATGAGCAATTCCTCGAGTCCCGGATGGATGAGGGTCCGCAACACGTCGGCGACCACGATGAATTCGAGCCCCAGCAAGATGTAATAGCCCAGATGCAACCGCAACGTGCGTCGATCATGTTCGACGGGGACCTCGTGGACGGCCGCCCATTCCACCCGAACGAGTCGATACAGGCTCACGGCAATCCCGACCAGCATGATGGCTCCGCCCATCAAGGCGATGGCGTCGGCCAATCCGTTCAGATAACCGGTCATCGCGTTTCCTCGCACAGGGGGGTGGCTTTAACGGCGTGCATGAGCGGTTGGATCCACGGATCCCGGCGGGCAGGGCCGTGACCCGACGCTGGACCGCAGGACGGGCAACCCGGCGGCTCGATCGTTTTTGGATTCTCGATTACGAACTCTTACGTAGAGTCATGCACGGCGGTTGATGGTGTACTTGCACTCGTTCCAACCCGATCCGGTGTTGTCGCCGGCGGGCTGAGGACTCCGGACCGTCGTGTCATCCCGCGGGGGGGGTGGGTGCACGGTCGCTACCTTTTCGTTATCAAGGATAGAGAGTATGAAGACAGTGGCACGATGGATCAGCGAGCGTCTGGATCAGACCCGGGCGGTGGATTTTCTTGCGCCCCTCGCCCTTCGTTTGTACCTGGTACCGGTTTTCTGGATGGCCGGGACCAACAAGCTCGACGGTCTACTGCCGAATGCGGGTACCGTCGCCTGGTTTGGCAATTCCGACTGGGGGCTCGGCCTGCCGCTTCCCTGGTTGATGGCTTTTCTGGCGGCCTACGCGGAGGTGCTGGGGGCCATTGCCCTGCTGTTCGGCATTGCGGTGCGGTGGTTCTCGATTCCGCTTTTGATCACCATGGCGGTCGCGGCCTTCGCGGTGCACTGGAAAAACGGCTGGCAAACCATTTCCGATTCGATGATGTGCATGTTCAACTGTGGTGCGGTGGACGCTGCGGGACCCCGTCTGGAGCGGGCCCGTGCCATCCTGCAGGAGCATGGCAATTATGATTGGCTGACCCAGAGCGGCAGCTTCGTGATCCTGAACAATGGCATCGAGATGGCCGTGACCTATGCGGTGATGCTGTTGGTGTTGTTCTTCTATGGCGCTGGCCGGTATGTCAGTGTCGACCATTACCTGGCGCGCTGGTTGTGCCGTGACTGAGACCGCACACGCGGTGTTGCACCGACCGATCCTTCCTCAACCTACCATGCAATACTGGAGAATTCCATGAACGATAAACTCTTCAACCGCAACATCCTCGTCGCCACCCTGGGTACCGCTGCTTTGGGTCTGAGCATGGGCAGCGCCTCCGTGTTTGCCGCGACCGACCTGAACCAGGGCTACGAGGTCCAATCCTCGTTCCTGCAGGTGGCGGAAGGCCAGTGCGGCGAGGGTCGTTGCGGCGGAACGGCGCCCGCGAAGGCTGCCGAAGGCAGTTGCGGCGAAGGCAGTTGCGGCGGCACCGAGAGCAAGGCCGCAGAGGGCAGTTGCGGAGAAGGCAGCTGCGGCGGCGCCGAACAGACCACGGACAAGGATGCCGAGGGCAAGTGTGGGGAAGGTCGCTGCGGCGGCTGAACCACACGATGCGCAGGCCACATCGCTCGGATGTTCGCGGCGCGGGTCTGGGGTTGCGGCGGGCTCTGCTGAGCCCGTTCGCCCAACTCCCCGAAGCGCGGGACGCGGTCGATTTCCTGGAGGCCGCTCCGGAAAACTGGATGCACCTGGGCGGAGCGCTGGCCCGCAGCTTCCGCGAATGGACCGAGACCAAGCCCTTCGTCTGTCACGGACTGTCCCTGGACATCGGGGGTCCCCGACCGCTGGATCGTCGCTTTCTGGAAGATTTGCGCGATTTCCTGAAGACACATGGGATCGCTGATTACACTGAACACCTCTCCGCCTGTGGCGATGAACACGGGCACCTGTACGACCTGATGCCCATCCCCTTTACCGAGGGCGCCGTTCGTTACGTGGCCGATCGGGTGCGCACCGTGCAGGACATCCTGGGTCGGCGCATCGCGTTGGAGAATGTGTCGTACTACGCCCAGCCGGGCGCCGAGATAGACGAGGCGCAATTCCTCTGTGCGGTCCTCGACGCCGCCGATTGCGACCTGCTCCTGGACGTCAACAACGTTTTTGTGAACGGTATCAACCACGGCTACTGTCCCACCCAATTTCTGGATCGGCTGCCGCTGCACCGGGTCCGTTATCTGCACATCGCCGGACACCACGAGGAGGCCCCGGATTTGCGGGTCGATACGCATGGAGCGCCGATTTGCGCTGATGTCTGGGCCTTGCTGGACGCGGTCTACGAGCGCTTGGGGCCGGTGCCGACCTTGCTCGAACGGGATTTCAACTTTCCGCCGTTACCCGAGTTGCTGGAGGAGGTGGCCAGGATCCAGCGAGCACAGCACGTCCATGCCGTACCGGCCACGGCGGGCCAGGCGCATGTCTGAACTCGATTTTCGGGCTGTGCAGCGGGTCTTTGCGGCTCATTTGCGGGACCCGGAAGGCGTCGCCGCACCCTCAGGAATCGAGGAACGGCGTCTGCGCATCTACCGGCGGCTGTTCATCAACAACATCGAGGGGTTGCTGGCGCGCGGGTACCCGGTGCTGTGCAAGCTCCTCGGTTCGGCGCGCTGGTCGGCGCTGGTCCGGGACTTCTACCGCGAACATGGCAGTCACACCCCGTATTTTCACCGGCTGGCCGACGAATTCCTGCAGTACGTCAGCGAGGAACGGGTCCGGCGGGAGGGTGATCCCCCTTTTCTGAACGAACTTGCGCATTACGAACGGGTGGAACTGATCGTGGCCCAGGACGACAGCGATGTCGAGCCGGACGGCGTCGATCCGCTGGGCGATCCGCTCCGTGCAGTGCCGGTGCTGGCTTCGGCGGCGCGCCTGCTGGCGTACGAGTATCCGGTGCATCGAATCGGGCCCGAGTTTGTTCCCGAGGCCGCAGGGTCGGCCCCGACCTACCTGATCGTGTTCCGGGATCGAGAGCTGCGCCCGGGCTTCATCGAACTCAATCCGTTGAGTGCGCGAATCCTGTGGCATATTCAGAACGACCCGGCGTGTGGCGAGGTTCTGATCGCGCGAGTGGCCGCGGACTTCGAACTGGAAATCACCCCGGCGTTGCGTGACAGTGCCGAACAACTGCTGCGCCACTGGCTGAGCCGAGGGGTGTTGGCAGGCACTCGGCCACCGGAAACTCTGTAGGGTGGGTGAAGCGCAGCGCACGTACCGTTTTTGACCTTGTGCTTTTGCAAGCGCTGCGAAGCCGTGTGGGGTGCGCTGCGCTTGACCCACCCTACGGAGTGGTGCGCGACTGGGGGTTGGGGACAACCCGGGAATCAGGATCGGGAGGCGGCATGAGTAGCTTCGAGACGGAATCCGGATTTCAACTCGCCGAGCCTCTGCAGCAGAGCGCACAGGAGATGCGCGACCGGCTCCTGGCGCAACTGCTGCTGCGCGGCGATGCCGTCGGGTACGGCCATGCATCGGGTGCGACTCCGATTCGGATCCCGGGGTGAAGATTCTGTTGATCGTGTCGGTGGTGTTGCTGCTGGCGGCCTGTGGCCGTGCACAGTGGCAACCGGCCGGCCCCGCGGTGCAGACACCGGAACTGCAGGAGGATCACGCGGTGATGGCCGATGGCTATGTTCTGCCGCTGCATCGCTGGCGGGCGGAGCCGGAGCCGGCGGTCACGGTGTTGGGTGTTCATGGCTTTGGCGACTACGGCGCCGGGTTCGCGAGCGTGGCACAGGGCTTGGTGGAGCCGGGGGTCGCCACCGTCTACGCCTACGACCAGCGGGGTTTCGGGGCCACCGAACGGCCCGGTATCTGGCCCGGGGGTACGACGCTGATCGACGACTTGCGGGTGATGGTGGACCTGCTGCGGGCACGCCATCCGGATCGGCCGCTGTTTCTGGTGGGGGAAAGCATGGGTGGGGCGGTCGTCTTGCGCGCATTGACCGAGGATCCTAAGGTGGCAGTGGACGGCGCGGTGTTGTTGGCGCCGGCCGTCTGGGGATTCCGGGCCATGCCCTGGTACCAGCGCCTGGGGCTCTGGCTGATGGTCCGTATCGCGCCTGGTTTCATGGTGTCCTCCGAGGTCGCGGCCGACCTGGGAATTCGAGCCACCGACGATCGGGCGGTGATGCGGGCCTTGGAAGCGGATCCGCTGGTGCGCCATGAGGCCCGGATCGATACCCTGTACGGGTTGAGTGCCATGATGGACGCGGCGCTGCAGCACCCACCGGGCTTCGCGGTGCCCATCTTGTTGCTTTATGGGCTGAACGATCAGGTCATTCCGCCCGGCCCCACCTGTGAGTGGTTGCAGCGACTGGAGGATAGGGGTGTCGAAGGGATCAGGGTGGTGCTATATCCCGAGGGCTACCACATGTTGACCCGATACTCCCGGGCCGATCAGACGCTCGAGGACCTCGCCGTCTGGTTGTCGGATCCGGCGGCGGTGTTGCCGTCGAGTGGCGAAAGGACCCTGAGCCGGGCCCGGGACGTGGTGTGCGACCTGCCGCCGCTGGGCCGGCGCAGCGGGCCCTGACCCCGACCCGCACAAAAAGGCCCGGTTCAGGAACCGGGCCTTACAGGCCATGGCCGACCGGATTCCCGGATGGCCATGTCGGTGGGTACGGGCTTATTCGGCGGGCGGAGCCTGCATCGCAGGCGGCCCACCGTAGTAGGGGGCATACCCGTAGCCACCATGGTAGGGATGGCCATAGCCACGGCCATACCCGTAGTAATCACCGTGGCCGCGGCCAGTGCCGTAGCCATGGCCGCGACCGCGGGCGGTGAAGTCGAAATCGCCGAACATGTCGCCCATGCCGAACCAATCTCCCATGCCGCGACCGTAACCGGGGCCGTAGCCGTAGCCGGGACCATAGCCATAACCCGGGCCGTAACCGCCGTAGCCGGGCCCCCCCCAGCCGGGACCGCCCCACTGCGCACTGGCCTGCATGGGGATCACAAACGCGCCGATCAAAGCGGCGGTAGCCAAAACCTTCATTGCCTTGCGCATATCAAGATTCTCCTTCAAACGTTCCAACGTTGTGAGCCCTTGCCTCGAAGACATGCCGGGGTTCCGACACTCCTGAATGTTCTGCCGCCGCAAGGGCGCACGCCGGCACGTTCAGGACACGGAGGCTTTGACCGAAGGGATTAGGTCGGTTTACGCCCCCCCTGATGGGTCTTCAATCATCAGGTTGTGCTAATACACAGAAAATTATAGGCAACACCGGTGAGCGATCTCAACCTTTTTCGGAAAAAAAGGCAGAAAAATACGGCGCCGAAGGCCAAGGATTTTACCTATTCCCCTATTTTTAGTGAGATAGGGCATTAACTTCAGAAAAGTTGCGAAAAGGGTTTTCGAGCAGAGCCCCGCGGCGCGGTGGGTGGCCCACCGGCGCTGGGTCAAGCGGGCCGGGACGGCACCGCGAGACCGGCCTCTCTGAGCCAGTGCGCAAGGCGGATCAGCGGCAGACCGATCAATGCGGTCGGATCCTCGCCTTCCATGCGCTGGAACAGGGCGATACCGAGCCCCTCCGACTTGAGGCTGCCGGCACAATCGAAGGGCTGCTCCCAATGCAGATAAGCCTCGATTTCCGCGGCAGTCAGTTCCCGCATCTGGACAGTGTAGGGGATGACGCCGGACCAAACCCGATCCCGGGCACGGTCCTGCAGGCATAGCCCGGTGTAAAAAACCACACGCTGGCCGGACAGTGCCGCCAGTTGCGCTACGGCTCGTGCATGGCCGCCGGGCTTGCCCAGGATCTGGGTGCCGACGGCCGCACATTGATCCGAGCCGATGATCAGCGCGTCGGGATGCGCATCGGCGACCGCAGCGGCCTTGGCGCGGGCCAGGCGCTCGACCATCGCCTGTGGCGTCTCATTGGGTCGGCGAGCCTCGTCGACCTCGGGGCGTGCGGTCGAAAAATCGAGTTGCAGCCGTTCCAGCAGCGCCTGCCGGTAGCG
>PWGH01000237.1 GCA_003555285.1 Thioalkalivibrio sp.
AGGATCGGCTGCGTCTCCGGATCCCCGAAGCGGCAGTTGAACTCCAGCACCTTCGGATTGCCGCGCGGGTCCACCATCACGCCCGCGTACAGGAAGCCGGTGTAGCGCTCACCCTCGGTCCTCATGCCCCGCAGCGCGGGCTCGATCACCTCGGCAAGCAGGCGCCGGTGCAGTTGGGTCGTCACCACGGGGGCAGGTGAATAGGCCCCCATGCCGCCGGTATTCGGGCCCCGGTCGCCGTCGTCCCGCGCCTTGTGGTCCTGCGAGCTCGCGAGCGGCAGCACGTGCTCGCCGTCGATCATGCAGATGAAGCTCGCCTCCTCGCCGGTGAGGTATTCCTCGATCACAACGCGGCGGCCCGCGGTGCCGAAGGCGTTGCCGGCCAGCATGCCGCTGATGGCAGCGATGGCCTCCTCCTCTGTCTGTGCGAGGATCACGCCCTTTCCGGCCGCAAGCCCGTCCGCCTTGACCACGATCGGGGCGCCGTGGGTGCGGATGAAGGCCTCGGCCTCGTCGGTGTCGGTAAAGCTGCCGTAGGCGGCCGTGGGAATCCCGTGGCGCCGCATGAAATCCTTCGCGAAGGCCTTCGAGCCTTCCAGCTGCGCGGCCTTCGCGCTGGGGCCGAAGATGCGCTGACCGCGCGCCCGGAAGGCATCGACGATGCCGGCGACCAGCGGCGCCTCCGGGCCGACCACGGTGAAGGCCACGCCCTCGCGCACGGCCAGCGCGAGCAGGCCTTCGATGTCGGTGACGCTCACGGCGACGTTTTCGCACCCGGGCTCCATCGCGGTGCCCGCATTGCCCGGCGCCACCAGCACGCGGCTCACCCGCGGCGACCGGGCCAGCTTCCACGCCAGCGCGTGTTCGCGGCCCCCGCCGCCCACCACCAGAACATTCATCGCAGTCTCCTCAACGCGAAAATTCAGCCACCCGTAGGGTGGGCCAAGCGGAGCGGGCCCACCGTTCTGGTCCACCCCTTGGGCCGCGGGGTCCCCTGGGGAAACGCTGATTTATCGGCGTTTCCCTGCGGCACACGGAGGTGCCGCCAGAATCGACCGCCGCAGGTGGTTGATTCTGAAGCAAGCTGCAAATCGCATTTGCAGCGCAGTGTGCGCCGAGAAAGCCAGGATGGCTTTATTCAGCGCTTCTCTGGTGGGCACACTTCGTTTTGCCCACCCTACGACCGGTTGCCATCCAGGCGTCATCCGTAGGGTGGGCCAAGCGCAGCGGGCCCACCGTTTTGGCCTCGAAGGCCCCGGAATGGCTTCAATGCCGGAAGTGGCGCATGCCGGTGAACAGCATCGCGATGCCGTGCTCGTTCGCGGCGGCGATGACCTCCTCGTCGCGCATGGAGCCACCGGGCTGGATCACCGCGGTGATGCCCGCCTCGGCGGCGGCGTCGATGCCGTCGCGGAACGGGAAGAAGGCGTCCGAGGCCAACACGCTGCCCGCTACGCGCAGGCCCTCGTCGGCGGCCTTGATCCCGGCGATCTTCGCCGAGTACACGCGGCTCATCTGCCCGGCGCCGACACCCACCGTCTGCTCGTCGCGCGCGTAGACGATCGCGTTTGATTTGACATACTTGGCTACCCGCCAGGCAAAGTGGAGATCGCGTTCCTCCTGCTCCGTCGGCATGCGCCTTGTCACGCAGCGCAGTTCCACCTGTGCGAGGCTGCCGGTGTCCGCATCCTGTACCAGCAGGCCGCCCCCGACACGCTTGAAGTCAAGGCCTGGCGGAACCTCTGCCGCCGGGATCTCCAGCATCCGGACGTTGCCCTTCGCGCCGGTCGCGTGCAGCGCCCCGGGTCGGATCTCGGGGGCCAGGATCACCTCCACGAACTGGCGGCTGACGATGGCCTGCGCGGTATCGCCGTCCAGCGGGCGGTTGAAGGCGATGATGCCGCCAAATGCGGAGGTCGGGTCGGTCTGGAAGGCGCGCTCGTAGGCCATCAACGCGCTCTGTGCCAATGCCACTCCGCAGGGGTTTGCGTGCTTCACGATCACGCAGGCCGGTTCCTCGAACTGGCGCACGCACTCCCAGGCCGCGTCCGCGTCGGCGAGATTGTTGTAGCTCAGCGCCTTGCCCTGCAGCTGCCGGAAGCTCGCGAGCGTGCCGGGGGCGGGCCGGATCTCGCGGTAGAAGGCGGCGGCCTGATGCGGGTTCTCGCCGTAGCGGAGGTCGTCCATCTTCGTGTAGCCGAGGTTCAGTTGCCCGGGGAAACCGGCGGTCTTGCCGGCGTCGTCGAGCGCCGACAGGTGATTGCTGATTGCCGCGTCGTAACGCGCGACGTGATCGAAGGCAGCGACCGCGAGGCGGAAGCGCTGCTCCGCGGATATGCCGCCGGCCTGCAGGGCCTGCACGATCTCCGAATACTGGACCGGCTCCGTGGCGGTGGTCACGTCGCGAAAGTTCTTCGCCGCCGCCCGCAGCATCGCGGGTCCGCCGATGTCGATATTCTCGATCGCCTCCTCGAGCGTGCACCCCGGCCGGGCTACCGTGGCCTCGAAGGGGTAGAGGTTCACCACCAGCAGGTCGATCGGCGCAATGCCCTGCTCGGCCATCACCGCGTCGTCGACGCCGCGCCGACCGAGCAGCCCGCCGTGGATCTTCGGGTGCAGCGTCTTCACCCGTCCGTCCATGATCTCTGGAAAACCGGTGTGCCCGGATACCTCGGTGACCGGCAGGCCGTTTTCCGTCAGCAGCTTCGCTGTGCCGCCGGTGGAAAGTAGTTCGGCGCCCTGAGCCTGCAACGCGCGTGCGAGTTCGACCAAACCGGTCTTATCGGAGACCGAGAGCAGCGCGCGGCGGATGGGTCTGGAATCAGACATTCGTGGTCCTCTCTGCGTAAAAGACCGAAAATATCACGACCGGCGACGATTGCGGAGCCGCGGTGCCATCCGCCGCAACGCCGCGGATCGGGGTCCCGGGCAGCATCGCAGGCGGGGGCTGGGAGGATTGTGCGCGGGCCGGATTTCCCACCTTCGGGTCTCGAATCCCAGGCGCATCGGCGCCCCTTTCCCACCAACTCGCGGAAAACGGCCTTGAAATTGTCGCGAGAAAGCTTCAGGGTAAATGAGGCATTTCGGTTCCCGGAGGTTCCAGGGAATGAAATGCCTCTCCGGTGTCGGCCGCATTCCAATCCATTGAACTTGCCCGGCATCGACGTTCCCCGTACCGGGGGGCTCAGAGAGGGCGTGGTCGCAGCGGCCGCGCGCCAAGCGGGATGCCGCGAGTGCACCCGGGGCGACCTCCGCGAAGCCGGGGGCGATCAGGTCGGGTTCAGCGTTTTGTCGAGCCTGCGGGGGATTCCCCAGCCCACGGCGCGGCGTATCTGGTCATTTCGCCATTCGTCACCGCCGGACCGCGGTCCGGCCCGAAGCATGGCGCACAGCGCCCCATTGCCAGAGAGGAGCAGCATGTCAGCGACAATAAAACAGGATTTCGGCGACACTCCCATCGAGCGCCGCGACACGGACAACTACCGTGCCGAATATGTGACGTCCTTCGTGGACAAATGGGACGAGTTGATCGACTGGGACAGCCGGGCAAGCAGCGAAGGCGACTTCTTTATCCAGGTCCTGAAGGATCGCGGCGCGAAGCGGGTGCTGGACGTAGCCGCCGGAACCGGTTTCCACTCCGTGCAGCTCATGGAGGCCGGATTCGACGTGGTCACCGCCGACGGCAGCCCGGAGATGCTGGCAAAGGCCTTCGAAAACGGCCGCAGGCGTGGGCACATCCTGCGGACCACCCAGGCCGACTGGCGCTGGCTGAACCGGGATATCTACGGCCGCTATGACGCAGTGGTATGCCTCGGCAATTCCTTCACCCACCTGTTCCGGGAAAACGACCGCCGCAAGGCGCTGGCCGAGTTCTACTCCGCGCTGAACCATGACGGAGTGCTGATTCTCGACCAGCGGAATTACGACGCGATTCTCGACCACGGCTATTCCAGCAGCCACACCTACTACTACTGCGGCGACAACGTGTCGGTGGCGCCGGAGCACGTCGACGAGGGACTGGCCCGCTTCCAGTACGCCTTCCCGGACAAATCCGTGTACCACCTCAACATGTTCCCGCTACGCAGGGCCTACGTGCGGCGGCTGATGCGCGAGGTGGGGTTCCAGACCATCAACACCTATGGCGACTTCAAGGAGACCTACCACGAGACGGAGCCGGACTTCTTCATTCACGTCGCCGACAAGCGCTATGCAGAGGAGATCGAATGATGCAGAACTATTCCAGCCCCGTCGCGACTGCGCGCGACTACTACAACAGCCCGGATGCGGATCACTTCTACCACAGCATCTGG
>PWGH01000149.1 GCA_003555285.1 Thioalkalivibrio sp.
GGACCACCTTGCCGTCGGTGCCTTGCGTAACGAGGCCTTCGTCCAGATCAAACAGCTGGGGGGTATCGCCGGGGCGATGTTCAAGTGGCGTATAAGTTTGCATGGGGCCTGTCCGGGGTTCGGGGGGTTAGCGCAGTCGCAGTTCCACGAGCGGGATCGAGGTGATTGATCCCAGCCGTTCGATATCGAGGGTCACGTCCATGAGATCGCTGTCAAAGCGCACCGGCACGTCAAAGGCGAAGCCTGCGGTGATCACCACATCGGGCTCGGGCGCTGTCTCAAAGCTGACGATCCCGGTGGTGGTGTCGACCTGCCAGCCGGTGAATTGCTCCGCGCCATCAAGGGCGATGCGCGTGGTGCCCGCGACCGGTTTATGGATACGACGCGGGGTCCCGTAAGGGGCGGTGCCATAGGTCTTAAGCAAGGCAAAGCTGGTGGTCTCACCATCGCCAATCCCGATCCGCTGATCGAGCTCGGAAACGGGCTGCGAGGGTGCGCAGGATTTGTAATCGGCCCAATCCTTGAACCGAAATCCGTAGAGCCGGCCCAGTCGCGCTTCAAAAAACGCGACGATGGCGTGCAGGTCATCAACGCGGCGAATACCGTAGCTGACATCATAGCGGCGGCGCGACGCCGCCCAGGACGCATTGCGCTCCTCATGGCCAGAGGCCAGTTCGACCACCTGCGTGCGGCGTTCGGGCCCCCCGCGCGCGCCGCGGCTGATCGCGTCGGGAAAGCGCGTCTCGTGAAAGGTCATCAATCAAGGCTCCTGAATTACATGCCACGTCGGCCCATGGCCACCGCGCGAGCGATGTCACTGGCCACCTGCGTGCGCGATTGCCGGAAGCTCTCGGCGTCGCGGGTCTGGATCGAGATATTGACGATCGGGGCGGCATCGCGGTCGCCGCGTGCCGCGTCATACGCGCGTGTCTCACGGCGCGAGAGCACACGCTCGCCGCGCTGCAGGATGGCGGGCACCTCGTCGGGTTTGATCCCGGCCATACCACCGGCATGCATGCGTGGCGCGTCAGCAAAAGCCATGGCCGGGACCATTCGCGCGGGTCCGGCCGATCCGACCAAGCCGCCCGCGTGCAAGACATTGGCGAAGATCCCACCGCCCATACTGCCAAGAGCGCCTGAGAGCGCATTTGCGATGGGGCCAAGGATAAAACGGCGGGCTGCCAGTTTGGCAAGGTCTGCCAGCAATGAGGTGACGAGGTCCCGAAAGTCTAGCTTGCCGGTTTTTACAAACTGCCCCACAGCGTCTTCGGCCGATTGGAAGGCACTGACGAGCGCGTTTCCGATATCAGCGCCGATATCGCGTGCCTTGCTGGCATAATCCGACAGCGCAGTCGTGACCGCCTCCCAACCGGTGACCGCGGCCTCGGTATCGGGCTGAGCTGCGGCAGCGGCGGCCCCAGCGGCAGCTCCGGCTGCAGTGGCGGCCTGTCCAGCCTCATCCAGCGCCGCGTCCAAACGCTCGGCAGCATGGGTGGCTGCGGTCAGCGCATCGGCCCCGGCTTGATCGCTGCCCTGCAGCGCATCGCGCAGCGCCTGCCAGCTTTCCAGCGGCGCACGGGCGCTGGTGGCCAGATCCTGCGCCGCGCCGCGATAGAGGTTGGCGGCTTCTAATGCCTCAGCGGCCGCACCAGTCAAACCAAGATTGGGCGCGGTGAGTGCATTGTCCTCAAAGGCGCGGTCAAAGGCGGCCTGCGCAGCGGTGGTTGCCGCCGTTGCCGCACCCGCAAAGCGGTTCTCGATCTCGCCGAGGTCCAGATCGGGGATGATCGAGATGCGTCGGTCCGACCCGAGCGCTTCCAGCCCGGTATTGATGCCGCCGATAAAGCTGTTGATCCGCGAGACCACGCCGTTCAGCATGGCCTCGACGCCGTCGATCAGGCTACCCGCCGCCTGAAACGCCAGATCACCGATGGCGGCGGGCAGCAGGCCCCAGATGGCTTTGATTGCTTCATAGGCGCCTTCAAATGTGTTCACGGCCGTGTTGCCGAAAGCCACGACGCTCTCGATAGCGCTCTGCATGCCAGAGGCGGCATCGGCCTTGAGATCGAAGAACATCGCCGTGGCAGCGGCCCCTGCGGCTGCAGCACCGGTCTTGATGCGATCCCAGACCTCGATGGCGACGTCCTTCAAGAGCCCCATCGCTTCGCCGAAGTTGCCCGCGCCGGACACGAGGCGGGTGAATTGATAGACCAGCTCGCCCGCGCCCACGATCAGCGCGCCGATGCCGGTGCGGATCAGCGCCCCGCGCAGGACCACGAGTGCGGTGGCCAGGCCACGCACAGAGAGGGCTGCAGCGGCCAGTCCGGCGACCCAGCGCCCAGCCATGAAGGCTGCGAATGTGCCTGCAATACTGGCAAGGCGTCCGAGGTTGTCGAAGAGTCCGCGGATTGCCATCCCCAACGGGCCGGTGGTGCGCGCCACCGCTGCCATGGCGTTGGCAACGGCTTCTAGCGCGGGGGCGGCCGCGACGGCGAGTTGGTTCGACAGCCCCCGCCAGATCAGGCCAAGGCGCGAGATGGCGTCATTGGTGCGCTCGATCTGAGCTGCGTCCTGATCCGAGACCACCACCCCGAAATCCTGCACATCCTGCGTTGCCTGGCGCAGTGTCGCCGTATCGATGCGCGTGAACACCAGTGCCGCGCGGTCCCCAAAGAGCTGCGAGGCGACTGCCGCGCGCTCGGCCTCTGGCACGTATTGCCCCAATGCCTGCTGGATCGCTGCGATCCGCTGGTCCAGCGGTAGCGCCTGCAGATCTGCTGCCGTCAGGCGCAGGCGCTCGAGCGCATCGACAGCCGGTCCAGTGCCCGCGGCGGCTTGTGACAGCCGCCGGGTGAGCTGCATCGTGGCCTGCTCGATCTGGCCCATCGACACGCCCGCCAGATCGCCTGCGCGCTCCAGCACCTGAATGCTGGCGACAGTGGTGTCGAGCGAGGCCGCAAGCTTGGCCTGCGCATCCACTGTTTGCAGGCCGGAGCGCACCATGGCGACGCCCGCAGCGGTGGCGGCGGCAACGGCAGCGATTGATGCGACACGCACCCGGCGTGCAAAGCCTGCCAGCCGCCGGTTCGCCGCCTCCATTTCCGCGCTGAGCCGTCCAAAGCCGCGCTTGCCAGCCTCGCCCACACCTTCCAGCTCGGCGCGCACTTGCCGCCCGCCCGTCGCCGCGAGGCGGACGCTAACCCGTTTCTCGGCCATGGGCATGATCCATCTGTTCGTTAAGCTTGTGCACCATCACCGCCTCGATCACCGGCAACAGTTCGGCCATGACAAGGGGTGGGACACCAAGGGCATGCCCAAGGGCCAGCGCGGCTGACATATCCCAGCCAATTACGGCGCGGGGTAGCACGCGAAGTTGGCCACCGAGGCGTCCGATCAGGTCCCAAACCTGCCAACCTTCAAAGGTGGTAGGTCGGTTCAGCCGCGCCGGGCAGTCTTGGCAGGCTTGCGCGCAGGCTTGGCAGTATCGGTCGCCCCCGCCGAAGGACCACTCGGCAAGAGCGCAGAGACGTTTTTTTCCTGTTCCAGCAGCAGGCCTTTGGAAACGTAGGTGAGCTGGAAGGCCTCGAAGATCGGCCAGATGTCGAGCAGCGCGTCGATCGCCTCGGGGCTGGGGTTGATGGCTTTGCCGTCGGCGTCGCCGATGCCGTCCCAGTCCAGAACTGCGCGGCGGGCAAGCGCTTTTGCAAAAGCCATGGCGCGTTCCTCATTGCCGGTCTCCTCGGCCACCGCCTCCACGGCCGGATCGCTGCGGGTGGCCACCATCAGCGCCGTGGTCAGGGGGCGCAGCTGCACGCGGACACCTTGGGCGAGGTCATGCCAGCGGGGGGCGTTCGTCAGGTCGAGCGTCAGCATCAATAGTCCTCGATGTTGTTGATCAGGGTTGCGGTGCACATCCGGCCCTCGGTGGTGTCCTGTGCTGCCTGCCAATCGAAGCTCGCCTGCACGCCTTGTGGTCCGGAAATCTCGATGCGCGGGCGCGGTAGATAGACGGCATGCACAGTGAAGGTGAAACTCTCGCCCGAGGGCAGCACATAGGCGAATTCCATCGCGCAGGGCTCGCCATTGATCGCTTGGTCCACCAGCACCTGATCGGCAAAGCGCACCTCAATGCGGCCGGTCAGCGCCGCGATGGACGGGTCCGCGCCATCAATGCGGCCGTCCGCGCGGATGGTTTCGATCCGGTCAAGGTTGTTGGCATAGGTAATCTCGGCCGAGACCACGTTGCCAAGAGGCGTACCGTTGCGGGTGATTGCGCCGTTGAAATGGCCAAAGCGCTGCAGTGCGAGGGCTGCAGGCGTGCCGGCACTGGTCGTCGTACCCACCGTCTCGCCCTGTGCTACCA
>PWGH01000057.1 GCA_003555285.1 Thioalkalivibrio sp.
AGCGCTTCCATCGGGTCGATGCATCCCGCTCCGGCCAGGGCGAGGGATCGGGCCTCGGACTCGCGATCACCCGCTCCATTGTCGAGGCGCACGGAGGCCGCATCGCCGTGCGATCAACCGCGGGACTGACGACCTTCACGATGCACCTGCCGCACGCACTGCACGAGCCACCGGCCGACGCAGCGGCTCCGGCCGAGGCCTGCCGCGATGCCGGGATCGAATGAGGCGAGCCTGACCCCCGAGCCGGGTGCCCTCAGGGTTCACTCTTGCTGACCCAGCGTCCCTCGCGCTTCTCGTAGGACGCCTTCACTGCCGACCAGGCAACGCGGTGCGCGGTCTCTTCCCGGGACGCGTCCCCCTGACGGGTCCGGGGGTCCACGTACTGGTCCCAGGCATTGTTGAAGGCCTTCCGGTACATCGTCTGGGCGCCCTCCGGCAGGGTTTCCCGTACCGGATCGGGCAGATCGGCGTTGCGTTCGTATGGCATCCTGGTTCCCCGTTGCCTGACATTCCCGGGCACGAACCCGAATCGGCACGCCGGCGGTTGATGGCCCGCGGTAACGTGCGGATCCGTTGCCCGATGTTATCCTGTGGACAGGCAGTACATCGACGCAGGTCGATCTTAACTGTGGGTCCACCGAACCGGTCGAAGTTCCCCATGAGAACGAGCCGTTGCTGGAAGCAGGCGATCGTGTTGATCGTGCTGGGCCTGTCTCCGCCTTTGCAACCGGCAGCGGCGGATGCCACGTCCGCGCGTCCCCGCTCGCTGGACGACGCCCTGCAGCTTGCGCGGTCCGAGAACCCGTCGCCGCTCATCCGGAGAGCGCGCATGGCGCGTGCCAAGGGGCTCGAAAGCCACAAGCTGAAGGCCACAGCTCGAGGTGCTTGCCGATTACCCCGATGCTGGGCGTGTGGTTCCGGAGTTCGGGCAACCCTTTCTGCACGAACTGATCCGCCCACCGTTTCGAATCGCCTACCGGAGGGACCGCGAGGCAGTCCGTGTCGTGAGGGTTTGGGGCAGCGAACGTCTGCCGCGCCTGCCGATTGTTCGCCGGCCGCCGAGGCCGCCTTCCTGGAACTGCTTCGACCCTGTGACAGCGCGTGGGTGGTGTCAGTCGGCGGCTGGGTGGACCGGCGCGAATATACCGGGGTGGGGTGTTGGACATGAGAGTGAGTGCGTTGGGCCGGGGCATCGGGGCGCTGCTGTCGCTTGCCGTTCTACTGGTGGCGGGCGCCGGGCCGGCCTAGCGTTTTGGCCTGCTTTCCCAGCAAGCCACCTTCGGCACCATGCGTTATGGCGCCTACCTCGCCATCGGCAGCGGGATCGCGGGCCTGATCGCGCTGGCCGTAGCAGCCTAGCTCCGGCGCCAAGGACCCGCTCTGATGGGCATCCTGGCCACCCTGGCGAGCCTGACACCAGTCAGTGTGCCGATGGCGCACTGGCAACAGGCGCAGATGGAACGGCAAGCCGACGCATGACGAACGCCGGATCGACGCTGAAATCTGGTCGACTCCGAAAAATTTTGGCCGAGTTAGGATGCGGGTATTTTAGGCCTTTTTCTATATAGGTAATTGATTTATAGAGGAATGGCATTGTCGCCGTCTCCATCCATTTTACCCGGAAAACCCGCTACTTACAGAGAACGGAATCACTGTAAGTCGCCTGGAATGGCTCTGTTTAGCCTCCAGAATTACAGCATTTCACAGCATTTCTGGCCGGCCACACCCGCCTCACCACGGCCTTCAGGGCCGGGCCCCATGGCGGGGTTTATGCCCGGCGGGCCTCAGGCCCGAGCCCCCTCATCCCGGGTCTGCTCGTCACCGGCGTACGCCGGCGGCCTCCGGCCGGTGGCTGAGTTCGAGTCGTGCCACCTCGATTGCCGCGTCGAAGGCCTCGCCGTAGGCCACCACACCCACGGACTTCAGTACGCTGACGTCCAACGAGCGCCAAGTGGCGCGGCCCTCAAATGCACTGAAGGGAACAAACTGCTCCTGCCAGCCCACTCGGACCTCGATGGGTGCCCGGTAATGCTGCCAGGGCAGCCTGGTCTGCCGGGTGCGCAGGTGTAGATAATAGGGTCCGGGTGTACCGCGAACCTTGATGTAGAGGCCCTCCCAGGCGCTGGCATCGAAACTGCCGCCCGCCGGGTCCAGTGGCAGCCGCGCCTGAATGAATCCACCGCGGTTGTCGAGCCGGACCCGGCCGCTGAGGAACAGCACGGTCCCGGCCTCGCCCTCCCGATAGCCGAACTGCATGTCGGAGCGCCCACCCATCACGCCATCGGTAACGCCTTCCCAGCGTGTGCCGAGGTTGGAGCGGCCATCATCACGCTGGAAATCGTCGATCAGGAAAGGGTTCATCGCGGGATCCTCGGACGCCAGGCCCGACAGTGGCTGAACAACCATCAGGACGGCAAGCACGGCGGCCTGACAGCGATGCCGCACATGCCCTCGGCGCCCCAGCGCTTTGCGTTTTCTCAGCATCGATCCGAAGAGCTCATGGTTGCTCGCGCTCCTTTTTTACGGTCCCCGGCTATTCCACGTTGCCGGCGCGATAGCGGCGATAGGTGGGAAACGCCTTGTAGGCTCGAGTCAGCACGTAATCCATGGTCGTGCTCACTCGGTGCAGGGCGATCACATCGAAGTGATCGGAAAGGTACTGGCGAATGTCCGGCTCAACAAAGTTTTCGTGGAGCATTCTCTCGCAGTAGGGGCAGTGCTCCAGACCAAAGTAGAGCGCGATTCCCATCTTGCCGCGCTCGACGGCCACTTCAAGATCCTCGCGCAGGTCAAGGAAACTCAGCGTGAACCACGTAGGCACCACCAGACCGATGTCCCGCGGCGTGTCGTCGATGCTGGGGAAGAACGGATTTGCCTTAGCGTGGAACCGATCCAGTGCGACATCATGGATGGGCTATGTTGCCGTCTGTGTCGCCCGATCGACCCCGCGCAAGCGCCTTGCGTACCCGCCCAATGTCGATGCCACCGGTGCCGGACACCGATATGCAGAACGCCAACCCCTGGAAGGGCTCGAGCAACTTCAGTTCCTCGTTGAGACGCTCGGCCAACCGGCTGGCCGTGGTCTCGTCCACCAGTGCCAGCAACATCGTTTCCAGGCCGTGGTACGTCAGCCCGAAAAAGGTGACGTGTTCCGGGAAATTGAGGCCACGGGCAGGGATCATCGTCACACCCTGGGGACCCTCCCCACGGATGATCTCGATCGCCTGATCCTCCAGGTTGTCGGCCACCACGGCCACCAGCAGTGTTGCGCTCATCACGTTTCTCTGAGGTGTGCGGGTCAGAATCGAAGATAGCACACGAGTTCTTCCAAGTCGGAAACGGAACGCTGGAACCTGCACGGCGCCGGCCATGTTGGCCGCCTCCGCTTTCAGTGAAACCCGTACCTCCAGGTGACCCACAGGGAGATGGATGTCATCGACATTGAGCGCCGGCATATCGGGCAGCACATCCGGAGTCTCCCCGTCGTCTGCGAGATCTGTGATCACGAGGGCCTCGCGGATCCCGCCACACGGCAGGCGCCCCGCTATACTGGAGACCCGCACCGTCGCCCCCGCCCCCGTGGATGCCTACCTACTCAACGAAATCCTGATCGCGCTGCTGGTGGTAGCCTTTGCCGGCGCGGTCCACGGCACCTTTGGCCTCGGCTTTCCGATGGTGGCCACACCGGTGCTCGCGCTGCTGACCGACGTGCAGACCGCGATCCTGCTGACCCTGGCGCCGAACATCGCGGTGAACCTGTGGAGCATGCTGCGTGGCGGCAACCTGGGGGACAGCGTGGGGCGCTTCTGGCCGGTGGCGGTGTGGATGCTGGTCGGCTCGGCGATCGGAACGCTGATCCTGGTGGCGATGGATCCGAACCCCTTTCGCCTCCTCCTTGCGATGGTGATCGTGCTCTACCTGATGGGCGATCGCCTGAAGCAGCTGGACTGGAGCTGGATCGCCCGCCATCCCCGCGCCAGTGGGGCCGGGTCGGGATTTCTGGGCGGCATGCTCGGCGGCACGGTGAACGTGGGCGGGCCGGCGTTGATGATCTACTTTCTGGAAATGCGGGTGTCGCCGCTGGTGATGGTGCAGGCGATCAACCTGGCCTTCCTGCTCGGCAAGAGCACGCAGGCGGCGACCTTCGGCGCCCTGGGCGTGCTGACGCCGACGTTCCTGCTGCTGTCGCTACCACTCGGCGTGATGGCCCTGATCTGGCTTCGCTCGGGCATGTGGCTGCGCGACCGCGTCGCCGCGGACGCCTACCGCGGCTGGCTGCGCATGCTGCTGTGGTTCCTGGTGGGCCTGCTGGTGCTGCAGTTCTTTCGCGATCTTCA
>PWGH01000191.1 GCA_003555285.1 Thioalkalivibrio sp.
ACACGGTCGGCTGGCTCGCCTCGATCCGCGGGTAGCAGAAGGTGCATTTTTCGGACTTGCCGGTGCTCCAGTTGTAGTAGATTTTTTTATACGGGCAGGCCGACACGCACATGCGCCAGCCGCGGCACTTGTCCTGATCGATCAGCACGATGCCGTCTTCCTCGCGCTTGTAGATCGCGCCACTCGGGCACGCGGCGACACACGCCGGGTTCAGGCAGTGTTCGCACAGCCGCGGCAGGTACATCATGAAGCTGTTCTCGAACTCGCCGTACATCTGCTTTTGCACCTGATCGAAGTTGGCATCCTTCGACCGCTTGGCGAATTCGCTGCCCAGGATCTCCTCCCAGTTCGGACCCCACTCGATCTTCTCCATGCGCTTGCCGCTGATCAGCGAGCGCGGGCGCGCCACCGGCATCGCCTTGGATTCCGGCGCATTCTGCAGGTGGGCGTAGTCGTAGTCCCAGGGCTCGTAGTAGTCGTCGATCTCCGGCAGATCCGGGTTCGCGAAAATGTTCGCGAGAATGCGCCACTTGCCGCCGATCCGCGGCTCGATCTTACCGTTCTCGCGCCGCGTCCAGCCGCCCTTCCAGCGTTCCTGGTTCTCCCATTCCTTCGGGTAGCCGATCCCCGGCTTGGTCTCGACGTTGTTGAACCACGCGTACTCGACGCCGTCGCGCGAGGTCCAGACGTTCTTGCAGGTCACCGAACACGTGTGACAGCCAATGCACTTGTCCAGGTTCAGCACCATGCCGATTTGCGCACGTATCTTCATGTCAAAGACCCCCCACAGCGGCGACGGCCTCGGCCGGTTCTTCCATCCAATCGACCTTGCTCATCTTGCGCACCACGATGAATTCATCGCGGTTGGAACCGACGGTGCCGTAGTAATTGAAGCCGTAACTCAGGTGCGCGTAGCCGCCGATCATGTGGGTCGGCTTCATCACCGCGCGGGTCACGGAGTTGTGAATGCCCCCCCGGGTCTGGGTCATCTCGGCCCCCGGGGTGTTGATGATCTTTTCCTGGGCGTGGTACATCATCGACATGCCCTCGGGCACGCGTTGACTGACCACCGCCCGCGCGGCGATCGCGCCGTTCACGTTGTAGGCCTCGATCCAGTCGTTGTCCTCAATGCCGACCTTCTGCGCATCGATCTCGCTCAACCAGATGATCGGCCCGCCGCGCGACAGCGTGAGCATCAGCAGGTTGTCGGTGTAGGTGCTGTGGATACCCCACTTCTGGTGCGGGGGGATGAAGTTCAGCACCACTTCTTGATTGCCGTTGGGCTTGGTGCCGATGATCGGGTCGACCGCCTTCATGTCGACCGGCGGGCGGTACACGCACAGCGGCTCGCCGAAGGCGCGCATCCACAGATGATCCTGGTAGAACTGCTGGCGCCCGGTCAGGGTTCGCCAGGGGATCAGTTCGTGCACGTTGGTGTAGCCGGCGTTGTACGACACGTTCTCGTCCTCGAGCCCCGACCAGGTCGGCGACGAGATGATCTTGCGCGGCTGCGCGACGACGTCGCGGAAGCGGATCTTCTCGTGTTCCTTGGGCAGCGCGAGGTGGCGGTGATCGCGGCCGGTGATTTTCCCGAGCGCGTCCCACGCCTTCACCGCGACATGGCCGTTGGTCTCCGGAGCCAGCATCAGGATCGTCTCGGCCGCATCGATGTCGGACTCGATGCGCGGCAGGCCCTGGCTGATGCCTTCCTCGGTGACCCGGTAATTCAGGTCGCCGAGCTGGCGAACCTCGTCCTCGGTGTTCCAGGCGATACCCTTGCCGCCGTTGCCGGCGCTGGCCAGCAACGGCCCGAGTGCGGTGAACTTCTTGTAGGTGTTCGGGTAGTCGCGCTCGACCACCACCAACGCCGGCATCGTCTTGCCCGGGATCAGTTCGCACTGCCCGCGCTTCCAGTCCTGCACGTCGAGCGCCTGGCCGAGTTCGGCCGGGGTGTCGTGCAACAGCGGCAGCGCCACCAGGTCCTTTTCCACGCCCAGGTGCCCGACGCAGACCTTGGCGAAGGTCCGGGCGATGCCCTTGAAGATCTCCCAGTCGCTGCGCGATTCCCACGCCGCATCCACGGCTGCGGTCAGCGGGTGGATGAAGGGGTGCATGTCCGAGGTGTTCAGGTCGTTCTTTTCATACCAGGTCGCGGTGGGCAGCACGATGTCCGAGTACATGCAGGTCGTCGACATCCGGAAATCGAGCGTCACGACCAGATCGAGCTTGCCCTCGATCGGCGTCTCGCTCCAGACGACTTCCTCGGGCTTCTCGCGCCCCTCGGCGCCGAGGTCCTTGCCCATCACCCCGTTGGTCGTGCCGAGCAGGTACTTGAGCATGTATTCATGCCCCTTGCCCGACGAGCCGAGCAGATTCGAACGCCAGACGAAGAGGTTCCTCGGGATGTTCTTCGGATCGTCCGGAGCCTCCATCGCGAAGCCGAGCTTGCCGCTACGCAGCTGGTCCACCGCGTAGTCGGCGGGCGCCTGGCCGGCGGCCTCGGCGGCGCGGCAGACCGCGAGCGGGTTCTCGGACAGCTGCGGCGCCGACGGCAGCCAACCCATGCGCACCGAGCGCACGTTGTAGTCGATCTGGCTGCCGGTCCAGTCCTCCGGCTTCACCGTCGGCGACAGGATCTCGCTCATCGCGACCTTCTCGTAGCGCCACTGGCTCGAGTGCACGTAGAAGAACGAGGTGCTGTTCATGTGCCGCGGCGGCCGGTTCCAGTCGAGCGCGAACGCCAGCGGCTGCCAGCCGGTCTGCGGGCGCAGCTTCTCCTGGCCGACATAGTGCGCCCAGCCGCCGCCGCTCTGGCCGACACAGCCGCACATCATCAGCATGTTGATGATGCCGCGGTAGTTCATGTCCATGTGGTACCAGTGGTTCATCGCCGCACCGATGATCACCATCGACTTGCCGTGGGTCTTGTCCGCGTTTTCGGCGAACTGGCGCGCGACGGTGATCACCTGATCGCGCTTCACGCCGGTGATGCGCTCCTGCCAGGCGGGGGTGTAGGGCACGTCGTCGTCGTAGCTCGCGGCGACATTCGCACCACCCAGGCCGCGGTCGATGCCGTAGTTGGCACAGCTCAGATCGAAGACCGTCGCGACCAGGGCGCTGCGGCCATCGGCGAGCTGCACCCTTTTCGCCGGCACCCGGCGCACCTGCACTTCGGCGTGATCGGTGTGGGTGAAGTGTTCGTGGCGTGCGCCACCGAAGTAGGGAAAGCCGACGGCAACGACCTCGTCGGCGCTTCCGATCAGGCTCAGTGCGAGTTGCACCGGCTTGCCGGTGCGCGCGTCCTTCGGCTCCAGGTTCCAGCGGCCGATGTCCTTGCCCTGCTCGCCCCAGCGAAAGCCGATCGACCCGTTCGGCACCACCAGATCCCCGGAGGTCTCGTCCCAGGCCAGCGTCTTCCAGTCGGCGTTGTGCTTCTCGCCCAGGCCGTCCTTCAGGTCCGAGGCGCGGAGCAGGCGACCGTTCACGTGGTAGTCGTCCTGCGCATCGAGCAGCACCAGGCACGGGAAGTCGGTCTTCTCGCGGGCGTAACCGGTGAAGTACTCGCTTTTGTTCTCGAGGTGGAACTCCTTCAGGATCACGTGTCCCATCGCCATCGACAGCGCGGCATCGGTGCCCTGCTTCGGGTGCAGCCAGATGTCGGCGAACTTGGTCGCCTCGGCGTAGTCGGGCGAGACCACGACGGTCTTCGTGCCCTTGTAGCGCACCTCGGTCATGAAGTGGGCATCCGGCGTGCGCGTCTGCGGCACGTTCGAGCCCCACATCATCAGGAAGGTCGAGTTGTACCAGTCCGCGGACTCCGGAACGTCGGTCTGCTCGCCCCAGGTCTGCGGCGACGACGGCGGCAGGTCGCAGTACCAGTCGTAGAAGCTGCCGCAGGCGGCGCCGATCAGCGACAGGTAGCGCGACCCGGCGGCGTAGGAGACCATCGACATCGCCGGGATCGGCGAGAAGCCGTAGATGCGATCCGGGCCGTAGGCCTTCGCGGTGTACACGTTCGCCGCCGCGATGATCTCGTTCACCTCGTCCCACTCGGCGCGAACGAAGCCGCCGAGGCCCCGGATCGACTTGTAGGACCGGGCCTTGGCCGGGTCCTCGACGATGCTCTCCCAGGCCTCGACCGGCCCGAGGGTCGCGCGCGCCGCGCGCCACAGCTGCATCAGCCGCGAGCGGATCAGCGGGTACTTCACCCGGTTCGCGCTGTAGAGGTACCAGGAATAGCTCGCCCCGCGCTGACAGCCGCGCGGCTCGTGGTTCGGCAGGTCCGGACGCGTGCGCGGATAATCGGTCTGCTGGGTCTCCCAG
>PWGH01000046.1 GCA_003555285.1 Thioalkalivibrio sp.
CAGCCGACGCGCCAGCTCAGCCTTCAGCTGCTCCGTCAGCAGGTACCGATGCACCTGTAGCTGAGCCTGCGGCGCGGCTACGGATGGAGGCGCTGACGACTCCTTAACCGGACCGCTGGCTTCCACTCGGGCGCTGTCGAGCGCAGGGTCCTCCGCAATGCCACCATCCAAGAGGCCTCGGGCGGCGAGGGTATCCGTAAAGGCCGCAAATGTGGCGTCGCTGACACGGAAATCCTGCAGAAAGCCGTCTTCATCGCCAGCCCAGCGGTCGAGCAGCACGGCCCCGTCCGCATCAAACCACGCACGGGCGAAGGTGCGAACGAGGTCCTGCGTAACGATGGCGCGCACCAGTGGCGCCTCGGGCGTGGTGCCCACCAGGTGATCGGGCAGGATTCCCCCACCACCGTAAACGGTCCGCCCGGCCCGCGTGGTGAACGTAACCGAGTCGGGCACTTCATCCTCTATGGCGTCTTCTGCCGGCAGTGGCCCTTCGGCGGTTGTGTTAACCTCGCGGTGATAGTAGTCGTAGCGGTCCACGCCATCGTAGGGCATCTGGATCAGCCGGCCCGACGGGGTGTGGTAGCGCGCAATCGTAACGCGGAGGGCGCTTCCATCCTGCAGCCCAAACTGCTGCTGCACCAGGCCCTTCCCGAACGTCCGCTCGCCCACGATGAGGCCGCGGTCGTGATCCTGTAATGCCCCGGCCAGGATCTCGGAGGCCGACGCTGAGCGGTCGTTCACCAGCACAATAATGGGATCCTGTTCGAACATGCCACCGCCGTTTGCCCGGTGGGACCGGTTATACTCTGAGTGGCGACTTTCCTCCCGCACAATTAGGCGATTGGAGGGCAAGAACTCATCCGCGATGCGCACGGCCATATGCATGAAGCCACCGGCGTTATCGCGAAGGTCCAACACCAGCCGCTGCATGCCCTGCTCTCGCAACGCCTTAAGGGCTTCCGAGAACTCGTGGTAGGTGGTGCGCGCAAACCGGTTGAGCTTAATAAAGCCTGTCTGGTGATCCAGCATGAAGGCCGTATCTAACGAACGAAGCGGGATCCGGTCGCGCGTGATGACGGTGGCCTGGCGCTCGCCGGTGTGCGGGCGATAGAAGTCTACGGCCACCGTCGATCCCTGCGGGCCCTTCAGCAACCGCTGTACCTGCCGATGCCGTAACCCGATGGCCGTGGAGTCATCGATTTGCAAGATCCGATCGCCCGCCCGGAGCCCGGCTTCTGCGCTCGGCCCCCCGGGCATCACGCTTTGCACGGCGAGGGTATCCTGCCCATCCGGTCCCTCGATCAGCTCATACGACACCCCGATCCCATCAAAACGCCCTTCGAAGCTCTCCTCCACCCGCTCCATACGCTGGGCCGAGATGTACACCGAGTGGGGATCCAGCGGCCCCAGGAGGCCCTCCACGCCGCTGTCAATCAGCCGCGTACTGTCAACCGGGTCCACATAGTACGCCGCAATCGTCTCGAATGACGTCTTCAGGAGGTGCAGGCGCTCCGATTGCTCTTCCGACGGCCCTTCGCCTTGCAGGTATTGCCCCGCGGTGATACCAAGTAGCAGCACCAGAACGGCGCTAAGAAAAAGCGTTAGGAGGCGCTGCATAGACCGCAGACGGGCGTTGGATATGAAGAGCGGCGTGCTAAGAATTGGTTAACGTACGGTAGAACAGACCGTCCGTGGGCGTGATCCCCGGTGTGCGACACCGGCAGCAACGAAACCGCGACGAACGGCCGGTTTAATGGCGCGTACATGGCCTGCCGTTGTATCGTGCGCCCGTGCGCACTTCCCGACCATTCCGCTTGGATGACGATCTGCCGCGCTTATGACCAACAAAGCCATCGCCTCTGTTTTCAAGGAAACCGCCGACCTCATTGAGCTCACCGGGGGCAACGCGTTCCGCGCGCGCGCTTTCAGCCGGGCCGCCCGCACCATTGAGCGGATGGAGGACGCCATCGCGGACCTGCACGCCAGCGACGAACTGACGGCGGTCGATGGCATTGGGGACGGACTCGCCGCGCAGATTGATGAGTTGCTGACGACCGGCTCCTTTACCGATCACGAAGAGCTGCAGGCCGCACTGCCTCCCGGGCTGCCGGATGTGATGCAGGTGAAAGGCCTCGGCGCCAAGAAGGTGCGGCGGCTTTGGCAGGAGCTCGA
This sequence comes from Thioalkalivibrio sp., assembly GCA_003555285.1. Next base: position 2,173 of record PWGH01000046.1, read on the forward strand.
CATCACCTCGTTGGATGAGCTTGAACAGGCCGCCCGCGCCGGGGCCATCGCCTCGCTCAGCGGGTTTGGGAAGAAGACCCAGCAGAACATCATTGAAAACGTACAGCAACTACGGGCCTACCAGCAGCGCCGGCGCTACGCTGACGCCCACACGCAGGCTGCCCCTGTGCTGGCCGCCCTGCGCGAGGCTGACGCTGTTGCCCGCGCGGAGCTTAGCGGCCCCGTCCGCCGACAGATGAGCACCGTCGACCGCGTCGATCTGCTGCTGCAGCTCACCCCCGGCGCCAACCTCGCGGACCTCCTCAGCACGGCCGGCCTGGAAGACGTGGCACCCACTGACGCCGGCGCCACCGGCACCCTGCCCGATGGCTTGCCGGTTCATGTGACCACCACTTCGCCGGAGCGGTTTGGCACCGCTTGGTGGGCGCAGACCGGCCCGGATGCGCACATAGCGGCCTTTACGGAAGCGCACGGTGCACCCGGCGATCAGAGTGATGAAGAGGCCGTCTACAGCATGGCCGGTCTGGCTCCGGTCCCCCCCGAACTACGCGATGACGCCTACTGGCTGGAGGCCGCCGCCGACGGTGCATTGCCTACCCTCATCACGCTGGAGGACCTCCGGGGCACACTACACAACCATTCCACCTACAGCGATGGCGCCCACACGCTGCAAGAGATGGCCGAGGCTGCTCGCAGCCGTGGCTATCAGTACTTCGGCATCTGCGACCACAGCCGGTCCCTGAACGTGGCCAATGGGCTGTCCATCGATGAGGTGAAGCGGCAGCAGGAAGAAATTCGCCAGCTCAATGCCACATTTGCACAGGCAGGCGATCCGCCGTTTCGGATTTTCAGTGGGATGGAGAGCGACATCCTGAAGGATGGCAGCCTCGACTACCCGGAGGAGGTGCTGGCCTCGTTTGACTTCGTTGTGGCCAGCGTGCATTCCGGTTTCAACATGACCGAAGCGGAGGCTACCGAACGCGTGGTGACGGCGGTGGCCAACCCCTACACTACAATTCTGGGCCACCCCACGGGCCGCTTGCTGCTGCGGCGCGAAGGGTATCCGCTGAACCACGAGCGCGTCATTGAAGCCTGTGCCGCGCACGGGGTCGCCCTGGAGCTGAACGCCAACCCGTACCGGCTGGATGTCGACTGGCGCTGGATCCGGCAGGCTACCGAAGCCGGTGTGCTCATTTCCATCAACCCGGATGCACATTCCACCCAACAGCTGGACGTGATGCGCTGGGGCGTGGCCGCGGCTCGCAAAGGCGGGCTGACGGCCGCCCAGTGCCTGAACGCCAAGAGCCTGGAAAATTTTGCTGCCTGGCTTGACGCCCGCTCGTCCGTTGCCTCCGCCTGAGGCACCGCTCCTCCCGCCACCAACCGTCCCCTGCTGTGCCCCCTTCCATGCGTCGTACGCTGCTGGGTCTTGCCGCGACGCTGGGCCTCCTGCTGGTAGTCGGGGGCCTGCTCTGGTACCTGGCGTATGGCACGAACGACCCTCCGCCCCCCACAGCGCCAATTGCGGGCCTGTCGGCGGAGGCCACGATCGCATGGCACGCGAATGGGGCGGTGACCATTGAGGCCGCAGCCGAACCCGACGCCTACGCGGCCCTCGGCTTTGTGCACGGCCGGCGGCATGCGTGGACGGTGACGCTGTGGCGGCAAGCGGCGCTTGGCGCGCTCGGCACCTGGTTTGGGGAGGGCCTCTTGCCGGCCGACCGACAGGCCCACCGCCTTCAGTTGGCCGCCGGCGCCCGGGAAGCCTACGACATGCTCCCGCCCGATGCGCAGGCCCTCCTCCAGGCCTACGCCGATGGCATGAACGCGGCCTTTAACGCCCGCGGGGTGCGCATGGACGATGCCCTGACGCTGCTGCGCCTCGAACCCGAGCCATGGGAGGCCTGGCATCCGCTGGCACTGGAACGCCTCTTTGCCTGGCTGAGCACCCGGCCGCTCACCGCCGCCGATATTCCCCAGCCCACACCAGCCGCGCGTCCCGCGGTGCTCGCGGATATCGCGCAGTCGCTTCCGCTCCCCCCGGTCGTGCCCACTGCATTCGATACGCTGCGGACCGATGATGCTCTCCTGCGGCGCTTTCTGGAGCTGCACGGCTTCGACCGCGGCGTGGCCTGGGCCGGGCAGGATG
>PWGH01000078.1 GCA_003555285.1 Thioalkalivibrio sp.
ACCAGATCGACCGGCAGCAGGGGGCCGTCGCAGGGGACCACCGCCAGCCACGGGTGCGCCACCGCACGCATCGCGGTGAGAATGCCCGCCAGTGGTCCCTGGTAATCCGCCAGGGTGTCTCCGACCACGCGATGGCCATAACGGCCGTAGCGCTCCTGGTTGCGGTTGGCATTGATCAGGAGTTCGTCCACCTGCGGTCGGAATCGCGCCAGTACATGCTCGATCATCGGCTGACCGGCCAGTGGGATCAGGCCCTTGTCTTCTCCGCCCATACGGCGCGCACGCCCGCCGGCGAGGATCACACCCGCGATTGTGTCCGCGTTGCCATGATCTGCTCGATGTTCTGCTTGATGTTCCGGTTGAAAAGACACCCTTCACCCTCTGGCAACGCTATGGAGGAGACGCGCGCGAACCCGAGAGTCTACCCTGCAGGGGGAATGCGGGCCAATGGAGCGGCCCGTCGTGGAGCGGCCCGTTGCTGGTTCCTTACGTTGCTGGTTCGGTACGTTGTGGTGGTGGGTGATTCGAAGCACGCGTCGTGTCAAACCCCCGCCGGCCATCCAAGCGGTGTCCGATCGTTGCGCGAACGACCCCATTCGCGCCGGGCTGGGAGAATACACCGTCCGGATTCCCTTGCGATGGGCCATTTTGGTGCGACGGCTTGTCCCCTTTCCGACATAATGGCCGTTTACAGCGCGCGTGATCGGGTGCCCACGGCGTCCGTTTCCTGAGCCGAGGGCCAAGCACCTGATGACAAGCACCTGATGACAGGCAACCTGAAGCGGCCGAGCCCGCTGGGCGATGCGCTGCAACGAAGCCCATCCACACTGGGTTCCATTCTGATCGTGGAGCACGACCGGAGCCTGTCGGGCGCGCTGCAGGTCGCCCTCGCCAAGCGTTTTGCGTTGGTCGAGGTGGCCGATGGCATTGAACCGGCCGAACAGCTGCGCCAGCGCTGCCGATTCGACCTGCTGATCACCGCGGTGCATCTGCCGGAGGACTCCGGGTTGACCTGGATCGAATCGCTGCGCGATCAAGGCGTCACCACCGAGGTCATCTTCATGGCCGGTCAGGCCGACGTGGACACCGTGATTGCCGCCGTGGGCGCCGGCGCCGCCGGCTTCCTGCAAAAACCCTTCGCGATCGAGGCGATGGAGGGCGTGGTGGACCGCTGTTTCGAGCGCGCCCGGTTGCTGCGGCAACCGCCGCTGCGTGCCCGTCTGCCCGCGCAGCGAATGCCGGCGGATCCGGTGCTCGCCCGCTGCGAGATGCTCAAGGGAATCTGTGACGTGATCAAGCGCGTCGCTCCCACCCCGGCGACGGTGCTGGTGGAAGGCGAGTCCGGGACCGGCAAGGAATTGGCCGCGCGTTCCCTGCATGCCTACAGCGGTCGCAGCGGCAGTTTTGTGCCGATCAATTGCGGTGCGATGGCCCCGGAACTGCTGGAGAGCGAACTCTTCGGGCATGCCAAGGGCGCCTTCACCGGCGCGCATCAGGCGCGCGAGGGCCTGTTCACCTATGCCCATGGCGGAACCCTGTTCCTCGACGAGATCGCCGAGATGCCGCTCGCCATGCAGGGCAAACTGCTGCGGGTGCTGGAGGATCACAAGGTGCGGCCCGTCGGCGGCAACCGCGAGGTCGCGGTGGATGTGCGCATCATCGCCGCAACCAACCGGGACCTGAACCACGAGGTGCAGGCAGGAACCTTCCGGGAGGATCTGTTTTACCGGATCAATGTGCTGACCATCCGGATGCCGGGATTGCGCGAACGCGTGGCCGACATCCCGGGCCTGGTCGACTATTTCATCCAGCACCTGGCCGAGGAACTCTCGGTGCCCCCGATCACGATCACCGAGGAGGATCTCCGGGCGCTGCAGGCCTACGACTGGCCGGGCAATGTCCGGGAGCTGCGTAACGTGATCGAGCGCGCATTGCTCCTCGAACAATCTCCCGCCGACTGTTTGCAGTTGAGCGGTGGGGATGCCGTTCACGCCGCGGAGGCGCCGAGTCCCATGGGTTTGAACCCGGGCCTGAGGCCGGACCCGGCCAACGTCGGCGGCGCGCCGGCGACGTTGGCCGCGATCGAGAAGCAGCACATCCTGGCCGTGCTCGAGCAGTGCAGCGGCAACAAGTCGGGGGCGGCCCGGGAACTCGGGATCTCGCGCAAGACGCTGGACCGGAAGTTGCATCAATGGGGTCAGGCCCCCGTCTAGGGAAGCGTTTCCCTAGTGGCCCTGCGGCGACTACCTCGTGTGACCGATGCCTTCTACCGACGGCGCAGGCGCTTTTGTATGCTGCGCGCAGGTTTAGCGGCAGAGGGCCGACATGAAATCGACGAAGATCACGAACCTCGGCAATATCCGTAACGAACTCAACAGGTACAAGCGCGGCAAGAAGTTCGATATCCACCAGTTCAACCAGGTCGCGCGGCTGGCTTGGCTCGGCCGGGTGGTGATGCAGCCCCTCGATCCGGAGACCGCGGGGACGCCGGGCATCCAGGCGGAACCGGAGGATACGAAGTCCCGGGCCTTCCTGCTCTTTGTCCAGGAGCCGGATGAGTTGGCCGCGCATTTCCTGAATACCGATCAGGAGCTGACCGGTGCGATGCATATCGTCGATGGCGACCAGGCGGAGGCGCTGATCCAGATCCTGCGCGGTGGGGTCGAGGAACGCGCCAAACTCTACGAGGACCTGTCGCGGAGCGACTTTTACTTTCGGCATTTCTACCGCCCCAAGGGCGAAAGGACCACAAATGACGATGTTTCCCCGCCCTCCGGTTCGTCCGAGGACTAGGGCTTGACGCCACCGGCAACCCCCCTTTGGTTGGACGCGGGCAGTGTTTCGGCCCAGGCCATGCATGCGCTGTACACCGGGATGGCGGCCTGCACCCGCGACACCGATCCCCTGCGCGTGCTGTGGCTGAACAGCCGGCAGGAACACGTGTCGGTCGGAGCCAGCCAGAATCCCAGCATCGACCTGGATCTGGCGGCCTGTGCGGCCCGGAACATTCCCGTCGTGCGGCGACCCCTGGGCGGCGGCGCGGTCTGGGTCGATGGCGATCAGCCCTGCTTCTTCCTGGTCCTGCCTCGGCGCGCGCTGGCGCGGGGGCATCGGCACCTGTTCTCGCTGGGCATGGGGCTTGCGGTGTCGGTATTGCGTCAGCTGGGTCTGGGTGAGGTCGAGACGCACAGTCAGGACATCTGGGTGAACGGTCGCAAGATCATGGGCACGGGTGCGGCGACCCTGGAGAACGGCTGTGTGTTCGGCGCGAGTTTCCTGCGCCGGTTTCCGGTGGAGCGCTTCGCCGCCTGCATGTTCGCGCCCAGCGAGGGCTATCGGGAATGGTTGCTGCCGGCCTTGCGCGAGGGGATCACCGACTACGAGCAGGAACTGCTTCCGGTGCCGGGCAACGATGCCTTCCGCGAGGCCCTGCGCGAAGCCCTGGTTCAGCACTTCGGCGCACCGCCGCAGATGCTGGACCTGGATCCGGCCGAGCGCGACCGCTGGATCGCCAGTGGCCAGGAGGAGCTCGCCGACCTGGAGCAGGGACAAACCCGCCCGGCGGTGCCCTTCGGCATCCGGATCAATCGGGCCAACCATGTGTTCGAGACCACGTCGCGTTGCGGTCGCCTGCGCCTGCATGTGGCGGACACCCAGATCCGCCGCATCTGGTGCGAGGCGCCGCAGATTCACGCGGTGCTGCAGGAACACCTGATCGGCCTGGTGCCCGAGCGCCTGGTGTTGCGCGCTCGCTTGAATAATCGCCTGGATCCCGCGCTGGTGGACGAGATCAGCACGCGGATCGATACCCTGTACCGCGGCATCCGGACGCCCTGAGCGACCGGCCGCAGCGGCGTGACCCCTGACGAGGCCCCGTGATGTCCGAACCCACCATCAACCAACGCCTGCAGCGCCGGATTATCTTGATGAGTCGCGATGCCGCGATGATCGAGTCGCTCGAGGCCCGGATCGAGCCCCCCTGGGAACTGGTACCGACCACCGATCTCGATGCGCTGGGATCCTGGAACGAGGTGCTGTTGTACCGGTTTCTGCTGCTCGACCTCGACGAGGTCGAGGTCTTCGATCCGCTGGATGTGATTCGGACCCTGCCGATGGAGTATCAGATCAACCTGCCGGTGTTCTGCTTTGGCGGCGATGCCGACATCCAGGACGAGATGCGCCTGTGCCGAGCCGACCGCTTCTTTACGGCCGAGGAGATGGTGCAGCGCCTCCCCGAGTTCCTGCGCCAGTACGACTGGTAGGTTCTCCCCCCCGGGCAGCCTACCAGTCTGCTGGGGCCACATG
>PWGH01000226.1 GCA_003555285.1 Thioalkalivibrio sp.
GATCAGGCCCCTGCAGCCGATCAGGCGCAGATGGAGGCCCGTCGGCAGGTCGACGAGCTGGCCTTCTGGCATCCCCGTGCGGTCGAGGCGCTGACCCGAGCCGCCGCGCAGACGCAGGCGCTGGAACGGCTGGTGTCGCAGCATCCGTTTGCATCGACGCGGCCCGGGGCCGAAGCGGGCGCCGCATCCGATATCTTGTCGGCCCCGGTCGCCGGGGCGTCGCAGGACGATTCGGGGGCCCCCTCGGTCGTGGCCCTGGAGGCGCTGCAGCGGCTACTGGCCGCGGCGATCGGCGAGGCCTCGGCCGCCCTTTTGCAGCAGCAGCGTGCGATCCGTGCCCTGCAGGAAAGGCTCGCGCCCGATCCGCCCGATGATGACCGGGCCCGCCGCGACGACTGACCACCGGTCGCCGCAGGCACGGTGCGGTTCCCTGTCAGCTTCGGTCAGCCGCACCCCGCGAAGACCGCTTCAACCCAAATCGCCGTAGAGCAGTTGCAGCGTGGCCAGCGCGACGATGCTCGCGGTTTCGGTGCGCAGCACCCGCGGGCCCAGGCGCAGTCCTTCGAAGCCGGCCGCGCGCATGCGGGCGATCTCGCTGGTGTCCAGTCCGCCCTCGGGGCCGACCAGCAGGGTGATCGGCCCCGGACCGGGGTCCGGATGACGCTCGTGCCATGCATGGGGTGAGACCCCCTCGACATCCGCGCACAGGCGCAGGCCATCCCGGGGCAGTTGCGCCAGGGCCTCCTCCAGTTCGCGTGGGGGCTCCAGGTGCGGCAGTTCATTGCGGCCGCACTGTTCGGCGGCCGCATGCACCACACCCTGCCAGTGTTGCCATTTGTTCCGCAGTCGTCGATGCACGGCGGCCGACAGGCTGCGGGTGCACAGCACCGGCCAGATCTCGGTGGCGCCCAGTTCGACGGCCTTTTGCACCGCCAGATCCATGTGCTCGCCGCGGGCGATGCCCTGCAGCAGGCGCAGCGGCCGGATCGGCGTGGTCGGAGCGGCGGCGAGCGCACCGACCTGGACCGCGCCCGAACGCCGGCCGGAGAGGACCAGGGTCGCATGATGCTCCCCGCCCCGGCCATCGAACACGCGACAGGCGGCGCCGTCCCGCAGGCGCAGCACGGACACCGCATGGTGCAAGACCTCGGCCGGCAGCTCCAGGCGCTGGCCGGCGGCCAGCGCCTGTTCGACCAGCAGCCGCGGGCAGCGCATGGCCTAGCGCCGGGCGCCCAGCTTCAGATTCCTCCAGACGGCCTCGGAGGGTTCCGCCTGGTTCATCGAGTAGAAGTGCAGGCCCGGGGCGCCGTTGTCGAGCAGTCGCTGGCACAGGCGGCTGACGACCTCGGTACCGAAAGCGCGGATGGAGGCGGTGTCGTCGCCATAGGCCTCCAGTCGCTTGCGGATGTACCGGGGAATCTCGGCGCCGCAGGCATCGGAGAAGCGTGCGAGCTGGGTGTAGTTGATGATCGGCATGATCCCCGGGATCACCGGCACTTCCACCCCCATTGCGCGCACCCGATCGAGGAAGACGAAATAGGCATCCGGATTGTAGAAGTACTGGGTGATCGCGGCATCGGCGCCGGCGGCCACCTTCTGTCGGAAGTGCTCGAGATCCTTTTGCGCATTGGCAGCCTGGGGGTGAAATTCGGGATAGGCGGCCACCTCGATCTTGAATTGATCCGCGAAGTGCTCTCGGATAAAGGCGACCAGCTCGGCGGCATAGCGAAAATCACCGAGTCCGCCGCCAGCGCCCGAAGGCAGGTCGCCGCGCAACGCGACCAGGCGGCGCACGCCATGGTCCCGGTAGGTGCTCAGCAACTCCAGCAGTTCGGCGCGGGTCGACGAGATGCAAGAGATGTGCGGTGCGGCATCGATCTGGCCCTCGCCCTGGATTTCCACCACCGTCTCCAGCGTGTGGGCGCGGGTCGAACCGCCGGCACCGAAGGTCACGGAAAAATAGGCCGGATCGAGGGCGGCCAGACGCCGGCGGGTCGTGCGCAGCCGCTCGGCGCCCTCCGGGGTCTTGGGCGGGAAAAATTCGAAACTGAACACCGGTGCGGCATTCGTGGCATGACTCATAAAATCGGTCCTCATGGCAAGCCGAACACGGCGCAGGCCATCTGCGGGCGGTTTCCGTCAGCAGAGACCCTGCTATGGAATGGGGAAAACCACAAGACGCCGTGAATCCCACAGCCGGGGTTCACGGTATCCCGCAAGCCTGGCGGTCGCCGTGGCTCGGCTTTTTGGATGGGTCTTCCCACCGTTCGGCACCGTGCCCGGGCGGGCACGGACGCCAACGCACGCACGGCGCAACAGGCCGTGCGCCGGTGGGAAGACCGAAGCAGTGCGGTGGGTCCCGGTTTCCCGCTTCGGCGCGGGATCGGGCCCCGGCGGCGGACCGCCGGGACTCGAAGGGACGCTCCCGCGATCAGTAGCGGTAGTGCTCGGGCTTGAACGGACCCGTGGCCGGAAGGCCGAGGTACTGGGCCTGGTCCGGGGTCAGTTGCGTGAGGTTCGCGCCGAGCTTCTTCAGGTGCAGCGCCGCGACCTTTTCGTCCAGGTGCTTGGGCAGCACGTAGACCTGGTTCTCGTAGCGGTCGCCGTGGGCGTACAGCTCGATCTGGGCCATGGTCTGGTTGGTGAAGGAGTTGGACATCACGAAGCTCGGGTGTCCGGTACCGCAGCCAAGGTTCACCAAGCGGCCTTCGGCGAGCAGGATGATGCGCCGGCCGTGCGGGAAGATCACGTGATCGACCTGGGGCTTGATGTTGTCCCAGGTGTACTGGCGCAGGCTGGAGACGTCGATCTCGGAGTCAAAGTGGCCGATGTTGCAGACGATGGCCTGGTCCTTCATCCGGATCATGTGATCGTGGGTGATCACGTCCTTGTTGCCGGTGGCGGTCACGAAGATATCGGCCTGATCGGCGACGTCTTCCATGGTCACCACGCGATAGCCTTCCATCGTCGCCTGCAGCGCGCAGATCGGATCGATTTCGGTGACCCAAACGGTGGCGCCGAGGCCGCGCAGCGACTGGGCGCTGCCCTTGCCGACATCGCCGTAACCGCAGACGACCGCGATCTTGCCGGCGATCATCACGTCGGTCGCGCGCTTGATCGCGTCGACCAAGGACTCGCGGCAGCCGTAGAGGTTGTCGAACTTGGACTTGGTGACCGAGTCGTTCACGTTGATCGCGGGGAAGGGCAGCGCGCCTTCTTTCTGCATCTGGTAGAGGCGATGCACGCCGGTGGTGGTCTCTTCGGTGACGCCCATCAGGTTCTTCTTGATGTTGGAATACCACGTCGGATCAGTCTTCAGGCGCGCCTTGATCGACGCGAACAGCGCCCGTTCCTCGTCGTTGTCCGGGTGGTCCAGCACCGAGAGGTCCTGCTCCGCCTTGGCGCCGAGGATTACCAGCATCGTGGCGTCGCCGCCGTCGTCGAGGATCATGTTCGGCGTGCCGCCGTCATGCCATTCGAAGATGCGGTGGGCGTAATCCCAGTACTCTTCCAGGGTCTCGCCCTTCACGGCGAAGACCGGCGTGCCGTTGGCGGCGATCGCCGCGGCGGCATGGTCCTGGGTCGAGTAGATGTTGCAGGAGGCCCAGCGGACCTCGGCGCCGAGCGCCTCCAGCGTTTGGATCAGCACCGCGGTCTGAATGGTCATGTGCAGGCTGCCGGCGATTCGGGCGCCCTTCAGCGGCTGGTCCTTGGCCAATTCTTCGCGGGTGGCCATCAGGCCGGGCATTTCGGTCTCGGCGATCGCGATTTCCTTGCGGCCGAAATCGGCCTGGTTGATGTCGCGGACGAGGTAGTCGTTCTGGGTCGGGTTCATCACAGCGTTCATGGGTTAAGGCTCCGTGAGTCTGGATGAGCGCCGTTGCATGGATGAAAAAAGCACCCGGCTGAGCCTGACGGGAATGCCGCTGCAGCGCTCCTCAGCCCGGGTAATTCTAATGCCGGCGGGCTCCTAGGTGAGCCCGGCGGCGGCGCGAAGTTCCTCCGCGCGATTCGTTTGTTCCCAGGGCAGGTCGATGTCGTCCCGCCCGAAATGCCCATACGCGGCGGTCTGTTGATAGATCGGCCGCAGCAGATCCAGGGCCTGTATCAGCCCCCAGGGCCGCAGGTCGAAGTGGGCCTCGATCAGCGCCACGATCCGGTCCTCGGCGATCCGACCGGTGCCGAAGGTCTCGACGCTGATCGACGTCGGTTTCGCCACGCCGATCGCGTAGGAGACCTGGATCTCGCATTTGTCGGCCAGACCGGCGGCGACCAGGTTCTTCGCCACATAGCGCCCTGCGTAGGCGGCCGAGCGATCGACCTTCGATGGATCCTTGCCAGAGAAGGCGCCACCGCCATGGCGCGCCATGCCGCCATAGGTGTCGATAATGATCTTGCGGCCGGTCAGGCCGCAGTCCCCCACCGGCCCGCCGATGATGAACTGGCCGGTGGGGTTGATGTGAATCTGGTCCCGCGCGCAGCCATCAAGCCAGGCCCCCGGCAGCACCGGTTGGAGGATCTCCTCCATCACCGCGTCACGCAGGTCTTTTTGAGTGATTCCAGCCTGATGCTGGGTGGATAGTACCACGGCCTCGAGTCCGACCGGGACCCCGTCCTCGTAGCGCAGGGTCACCTGGCTCTTCGCATCGGGCCGCAGCCAGGGCAGGATGCGGCTCTTGCGCAGCGCGGCCTGACGCCGGACCAGCTGATGCGCGTAGTAGATCGGCGCCGGCATCATGGTGGCGGTTTCACGCGCGGCATAGCCGAACATCAGCCCCTGATCGCCGGCCCCCTGCAGGCTGCGATCGACGAGATCCCGGTCCACGCCCTGGGCGATGTCGGCGGACTGCTGGCCCAGGGCATTGAGCACCGCGCAGGAATGGCCGTCGAAGCCGACGTCCGAGTTGTCGTAGCCGATCGCGCAGACGGTCTTGCGCACCAGCGCCTCGAAATCGACGATGGCATGCGTGGTGATCTCGCCGGCGAGCAGGACCATGCCGGTTTTGGTCAGGGTTTCGCAGGCGATGCGGGCGTGCGGATCCTGCGCCAGGATCGCATCGACCACGGCGTCGGAGATCTGATCGGCCATCTTGTCGGGATGCCCTTCGGACACGGATTCGGAAGTAAACAGATGACGGCTGGACATGCGGCGGATTCCTCGGACCAGGGACGATGGAGGTGCGGCCAAAGCCGCCGCAGTTTAACCCGTACAAACCACTATTCCTAAATGTTCAAAGGCCGGTTTCGGGCCTTCGAGCGGGGGTTTGTGCGCTCAGACTTGCTCCGACCGCGGAAAATAGACAAAATGCAGCGCCTCCAAAATGGGGCCGAATACGGCGGAGACGCGCCGACCGACCTGTTGCTTGGCGCATCAGGGCTCGCAAGAACAACCAAGAACAACAACGGCCGACGCCTGCGCCTCGCTGGCATCCCGTCCCGATCCAGTCATCGAACCTACAGCCAGGAGAACCGCATGCCTTCCCGCAGAGAGCTTGCCAACGCCATCCGTGCCTTGTCCATGGACGCGGTCCAGAAAGCCAATTCCGGTCATCCCGGCGCGCCCATGGGCATGGCGGATATCGCCGAGGTGCTCTGGAACGACTACATGAAGCACAATCCGGCCAATCCGAATTGGGCCGATCGTGACCGCTTCGTGATGTCTAACGGCCACGGCTCGATGCTGGTCTACTCGCTGTTGCACCTCACCGGCTATGCACTGCCGATGGCGGAGCTCAAGCAGTTCCGCCAGTTGCATTCGAAGACCCCCGGACACCCCGAATACGGCTACACCCCCGGCGTCGAGACCACCACCGGTCCGCTCGGTCAGGGCGTGACCAACGCCGTCGGCATGGCGCTCGCCGAGAAGATTCTGGCCGCGAACTTCAATCAGGACGGCCATACCGTCGTCGATCACCGCACCTATGTCTTTCTCGGCGATGGCTGCCTGATGGAAGGCATCTCGCACGAGGCCTGCGCGCTGGCCGGCACCCTCGGCCTGGGCAAGCTGGTCGCCTTCTATGACGACAACGGCATCTCCATCGACGGCGAGGTCGAGGGCTGGTTCACCGACGACACCCCGAAGCGCTTCGAAGCCTACGGCTGGCACGTGGTGCGTGGCGTCGACGGCCACAGCGCCGATGCGGTCAAGGCGGCGATCGAAGACGCCCGCAGCCAGTCCGACAAGCCGACGCTGATCTGCTGCAAGACCGTGATCGGCTTTGGTTCGCCGAACAAGCAGGGCAAGGAAGAATGCCACGGCGCGCCGCTCGGCAACGACGAGATCGCGTTGGCTCGCAAGGAACTCGGTTGGGACCATGCGCCCTTCGAGATCCCGGCCGACATCTACGCGCAGTGGGACGCGAAGGAACGCGGTGCCCAGGCCGAGGCCGACTGGAGCGCGCGCTTTGCCGCCTACCAGCAGGCGCATCCGGAGCTCGCGGCCGAATTCGAGCGGCGTCTGGCGGGCGAGCTGCCGGCCGACTGGGAGGCGCAGGCCGGCGCCTTCGTCCAGCAGACGATTGAGAAGGCCGAGAAGGTCGCCAGCCGCAAGGCCTCGCAGAATGCGATCGGCGGCTATGGTCCGCTACTGCCCGAACTCCTCGGCGGTTCGGCGGATCTCGCCGGATCCAACCTGACGCTGTACGCGGGCTCCAAGGGCATCACCCACGAGGACGCCTCCGGCAACTACGTCTACTACGGCGTGCGTGAGTTCGCGATGGCCGCGGTGATGAACGGCGTCGCGCTGCACGGCGGTTTCATCCCCTACGGCGGCACCTTTCTGATTTTCTCGGACTACGCTCGCAACGGCATCCGGATGTCGGCGCTCGCGCGCCAGCGCGTGCTCTACGTGCTGACCCACGACTCGATCGGCCTGGGCGAGGACGGCCCGACGCACCAGCCGATCGAGCAGACGCCCAGCCTGCGCCTGATCCCGAACCTGAACGTCTGGCGCCCCTGCGACGGCGTCGAAACCGCGGTCGCATGGAAGGCCGGCATCGAACGCCACGACGGCCCCTCCGCCTTCATCCTGTCGCGCCAAGGCCTGGCCCCGCAGCCGCGCGACGCCGCACAGGTGGCCGATATCAACCGTGGCGGCTACGTGCTGAAGGATTGTGCCGGTAACCCGGACCTGATCCTGATCGCCACCGGCTCCGAAGTGGGGCTGGCCGTCGCCAGTGCCGCGAAGCTCGGCGACGAGGGGCTCAAGGTGCGGGTGGTGTCGATGCCCTGCGTCGAGCTGTTCGAGATGCAGGATCCGGCCTACCGCGAGGCGGTACTGCCGAAGACCGTGCGCGCCCGTGTCGCCATTGAGGCCGGTGCGACCGCTCCCTGGTACAAGTTCGTCGGCCTGGACGGCGCCGTGATCGGGCTCGATCGCTTCGGCGAATCCGCGCCCGGCGATGCGCTGATGGAGTACTTCGGCTTCACCGTCGACAACGTCACCCAGGTCGCCCGCGATATCCTGAATTGAACCATTGCCTATACAGGCTCATGACGACAGAAGACGAGAGGAGAATCATCCATGGCTATCAAAGTCGGTATCAACGGGTTCGGCCGGATCGGCCGCATGGCGTTTCGCGCCATCGCGCAGGAGTTCCCGGAACTGGAAGTGGTCGCGATCAACGATCTGCTCGATCCCGAATACCTTGCTTACATGCTGCGCTACGATTCGGTCCACGGCCGCTTCAAGGGTGAGGTCGCGGTGGACGGCGCCAATATGGTCGTCAACGGCAAGAAGATCCGCCTGACCGCCGAGCGCGATCCCGCGAACCTGAAGTGGGGCGAGGTCGGTGCCGACCTGATCATCGAGTCGACCGGCTTCTTCCTGACCGAAGAGACCTGCCAGAAGCACCTCGAGGCCGGTGCGAAGAAGGTCGTGATGTCGGCGCCGTCGAAGGACGCGACGCCGATGTTCGTCTACGGCGTGAACCACGCCGAATACGCCGGTCAGGCGATCGTCTCCGCCGCCTCGTGCACGACCAACGCGCTGGCCCCCGTGGCCAAGGTGTTGCACGACAACTACGGCATCAAGCGCGGCCTGATGAGCACCGTGCACGCCGCCACGGCGACGCAGAAGACCGTCGACGGCCCCTCGCAGAAGGACTGGCGCGGCGGCCGCGGCATCCTCGAGAACATCATCCCGTCGTCGACCGGTGCGGCCAAGGCCGTCGGCAAGGTGCTGCCGGAACTGAACGGCAAGCTCACCGGCATGGCGTTCCGGGTGCCGACCTCCGACGTCTCGGTGGTCGACCTGACCGTCGAACTCGAGCGTCCCGCTCCCTACGCCGAGATCTGCAAGGCGATGAAGGCGGCCTCCGAGGGCGCGCTGAAGGGCGTGCTCGGCTACACCGAAGACAAGGTCGTCTCGACCGATTTCCGCGGCGTGAACACGCCGTCGATCTTCGATGCCGAGGCGGGCATCCAGCTCGACGATACCTTCGTCAAGGTCATCGCCTGGTACGACAACGAGTACGGCTACACCTGCAACATGATGCGCATCGCGCAGCACGTCGGGAAATAAGCCGCCGGTACGCGGTTCCCGTGGCAGCGGCGCAAGATCCCGGTCTTGTGCCGCTGCCACGGCCGCACCCAGCCGTAGGGGCCCGGCCCGTTCTGGCCTGTTTCGGAGAGCCGTTCGGCAAGTCCGCCCGCGGATTTGCCCAACCTCTTTCCCTGTTTGCAGCCTGCATAAGGAGTCGTGTGATGCCCGTTATCAAGATGACCGATCTCGATCTGAGCGGTAAGCGTGTGCTGATCCGGCAGGATTTGAACGTCCCGGTGAAGAACGGCAAGGTCACTTCCGATGCGCGGATTCGCGCCAGTCTGCCGACGGTGCAGCAGGCGCTCGACCGGGGCGCCCGAGTGGTGATGCTGATGTCCCACCTCGGCCGCCCGACCGAGGGCGAGTTCTCCGAGGCGGATTCGCTGGCCCCGGTGGCGACGCACATGGGCGGGCTGCTCGGCCGCGAGGTGCGCGTGCTGCGCGACTATCTCGACGGGGCCGACGTGACCGACGGCGAGGTCGTGCTGCTCGAGAACGTGCGCTTCAACACCGGCGAGAAGAAGGACGCCGAGGATCTGTCGCGCAAGTACGCGGCGTTGTGCGACGTGTTCGTGATGGACGCCTTTGGCACCGCGCACCGCGCCCAGGCCTCGACCCACGGCGTGGCGAAATACGCGCCCACCGCCTGCGCCGGCCCGCTGCTCGCGGCCGAGCTCGAGGCGCTCGGCAAGGCCCTGGACAACCCGCGGCGCCCGATGGTCGCGATCGTCGGCGGCTCGAAAGTCTCGACCAAGCTCACGGTGCTGGAATCCCTGTCCACGGTGGTCGATCAGCTCATCGTCGGCGGCGGTATCGCCAACACCTTCATCGCCGCCCAGGGCCACCCGGTGGGCAAGTCCTTGTGCGAGCACGACCTGATCGACGAGGCCAAGCGCCTGATGGCGGCCGCGAAGGAAAAGGGCGGTGACATCCCGGTACCGACCGACGTCGTCGTCGGCCGGGAATTCTCCGAGTCGACCCCGGCGACGGTGAAAGGCGTCGCTGACGTCGACGCCGACGACCTGATCTTCGACGTCGGCCCGGAGACCGCCGCGTCGTACGCCGAGCTGCTGCGTCAGGCGGGCACCATCGTCTGGAATGGCCCGGTCGGCGTCTTTGAATTCGACCAGTTCGCGCAGGGGACGCAGGCGCTCGGCGAAGCGATCGCCGACAGCGAGGCCTTCTCGATCGCCGGTGGCGGCGATACGCTGGCGGCGATCGACAAGTACGGGTTGGCCGATCGCATCAGCTACATCTCCACCGGCGGCGGTGCCTTCCTGGAGTTCCTCGAGGGCAAGACCCTGCCGGCGGTCGCGATGCTCGAAGAACGCGCCAAGGGCTGATCCTCGCGTTGATCCATCCGACCGCAGTTGACCATGAGCCGTATCCATCCATGAACCCGGGCCATCCATGAGACGCACCAAGATCGTGGCCACACTCGGCCCGGCGACCGACAGCGAGCAGGCCCTCCAAAAGCTGGTGGCGGCCGGGGTCGATGTCGTCCGCCTGAATTTCTCCCACGGCGATCCGGACAGCCACCGCACCCGGGTGCGGCGCCTGCGCGACGCTGCGGAAAAAGCCGGACGCTGCGTCGGCGTGCTCGGCGATTTGCAGGGCCCGAAGATCCGCATTGCGCGGTTTGCCGACGGCCAGGTGGAGTTGCGCGAGGGCGATACCTTCGCGCTGGATGCGACCCTGGACGTGAACGCCGGCGACCAGGCCCAGGTCGGTCTGACCTACACCGACCTGCCCGGCGACGTGCAGGCCGGCGACGTGCTGTTGCTCGACGACGGCCGTCTGGTCCTCGAGGTGACGGCGGTCGTCGGATTGCGGATCGAAACCCGGGTCCTGGTCGGTGGGGTGCTGTCCAACAACAAGGGTATCAACCGTCAGGGCGGGGGGCTGTCGGCACCGGCGATCACCGAGAAGGATCGGGAGGACATCCGGCTCGCGGCCGAACTCGAGGTCGACTTCCTGGCCGTGTCCTTCCCCCGCGCGGCCGAGGACATCCATCTGGCGCGCGCCCTGTTGCGTGAAGCCGGTGGCAATGCCTCGATCTGCGCGAAGATCGAGCGCTCCGAGGCGCTCGAGGTGATCGACGAGATCATCTCGGCCTCGGATGTGATCATGATCGCGCGCGGCGATCTCGGCGTGGAAATCGGCGATGCCGAGTTGCCGGCAGTGCAGAAGAACCTGATCACCCGCGCCCGCAAGCTGAACCGGGTCGTGATCACCGCAACGCAGATGATGGAGTCGATGATCCTGAGCCCGATCCCGACCCGGGCCGAGGTTTTCGACGTGGCCAACGCGGTGCTCGACGGCACCGATGCGGTGATGCTCTCGGGCGAGACCGCGACCGGGCGGTATCCGGACAAAGTCGTCGACAGCATGAGCCGGATCTGCGAGGCGGCCGAGCGCCAACGCGCGGCCCGGCAGTCGACCCATCGCATGGACAGCGTGTTCGGCCGGGTCGACGAGGCCATCGCGATGGCGACGATGTACACCGCGAACCACCTCGACGTCGCGGCGATTGCCGCGATGACCGAATCCGGCGCCACGCCGCTGTGGATGTCGCGCATCAGTTCCGGGATCCCGGTGTTCGCGCTGACCCGGCATCACCGCACCAGCCGCCGCCTGACCCTGTACCGGGGGGTGTATCCGGTGCGGCTGGAAACCATTCCCGACACCCACGAAGACATCAACCGGGAGGCCGTTCGCCTGCTCCTGGACAAGGGCGTGGTGAAGGAGGGCGAGCTGGTCATCATCACCAAGGGCGATCTCAGCGGCGTAGCAGGCGGTACCAGCGCCATGAAGATCGTGCGTGTGGGCGAGACCGTACCCATTCCCTGATACCATCCGCGCAGAACGCGCTGATTCCTACCCCACCGAATCCTGTAAGGAGGATTTCATGGCACTGATTTCACTACGCCAGTTGCTGGACCACGCGGCCGAACACGGCTACGGCATGCCGGCCTACAACGCGAACAACATGGAGCAGGTCCAGGCGATCATGGAGGCCGCTGCGGCGGTCGACTCGCCGGTGATCATTCAGGCCTCGGCGGGGGCGCGCAAGTACGCCGGCGAGCCCTTCCTGCGCCACAACATCCTGGCCGCGGTCGAGATGTACCCCGATATCCCGGTGGTGCTGCACCAGGACCACGGCGGCGATCCCTCGGTCTGCCTGCGCTCGATCCAGTCCGGCTTCACCTCGGTGATGATGGACGGCTCGCTGCTCGCCGACATGAAGACGCCCTCCAGCTACGAGTACAACGTCGACGTGACCCGCAAGGTCGCCGAAATGGCACACTACGTCGGCGTGTCGGTGGAAGGCGAACTCGGTTGCCTGGGTTCGCTCGAAACCGGCATGGCCGGTGAAGAGGACGGTTCCGGCGCCGAAGGTCAGCTGTCGCACGACCAGCTGCTGACCGACCCGGACGAGGCCGCCGACTTCGCGCAGAAGACCGGCATCGATGCACTGGCGATCGCGATCGGCACCTCGCACGGCGCGTACAAGTTCACCCGCCCGCCGACCGGGGACATCCTGGCGATCGAGCGCATCAAGGCGATCCACACCCGGATCCCGAACGTGCACCTGGTGATGCACGGTTCGTCCTCAGTGCCGCAGGACTGGCTGGAGATCATCAACACCTACGGTGGCGACATGGGCCAGACCTACGGCGTGCCGGTCGAGGAGATCCAGGAAGGCATCAAGAACGGCGTGCGCAAGGTCAACATCGACACCGACCTGCGCATGGCCTCCACCGGCGCGATCCGCAAGTTCCTGGCCGAGAACCCGAAGGAATTCGATCCGCGCAAACTGCTGATCGCCTCGACCAAGGCGATGAAGGGCATCTGCCAGGCCCGCTACGAGGCCTTCGGCTGCGCCGGCATGGCCTCGAAGATCAAGCCGGTGAATCTCGATACCATGGTCGCCCGCTACAAGAGCGGCGAACTGGATCCGAAGATCAACTGAGCCGATCGGTCACGGCGGCCGGTGGCACCCGGGGCGGCATTCCGCCGCCCCGGGTGAACCGTCGGTCGGAAGGGGAAAAGGGGCCTTTGGCCCCTTTTTTCATGGTGCGCCCGGCAGGGCGCACGTCATCGTGTCCGGATTACGGGCGTCTAAGGCCTCGAAACCAGAGCCAGTGCCGCCGCTAACACCCGGAATTGGTGTATGTTCAGTGGCTGTTCAGGCCGTGTAGCACACCCTGTGCTCGCGGGCCCATCCGTGCCAAGGAGTGTTCGATGAAGTGGTGGTTGAGCGTGCTGTTGCTGGTCCTTTGGGGCTTTTCGAGCGTCGCGCAGGCGCAGTTGACCGGTCGCCAGATCGAACCCCAGCAGGTGGTCGACGACGCCCGCAAGACGCTGCAGGAAATGGCGACTCACCCGGATTACGAGGCCCTGCTGGCGGATCTGCAGGTGGCCCGCGGGGTGTTGATCTTTCCCCGCGTGGTGCGCGGCGGTTTCTTCGTCGGCGGGTCCGGCGGCCTGGGCGTCTTCCTGGCCTGGGATGACGCGCGGGGCGATTACAGTCCGGTCGCCTTCTATTCCGTGGCCGCGGTGAGCGTCGGTCTGCAGTTTGGCGCCGAGGTGGCCGAAGTGGTGATGGTCGCGAAGACCCAGCGCGCGGTCGATTCGCTCTTCGCCTCGGCCTTTCGCCTGGGCGGCGATGCCTCGGTGGCGGCAGGGCCGGTGGGGGCGGGACGCCGCTCGACCATCACCGCGGACTTCGTGTCCTATGCACGGAACCAGGGCGCCTTCCTGGGCATGAGCCTGGAGGGCTCGATGCTGCGGATCCGCGATGACTTCAACGAGTCCTATTATGGCGAGAAGCTGCGCCCGGTACAGATCATCGAGAGCCGTCGCGGTGGGGATCCGGGGGCCGTTGCCTTGCGCCAGGCGCTGGCCGAGTACCGCCAGCCGCCGCGGTCCGTCTCGCATCCGGCGCCGGACCCTGCCGAGGCCTCGGCCGGACCGCCGCCTGCTCAGGAAACCGAATCCATCGCCCCTGGTTCCGGTGGATTGATCGTCGACCCGATCCAGGTCGAGAGCCTCTGATCGAGTTCCCGTTCCGAGAGTCCTTCGGGGAAGGAGAAGACCGGGGCGTTGGTGTAGCGGGCCAGCGCCGCACGGTTGTCCATCGCCGGATCGCTGTCGGGCCGGCGCCGATTCAGGATCACCGCGGCCAGCGGCAGTTCGCGACGCGCCAGCGCCTCCAGGGCCAGCAGGCAGCCGCTCAGGATGCCCAGGCGGTCCTCGGCGACCAGCACCACCGGATCGCCGAGGGCCTGCGCCAGATCGGCGTTCAGACCGTCCTCGCACAACGGGGAATAGAAACCGCCGGCGCCCTCGGTCAGGCGCCAGGCATTCGCAGGGCGGGCGCAGGCGGCGATCAGGTCGGCCAGGAACAGCGGTTGCCCCGCACGGCGCGCGGCCAGGTCCGGTGCCAAGGCCTCGGCAAAGCGGTAGCGATTGACCTGTTCGAGTCGGTCGGCGCTCAGTCCGGCGGCAGCGGTCAGCCGGGCCGCATCCTCGGGCCGCAAAATCCCGTTTTGTTCCGGACAGCCGGATTCGACCGGTTTGCGCGGGGCGACGATTTGGCCGTGACCCCGCCAGAGCCGCGCCAGCGAACAGGCGATGAAGGTCTTGCCGACGCCGGTATCGGTGGCGGTGATGAACAGGCCGCCGGGGTGGGGCGGGGCGGAGGAATCCGTGGCGCTCATGCCGGGTCGGCGGTGAGGCGGCGCAGCGCCTCGCGATAGCGTTCGGCGCTGCGTTGGAGAACGATCGCGGGGATGGCGGGGCCGGGTGCCTGCTTGTTCCAGTCGAGGCCTTCCAGGTAATCGCGCACGAACTGTTTGTCGAAGGATTCCGGGCTGATCCCCGGTCGGTAGCGCTCTTCCGGCCAGAAGCGTGAGGAATCCGGGGTCAGCACCTCATCGATCAGGTGCAGGCGGCCCTCGGCATCGGTGCCGAACTCGAACTTGGTGTCGGCGATCAGGATGCCGCGGCGCCGTGCATGTTCGCGCGCCAGCGCGTAGATCCGCAACGACTGATCCCGCACCTCGGCGGCCCGTTCGGCGCCCAGCAGCGCCTCGACACTGGCAAAGTCGATGTTGGCGTCGTGCTCGCCGGCCGGCGCCTTGGTGCTGGGAGTGAACAGCGGCTCCGGGAGCCTATCGGCCAACTTCAGCCCCTCCGGCAGCGCAATGCCGCAGACAGAACCCGTGTCCTGGTAGCTCTTCCAACCCGAGCCGATCAGGTAGCCGCGCACCACGGCCTCGACCGGCAGGGCCTGCAGTCGCCGCACGATCAGGGCGCGCCCCTCGAGCGGGGCCCGGACCGCCGGGTCCGCGATCACCTCGCTGAGCTTGCGGTCGGTCAGCTGGTTGGGCAGGCCGAGGCTGGCCTCGATCTTGCGCATCCAGAACACCGTGATCGCGGTCAGAATCCGCCCCTTGTCCGGAATGGGCGTGGGCAGGATCACATCGAAGGCCGACAGGCGATCGGTGGTGACCATCAGGATATGATCCGCATCCACCGCGTACAGGTCCCGCACCTTGCCCCGGTGGATCCGTTCGAGTTCTGGGATCCGGCTTTCAAACATCGCTTCGCTCATCGCTGAATCTTAGCCCAAACCAAGCCCAGAGACACCGGCCCGCACCCGAGTCGATACCCGAGTCGATGCCCGAGTCGATACCCGAGTCGATACCCTGGCGCCCGGCGTTTCGGTGCCCGGTTCCCGGGCGGTCCGATGGGGACGGTCGGGGTCATCAATGCGGCTCGGCCACAGCGGTTCATCCACGGTGCGGGCTGTCGGTTCGGATTTTCTTGCCCGCGGCGGTGGCCGCGGCTATCGTTGCGCCCCTATGGACTCAAAAAACCCGAAGATTGGTTTGGTCATGGGCAGCAGTTCCGACTGGCCGACCATGGAGCACGCCGCCCGCATTCTGGCCGACCTGGGTATTCCCTACGAGGCTCGGGTGGTGTCCGCCCACCGAACGCCGGACCTGCTGTACGAATATGCGGGCAAGGCCCAGGTGCGTGGGCTGCAGGCGATCATTGCCGGCGCCGGCGGAGCCGCCCACCTGCCGGGCATGCTGGCGGCCAAGACCCTGGTGCCGGTGCTCGGTGTGCCGGTGGCCTCGCGGCATCTTCAGGGACAGGATTCGCTGCTGTCGATCGTGCAGATGCCCAAGGGCATTCCGGTCGCGACCTTTGCCATCGGCGAGGCAGGCGCCGCCAACGCCGCGTTGTTCGCCGCGGCGATGCTGGCGACCCAGGACGCGGGGTTGCGCCTGCGTCTGGAGCGGTTTCGCGAGGCGCAGCGCGCGACCGTGCTGGCGCAGCAGCTGCCGCCGGTGTCGCGATGATCCAGCCGCCGGCGATCCTCGGGCTACTTGGCGGCGGGCAACTCGGCCGCTATTTCACCCTCAGCGCCCGGTCCATGGGCTATCGCGTCTGGGTTCTCGATCCGGACCCGGAGAGTCCGGCGGGTGCCGTCGCCGATCGTCACCTCTGCGCCGCCTTCGATGATCTCGAGGCGCTGGACCTGTTGGCCGGCCATGCCGCCGTGGTTACCTGCGAGTTCGAGAACGTCCCTGCGGCCAGTGCCGAGCGGCTGGCCGCCCATGTGACCCTGCGGCCGGATCCGCGAGCGCTGGCGATCGCTCAGGACCGCATCGCGGAGAAGCGGTTCCTGGAGCAGGCGGGGGTCGCCGTGGTGCCGTGGCTGGTCATCGACAGCCTGGCCGCGGCGCAGACCGCGCAGCCGGAGTGGGATCTCCCGGCGATCCTGAAGACGGCCCGTCTGGGCTATGACGGCAAGGGGCAGTATCCGGTGTCGGCCGTTAGCGGGCTGGTCGGGGCCTTTCGTCACCTCGGCGAGGTGCCGTGCGTGCTGGAACAGAGCATCGAGCTCGAGCGCGAGATCTCGGTGGTGCTCGCCCGCAGTCCGGACGGACGGTCGCGTTGTTTTCCGGTGGCCGAGAACATTCACCAGGGCGGTATCCTGCACCTGACCCGGGTTCCGGCACGCATCGACCCGACGCTGGCGGCGCAGGCGGAGGCGATCGCGCAGCACATTGCCGAGCACCTGGACTATTGCGGCGTGCTGGCCATCGAGTTCTTCGTGTCCGGGTCCGGTGTGCTCCTGGTCAACGAGATCGCGCCGCGTCCGCACAACTCCGGCCATTACACCCTCGACGCGGCGACCGTCTCCCAGTTCGAGCAGCAGCTGCGCGCCGTGTGCGGACTGGCGTTGGCGCCGGCCGAGCTGATTGCGCCGGTGGCGATGCTGAATCTGCTCGGCGACCTTTGGCCGGAGGCGACGCTGCTGCCGGACTTTTCCGCCGTGCTGACCCACGGTCGTGCGCGCCTGCACCTGTACGGCAAGCCGATCGCCCGGCCGGGACGCAAGATGGGCCATGTGAACATCCTCGGACTGACCGGCGAGACCGATGCCTCGCAGCCGGCACGTCTGGCGGAATCCTTCGCCCGGAGTCTGGCGGCGCAACGGGCCGCGCATCGGGCCGAGCGTGCAGCGGGATCTGCGGCCACCGGAGGCACGAACGAGGACCTGATTGATGATCCGGGCCAGGATTCAAGCCTCGATTCAAGCAACGATTCGGGCGGGGCTTCGGCATGAGCGCGCGCGAGAGCGGGTCCGCCCTGCGTACCCGGGCCCAGCGCGAACAGCTGAAGCGCGAACTGCGGGCGGATCAGCGGGTCGCCGACGTGCTGGCTGGCGAGTCCCTGGAGTTCCTGACCACCTGGGGGCTGTTCTCGCCGCGGCGGATCGATGACGGCACCCGGCTGCTGCTGGATTACGCCGAGGTTGCGCCGACGGATCATTGCCTGGATCTGGGTTGCGGTTATGGTCCGATCGGGCTGGCCTTCGCGCGCAAGGCGCACCAGGGGCACAGCACGCTGGTCGACAAGGACTTCGTCGCGGTAGAGTACAGTCGACGTAACGCCGAATTGAATCGCCTGGGTAATGTGGATTGCCTGCTCAGCAACGGCTTCGCCCAGATTGCCGAGCGTCGCTTCGACGTGATCGCCTCCAACCTGCCGGCCAAGGTCGGGCGCGAGCTGCTGACCCTCTACCTGCTCGATGCCTGGGAGCAGCTGAACCCGGACGGGCGGCTCTATGTCGTAACGATTACCGGTCTGCGTCGGTTCATCGAGAAGGGCTTCAAGGACGTCTTCGGCAATTACGAGAAGCTCAAGCAGGGTCGGGACTACACGGTGGCCATGGCTCGGCGTGCGCGCGACTGAGCCGGTCGGCTCGTCCCGTCGGC
>PWGH01000035.1 GCA_003555285.1 Thioalkalivibrio sp.
GATCGACGTCGCGACATTGGGCATGACCCTGGGGCTTGGCACCGCCACCGGCGCCGCGATCGGGGCTTTGCTCGGCACGTCGATTCCGCTGCATCGGCGGATCTGGGGACGGCTGCATGGACACGCCGAGTGGCGGGTTTCCGATGACACGCTGCGCCTGGTGGCGGCGCGCCAGCTCGCGCTGATCCGCGCGCTGCTGCACCGGGGTCATGCCGCCCAGGGGCCGCTGAATACCGCGGCTCCGGAGACCGGCGGCAAGTCCACGGCCGTGCCGGACCTCGCGGCCGACCCTTTGCCCACCCCGGTTCGGGAGGCGCGGCTGAAGCCGCAGTGGTCCCGGCTCAATCCGGATCTCTTCGACCCGACACGGGGCGATCGACAGGTCGCGATCCAGCGCCTGACCGATCACATCCTGGCGCAGTGGCTTGCGAACGAACATCCCTGACTTAACCCGCCTGACGCAACCGGCCTGAGGTTACAAGCTTGCGCAAGCACGAGTGGCACTTTAGTATCACTCTATGCGCACCGAACTCGTAACCACACTGAAACGCCAGGCGACTGAAATCCTCTCGGAACTTGGGCGGCACAAGGAGCCTGTTCTGATCACGCAGCATGGCGTGCCCAGCGCCTATCTGGTCGACGTCGAGACCTTTGAGCGCCTGCAGCAACGTTTGCACGTGCTCGAGGGGATCGCCCGTGGTGAAATGGCCGTGGCCGAAGGCCGGGTGATGAGCCACACCGCTGCCCAGGCCCAACTGGGCCGATGGCTGAAATAGTCTGGACGGAGCCCGCGCTGAGCGAGCTGGATGCGATCGCCGACTATATTGCCATCGAAGATCCCGGGGCCGCAGCGCGCCTGGTGCAGCGCGTATTCGCTCACGTGGGGCAACTGGAGGTCCATCCCCAGAGCGGGAGTCGCCTGGCCGACCTCGAGGGCTTCCGGTATCGGCAGGTGGTGGAGCCGCCATGCCGCGTATTTTACCGCTACGACGGCGCCAGGGTGTTCATCCTCCATGTGATGCGCTCGGAGCGGTCACTCGACGTCGACCGCCTGAAATCGCAGGACCGGAATACGACCCAGGAATCGAACGAAGGTTGATCGGAAAAGAGCGCCGTTCAGCCGGCGTCCGATTCGGCCGGGCTCCGCGGCTTCTCCGGTTCACGGTCCTGTGCCCGCTGGTCTTCGCGGATCGCCTTCACGCGGGCCAAGCCCTTTTGGCGTTGGGCGTGGACGACCTCGAGCTTGGCGGCGATCTCCTCGCGTTCTTCGGCCTCGGTCGCGGCCGCATGCTTTTCGCGCAGGCGGTGCTCCTTCTGCTTCAGTTTCTTCAAGATCTCACGGATCGACTGCAGCTCCTGTTGCTGCGCGGCCCGGTCCTGATCCAGGAAGCGGGCCAGTTTCTTCAGCAGTTTTCGCGTCTTCATCAGGGGTTCCTCTGGGCCGCGATTGCGGGGCGGCGGGCTTCGGGTGCTCGGCCATGCGTTCGATGTCGGTGGCGTCGAGTGCGATGCTTTCGTCGGCGATGCGATCGCCCTGGTCGTAGGTGGCCAGCAGCGCATGACCGGCCTGGATCAGGTTGTTGCCGATGGCATAGGCATAGGATTCGTCGTTCATCAGCGAGGTCGCGATATGCGGCGGGATCTGCCGCGTGCGGATCATCTCGTTGATCCGATCCATCCGCTTGCGGCCGGAACGCTCCAGGGCCAGTTTCAGGGAATCCAGCGACAGGGTGGTTACGGCGCCGGGTTCCTGGGTGCGCAGGCTCTGGATTTCACGCAGCACCTTGGCGATCTGTACGCGGATGTCATCGTAGTGGCGTCGTGCGATCGGATGCGAGGTCGAGGTGCCGTAGCGCGCGAGGTTCTTGTGCAGGTGCTTCATCCCCTTCACCGCCTCGACGATGTTGCGGTTGGCCTGTTGAATCACCTGCAGGCGGTCGACCCAGGGCGCCGAGAGCTCACGGCCGTGGATCTCCCCGATGAAGGCCACGATGGCACTGGCCAGGCTCTTGATCTTCTTCTCATACACATCGTCCACGTCCAGCGGCATGATGCGCCGGGTGTTGCGCACCGCATCGGCCAACGGGAGATCGGAGTCGATCACCGCGCGACGCAGGCTCAGACCGTGGGAGATCAGGCCATGGGCGTTGTCGTACAGGTGGCCGACCTCGTTGTTGATGGCCGCCACGGCGGTCGCCGGTGTTTCCAGGGCCTCCGGGTACAGGAAGCGCGGGGCCTCGGCCGGTGGAGGCAGGTAGTGCACATGGCGGATCAGCCGGCGTTCGAGATGGGGCACGAAGGGCACCAGCAGGATCACGCCGAGCAGGTTGAACAGGGTGTGGAACAGTGCAAGCTTCAGCAGGAAATCGTCCTCGGCAATGCCGATCAGGCCGCTGATGCCGTCCACGGCCCAACCCATCTGGTCGATCAGGGTGATCGCCACCGCAGCGGTCATCACATTGAACAGCACATGGGCGATGGCCAGCCGTTTGCCGCCGAGGTTCGCGGTCATGCCGCCGAGCGCCGTGGTGAAGGCACTGCCGAGATTGGCGCCGATCGCGAGCGCCAGCGCGTTGTCGTAGGTCACCTGCCCGGCCGCCAGTGCAGCGATGATCACCAGCAATGTGGCGTGGCTGGACTGCATGATCACGGTAACCAGCATGCCGATGGCGGTGAACAGCAGCAGGCCGGTCAGGCCCGGGACCGCATAGGCGGAGAGGTCGAAGCCGTCCTGCATGGCGTCGAAGCCTTCCTTCATGTAGTGGATTCCGAGAAACAGGAAGCCCATGCCGAGCAGCAGATAGCCGATGCCCTTCAGGGTCCGGCTCGAATTCAGCAGCAGGATCACCCCGAAGACCAGCATCGGCATCGCGTAGGCGGCGATATCCACGCGCAGACCCAGGCCGGCGATCAGCCAGGCCCCGGTGGTGGTGCCGAGATTCGCGCCCATGATGATGCCGATGCCCCCGGCCAGCGTGATCATCTGGGCACTGACGAAGGAGATGGTCACCAGCGAAACCAGGGTGCTGGACTGCATCAGCGTGGTGGCGGCCAGGCCAAAGCCGATGCTCTTCCACAGCCGATCGGTGGATCCCCGCAACGCGGACTCGAGGACCCCCCCGGTGAAACTCTTGAAGCCCTTCTCCAGCGAGAGCATGCCGAACAGGAACAACGCGATGCCGGCGGCAATCGCCTTGAAGTCCGGGCTCAGCCAGAAGCCATAGGCCAGCCCCAGGAACAACAGCGGTAGTAGCGCGCGACGTATCACCGCTGGTGCCGGACACGGGCATGCGGAACCGTCGAATGCTTGACCGTCGAGTGCCGGGCTGTCGAGTCTGGTCCCAATGCATGCGCTTTGAGCGCAGGGCTTCCGGATTCTTGCACAGCCGTCGTCGGGGTCGCCGCATCCCGCAGAAAGGCCAGGACTTCGGCGCGGCGCCCGACGAACAGCGGCGGGGCGAGTTCGCCCTGGCGCTGGCGCGCGTGGTCGTAGAGCGGGTCGTAGTAGTCGGTCAGCAGGCTGCGGATCCAGCCGCGATGGCCGTCGATCCGGCCCGAACGCGCC
The DNA here is from genome assembly GCA_003555285.1 of Thioalkalivibrio sp. Next base: position 3,566 of record PWGH01000035.1, read on the forward strand.
TGTTCATCCAGTGCCGCGCTCAACACCCCGCGCAATTCCTGGTGCCGGCTGCCCCCCAAGCGGTTGCGGATCCGGTCCACCGAGGCCAGCAAATCGGCCGCCAGGTGCTCCGACGCCTGATCCGCACCATGAAAGCTGGCGTACTCTGCGAGCGGTGCGACCACATAGTCCTCCAGGGTCAAGTGCACCCGGTCTTCCAGCGGCTCCTCGATGACCACCCGCGGTGCTGCCTTCATGCGGGCGAACAACGTCGGTGGTACCAGGCGGTGGCCGACCAGCTTGCTCTCGTCCTCAAGGACCACCGGGCGAGCGTCGCCGGCCTGGTGGCGTGACTGCCGCCGCAACAGATCGATCGCGATCGCGTGCTCGAAATCGATCTGGGTCGGCTGCCCACCGGGCCGGCGCCCGAAGGCCGAGCCGCGATGGTGGGCACGACCCTCGAGGTCGATTGTGGCCTCCAGGGCCTCGATCACCCGGGTCTTGCCGGCGCCGCTACGGCCGCACAACAGGCGCAGCGGCAAGGTCGCGGGAATCTGTTCCAGGCCTTCGAGCAGGAATCGGCGCAGGGCCTTGTAACCGCCCTCGATCCGCGAGACATGGATTCCCGCCTGTGCCAGCCAGTCCTGCACCGTGCGCGAGCGCAGGCCGCCGCGAAAGCAATACAGCTGACCGTCGGGGTGCTGCCGGCAC
>PWGH01000240.1 GCA_003555285.1 Thioalkalivibrio sp.
GGGTGTGCCCGGTCCGGACACGCTCAAGTCGTCCATGAGCGCTCGAAGATGGCCATCCATGGCCATCTACGGTCCGGACCGGGCACACCCCGCACGGCTCTTCAGTGTTGGGTGTAAACCCCAAGGGCGTGCTGCCGGCGGTTGGGCTTAGTGGGGATAGCTGCACGCGTTCGGCGCCTGGGGTGGCCGGGCCGAGCGCCGTGGGCCTGCCGTGGCCGTGCCCGAGCCGTTGCGTGCAGGGCCTTCGGGGCCGGCGTTTTGGGTTCGAATTCAAGCACGGCGACGGTGCAATCCCGACGCGTGGACCTCCGACGCCGCGTACCGCCCTCCACGGGATCCACCCGGGAAGGGTTAGGGGCGGGGCTTTTTGCGGAGGTGGCGGAGCATGGCTTCCTGGTCGTTGAACGAGGGGACGCGGCTGCGGCCGGGAGCGGGGGCGGGGCTTGCGGTCGAGCGACTGGGGGTATGGCCGGCCCGTTCGGTTTCCTTCAGGGCCTGGTAGTCGGCCAGGTCCCCGTGGGCCTGTTCGGCGTCGGTGGTTTCGGTGTAGCGCCCGCGGTAATCGGTGGGTGGCTTGCGGCCCTTGCGCAGGAACAATTTCATGCGCAGTTCCTTGTTGTAGGTCACCACGCGGCGATCGATCCAGTAGAGATCAAAGGCGGCGAAGCCCAGCAGGGCGGCCAGCGGTACCAGCCACCACGCCGCCGGGGCGAGCCATGCCGTGGCCACGGTGATGGCCGTCAATCCCGCAAAGGCGCTCGCGCCCCGCGGCTCGGCCAGGTACCAGCGGTGCAGGCCGAGCGGAAACAGCACCCAGGCCGCGTAGGCCCAGGCGCGGGAGCGCATGCGCGCGGTGAGCCGGGCATTCATCGCCTGCAGCCCACCGCCCTCGAGGTCCAATTTTTGCCAGCCCGTGCTCATCGTTGCCTGCCCATCGGGGTGTCCCGGATCGTGTATGTTGCCAGTCTACCCTCGGGCTGATTTCGCGCAGGGAAAGTCCGTCTGCTATTGCGGCCTTGTCGGGCTTGCTAGCATGCGTGGCACCAAATGGGAATCCTGTTGATGTCGGATCGGCGCTTGCAAGTCTTTTTTACCGTGGCCCGGCTGCTTTCGTTCACGCGGGCGGCCGAGGTGCTGCACATGACCCAGCCGGCGGTCACCTTCCAGGTGCGCCAGCTCGAGGAGCAGTTCGATACCCGGTTGTTCGACCGGAATCACAACCGGGTCACGCTGACCGAGGCCGGTCGCCTGGTGTTCCGTTATGCCGAGCGGATCTTCGAGTCCTATGCGGAGATGGAGGCGGCGATGCGCGAGCTGAAGGGTGCGGTCGGCGGAGCCCTGGTGCTCGGTGCCAGCACCACGGTGGCGGAGTACCTGCTGCCCACCTTGCTCGGGGCCTTCCTGCGCAGCCATCCGGGGGTCGGCATCAGCCTGCGGGTGGGCAATTCCGATGCCGTGGTCGCGATGGTCGAGGAGAGCGAGATCGATCTCGGCGTGGTCGAGGCGCCGGTGGGTAACCGCAACCTGATCGTGCAGGCCTTCCTGATCGACCAACTGCGCCTGATCGTGCCACACGATCACCGGTTGGCGCCGGTGAAGCGCGTGACCCTGGACGACTTCCTCGACGAGCCCTTCGTCTGTCGGGAGGAGGGGTCCGGGACCCGGGAGGTGATCATGGACTACCTGACGCGCCAGGGTTTTAGCCGTAATCGCCTGAATCTGTGTATGGAACTCGGCAGCCCGGAGGCGATCAAGGGTGCCGTGGCGGCGGGCATGGGCGTTTCGGTGCTGTCGGAGTCGGTGATCGCCAAGGAGGTGGCACTGGGTCAGTTGGTAGCCATCCCGCTGGATCCGCCGCTGGAGCGACCGATCTCCCTGGTGCACGCCCGCCAGAAGTTTCGCGTGCCGACTCTCGAGGTGTTGTTGCGCTTCATCCGCGAATACTGCACCCGGGATGATGCCGCCGGTGATCCGCCGACCCGCCACCCTGCAGTCACCGCTCGGTAGCCCCGCTCGATAGCCCCGCTCGGTCGCCCCGTCTCTTGGTAAAATAAGGAGCAGCCATGAAGAACTATTGTGTCGTTCAGCATACCTATTCGGAATTCCTGGGCCTGATCGAGTCCCAACTCGAGAAGCGGGATATCGGTTTTGCCTACCACCGTCCCTTCGTCGGCCAGCCGCTACCGGGTTCGGCGGCCCAGTTCGATGGTCTCTGGTTGTTGGGCGGCGCCTGGCCCACCGCCGATCTCGAACACAATCCGCAGGTGCCCGAGGAGTTGGCGCTGATCGACATCTTCCGGCGCTCCCGCCGGCCGGTCATCGGCATCGGCATGGGCGGTCTGCTGGTGGCCCAGCAGGCCGGTGGCACGCCCCATGAAGACCCTCCCTATCGGGCCGCGTTCGTGACCGCCCACAAAACCCCGGCCGGAGCGGGCGATGCGCTGGCCGAGGCGGTGGACGGCCATCGGGTGCTGGTGTTGGTGCATGGGCGGGTCGACCTGCCCGAGGGGCTGGAGCCCACGCTGGTCGATGACGCCGGCCAGTGGCTGGCGGTACGCCCCGATGCCCTGACCTACGGTCTGCTGTTTCGCCCGGAAATGAAACCGGGCATGCTAGAAGATATCATCATGGAGGCGCGGCATAATCCGCCACCCAACATGGGCGAGTTGCTGGGCGAGGCGCGCATGGAATGGCAGGGGATGCAGGCCGTGACCCAGCAGGTCGTGGTCGGGCTGGTGTCGGAACTCGGATTGATGCAGGAACGGCGCAAGATGCCGATCTTCAGCCTGAAACTAGAGACGGATGCATGAGTGTGCCTCCCTTGAGATGAACATGAACATGGCACGCAAAAAGAAGGCCGGCGATCCCGCGCGGCGCCTGGCCGAGATTGCCAAGAGTCTGCCAGAGACCGAGCAGCGCACGCTGCTGCACTTTGCGGAATTTCTGCGCACCCAGGTGGCGACGGCTGAACCCGTGCCGTTGCCGGAGCCCAAGGCGATTCCGCGCCCGCCCGAGGAGTCGGTGATCAAGGCGATGCGCCGGCTCTCCGAAACCTATTTCATGCTGGAGCGTGGCCGCCTGTTGAACGAGACCTCCGCCCTGATGACCCAGCATGTGATGCAGGGGCGTCCGGCCGTCGAAGTCATCGACGAACTCGAGGCCCTGTTTGCGACCCACTACGAGCGGGTGCGATCCACGTCATGATCCAGGTGTTACGACGCTGGTACGAGCGGCATTTTACCGACCCGCAGGTGGTGATCCTGGCCTTCCTGCTGCTGATCGGATTTTTGTTGGTGATCGTGGCCGGGCGCATCCTGGCACCGCTGCTGGCCAGCCTGATCATCGCCTACCTGCTCGACGGTGCGGTGGCGAAGCTGACGCGCTTGCGAATGCCGCGGCTCTTCGCGGTGATCCTGGTGATGCTCGGGTTCATTGCGCTGGTTACGGCGGCGCTGTTCGGGCTGGTGCCGCTGATGTCGCAGCAGGTGACGCAGCTGGCGCGGGAGCTGCCGATGATGATTTCCCAGGGACAGGCGCTGCTGCTGCAGCTGCCCGAGCGGTATCCGCAGATCATCTCCGAGGAGCAGGTCTTCGAGCTGATGACGGCGATCCGCGCCGAGGCCGCGCTGTTCGGGCAGCAACTGGTCAAGTTTTCGCTGGCCTCGGCGCAGCATCTGGTGACGGTGGTGATCTACCTGATCGTGGTGCCGCTGATGGTGTTCTTCATGCTGAAGGATCGGGACAAGATTCTGGCCTGGTTTATGGGCTTCATGCCGCGCGATCGGCGCCTGGCGGGTCAGGTCTGGAACGAGGTGAACCAGAAGATCGCGAGCTACGTGCGCGGCAAGTTCATCGAAATCCTGCTGGTCTGGGCGGTCAGCTTCATCACCTTTCACTGGTTCGGTCTGCAGTATGCGGTGCTCTTGTCGTTCATGGTCGGGATCTCGGTGATCATCCCCTACATCGGTGCCGCGGTGGTGACGATTCCGGTGGCCTTGGTGGCCTATTTCCAGTTCGGCCTCTCGAGCGAGTTCGCTTGGGTGCTGATCGCCTACGGCGTGATCCAGTTCCTGGACGGCAATGTGCTGGTGCCGCTGCTGTTTTCCGAGGTGGTGAATCTGCATCCGGTGGCGATCATCGCCGCCGTGTTCATTTTCGGCGGCATCTGGGGGCTGTGGGGCGTCTTTTTTGCCATTCCGCTGGCCACACTGGTGCATGCCGTGTTGAAGTCCTGGCCCCGCCACAACCTGGTATTGGAGGAAACGGAATCCGGTGATGGTGTGCCGCAGGGTGGGCCCTCGCATCCCTACACGCCCTGATCGCCCGTTTTCGGGCATTCCCACCCCCGTCGCGGGGCCGTGAGCCACGCCGGTTCGCGGATTCCAGTCCAAAAGGAGATCCATGACCGGCACCGAACTGTTGATGAACGTGACCCCGCAAGAGAGCCGTGTCGCGCTGGTGGAGAACGGCATCCTGACCGAACTCCACCTCGAGCGGACCCGGCGCCGGGGCCTGGTCGGGAGCATCTACAAGGGCCGAGTGTGCCGGGTGCTGCCGGGCATGGATGCGGCCTTCATCGATATCGGCCTGGAACGCACCGCCTTCCTGCACGCCTCGGATGTGGCGCCGGTGGAACGCGAGGAATTGTCCAACGGCGATGCCCCGCGTCGCGATCAGTCGATCAGCCAATTGCTGCGCGAAGGCCAGGACCTGCTGGTGCAGGTGATCAAGGATCCATTGGGGACCAAGGGCGCGCGCCTGACCACCTACGTCACCGTGCCCTCGCGGCATCTGGTGCTGATGCCGCACCAGAACAACATCGGCATCAGCACCCGGATCGAGGATGACGCGACGCGCACCCGGCTGCGCGCGAACATGGAGGAATTGCGCCGCGAACTGGCGCCGGAACACGGCTTCATCGTCCGCACCGCGGCGGAGCTGGCCGACGAGGGGGCGTTGCGCAACGACGTGCTGTTTCTGAAGAAACTCTGGGAATCCTTGCAGGAAAATGCCATCGCCTGCGCCACCGGCGAGGAAATCCACGCCGATCTGCCGCTGGTCCTGCGGATCCTGCGCGACATGGTCGGCGTGGACCTGGAGCGTATCCGCATCGATTCACGCGAAACCTGGCAGCGGGTGCGTGGCTTCGCGGAGCGGTATATCCCCGAACTCGTCGACCGCATCGAGCATTATCCCGGCGAACGGCCGATCTTCGAACTGTTCAATGTCGAGGAGGAGATCCAGCGCGCCCTCGAGCGCAAGGTCGAGCTGAAATCCGGCGGCTACCTGATCTTCGACCAGACCGAGGCGATGACCACGGTCGACGTGAACACCGGCGGCTTCGTCGGCCATCGCAATCTCGAAGAAACCATCTTCAAGACCAATCTCGAGGCGGCCCAGGCGATCGGCCGGCAGCTGCGGCTGCGCAACCTCGGCGGCATCATCATCATCGACTTCATCGACATGCAGGACGATGAGCACAAGCGTCAGGTCGGCCGGGCGCTGGACCGGGCGCTGGAACGGGACCATTCGAAGTGCCAGATCTGCGAGGTCTCGCCGCTCGGGCTGGTCGAGATGACCCGAAAGCGCACCCGCGAGAGTCTGGAACACCTGTTGTGCGAACCCTGCCCCACCTGCAGCGGGCGCGGTTTCCTGAAGTCGGCCGAGACCGTTTGCTACGAATTGTTCCGGGAGATCCTGCGCGAGGCGCGCCAATACGATGCCCGGGAGCTGCGGGTGCTGGCCGCCCAGAACGTGATCGATCTGCTGCTCGACGAGGAGTCCTCGAGTCTGGCCGAGTTGCAGGAATTCATCGGTGTCCCCATCCGGTTTCAGGTGGAGACGCTGTATCAGCAGGAGCAATTCGACGTGGTGTTCATCTGACCCACTGGATCCCCGGCCATGGGGCGCCTGCCCGGACCCGCGGCGGGACTGAGGTTGCCACCCGGGTTCACCCTCAGCGCCGAGGCATGGACGCCAGCGGGCGCGCAAGCGCTGGCCGGTGGGCGGTGGCGGTGACCGGAGCGGACCGATGATTCGCCGGAGTCTGCGGTACAGCTTGAGTCTGCTGATGCTCGTGCTCGTGGTGCTCGCTCTCAGCCTGATGTCGCTACGGCTGCTGTTGCCACACTGGGCCGGGTTGGCGAGTCAGATCGAGGATCGGGTCGGAGCGCAGATGGATCGCCAGGTGCGGTTGGGATCGCTGAGCCTCGGCTGGTCCGGCTGGGCGCCGGAACTGGTGGCGAACGAGGTGTGGATTGCGCCGTCCGAGGGCCAGCCCGAGGACCACCGGCTGGAAGCGCGGCAACTGGGGGTTCGCCTCGCACCCCTGCGAAGCCTGCGCCTGCGCGCTCCGGTGCTGGGCGGGGCCCGCCTGCGCGGGATCACCCTGCGCGTGGAGCGCGATCTGGATGGGGTGTGGGATGTGCACGGCTGGCGGTTCGGTGGTGGTCCCTCCCTGGCGCTCGATTGGACCCGTCACTTCGCGGGCATGGACCGCCTGCACATCGAGGATGCCACGGTGCAATGGCGCGATGCGGCCCACGATCTCGAGGCCGAGGTCCAGGTGGACTCGGTGATCCTGCGTTCGGATCGCACCGGCTTGCGGCTCGTGGGGCGCGGGCGCCTGCAGCCGGAGGCGGGCGGGGCCATTGATCTGGGGATCGAGGTGCCCCCCAGCGGACCGGACCGCCTCGACTTCTTTCTGGACGCCCGGGATCTGCAATTGCCGTACTGGGCCGGGCTCGGCCGGCGCTTGTCGGGGGACTGGACCGGCACCAGTTCGGTGCGCGTGTGGGGGCATATGGAGGACGGGCGTGTACGCCACCTCCAGGGGGATCATCAGACCCGGTTGCTGGTGCCCGATCGCGCGGGGTGGCAGGTGCACCCCGTGGGGCATGCCTTCCAGTGGCGCCGCGACGCCACCCGGGCCGTCTCCTATTGGCGTGCAGCAACGCCCGGTTCCGGGGATCTCTCGCTGGAGTATCGCCTATCCGATGCCACGGGCCGCGGTGTCGACCGCATTACCCTGGGCGCTACACAACTGAATCTGGAGCACTACCCCCGTGTCATTGCCGGCTTGTTTCCGGATCACTTGCCGGAGATCGAGCGCTTGTCCGCCAGCGACGCCTCCGGCATCCTGGAAACCCTCGAGCTCGAACTAATTCAGGTGGATTCGGATTGGCAGGTGGCGACGGCCACGGCACAGTTTCGGAATCTGGCCTTTCGGGCCTTCGGCACGCTGCCGGGCCTTGCGGGTCTGGATGCGCGGCTGCAGTGGCAGCAGGACGCCGGAACCCTGGCCCTGGACAGTCATGGCCTGGCGGTGGCCATGCCCACGCTGTTTGCCGGCCCCTTGTGGGTGGACCGGCTCGAGGCGCAGATCGCCATAAGGCAAAACGGGCGGCAAAACGGGTCGGCCTGGACCCTGGAGGTGCAGGACGCCCGAGTCGAAAATGCGGATGCGGCCGTCGTGGGACGCGGTCGCATCGATCTCACGGCCCAGCCCCATCTGGATCTGGCGTTGCGTTTCCTGCGTGGTGACGCGGCCCGGATTACACCCTATCTCCCGGTACATATCCTGCCGGCGAAGACCTATGAATGGCTGGCGGAAGGTATCCGAGCCGGGCGGGTGACCGAGGGGGGGCTGGTGTTTCACGGGCGTCCCGCGGACTTCCCGTTTCGACACGCGCAGGGGGTCTTCGATGCGTGGGCGGTGATCGAGGATGGCGTGCTGGCGTATCAGCCCGATTGGCCCGAGGCGCAGGCGGTCTTCGGTACCCTGCGCTTTCGCAATGCTGGGCTGCGCGCTGACGGAGTGACCGGCCGGATGCTCGGTTCCACCGTCCACGACACCACCGTGGTCGTGGCCGACATGCTCGATACGCCGAGCCTGGTGATCGACGGCCGAGCCACCGGTCCGCTGGATGACCTTCCCGAGTACCTGCGTCAGGCCGGGCTTGGCGACGGCTTCGCGTCCTACCGGGACGGCCCGAAGCCCGGGGGGCAAAGCGACCTGAGCTTGAATCTGACGATCCCGTTGCAGCAGGGGCGCACGGAGGAAACGCGCATTGCCGGGCGCCTGGCGATTCACGGGGCGCGGCTGGAGTTTCCGGAGGTCCCGCTGACCCTGGAGGCCATCTCCGGTGCGGTGGCCTTCGATCCGGAGCGGGGCATCCGTGCCGACGGCATCGAGGCCCGGCTCCATGACGAGCGCGTGCACCTGGACCTGCGGCGTGCATTCGATGGCGCCCGCACGCGGGTGTGGGCCCGCGGCTATCAGTCGCTGGCCCCGTGGCTGGAAGCTGCCCCCGCCTTGCGCGACAGCATGCAGGGCCGTGCGCACTGGGAGGCGGAGCTGCTGCTGGGCGACACGGACGCCGATTCCCGTCTGGAACTGCGCTCGGACCTGGAGGGCGTGCAACTGGACTGGCCGCAGCCCCTGGCCAAGACCCGCGGTACCCGGCGGCCGGTGCAGATCTCCTGGCCCCTGCGCCACCCTGCGCCCGCCGAGGCGCACGTGCGCTTCGCTAACGTGCTGGCGGCCGATTTCCGCCTGGTCCCGCCGGTAGAGGGCGGGCGCGCGAACATCGAGGCGCTGGCCCTGCACCTGGGGCCGATCCCCGCCGAGACGCTGACGCTGCCCGCGAGCGGGATCGATCTCACCGCGCGTCTGGATACCATCGATGCCGATGCCTGGCTGGCCATGTGGGACCCTCTGCGCACCGATGCAGAGCCCTTGGCGGGTGGCTTGCCCCTGAGTCGCGTCGCCATCGAAGCGGTGACCGCGTGGCGCTGGGGGGGGCAGGTGTTCCCTGGCGCGCACCTGCGTCTCGATCCCGAATCCGAGGACACGCCGATCCTTGGACGCGGCTTGCATGTGGAGGCCGACTGGCTGCGGGGGACAGCGCGACGGATCGCCGCCGCCTCCAGCGATAAGCCGTACCCCGAGAATTCCAGCACCAACGGGCCGCACACCAACGGGGCCCATCGGGGTGGCCAGGCACCGGATGCCGAGCGGGCGGGGCATGGTCATTGGCTGGTGGACCTGGAGCACCTGCATCTGAAGCGATGGCCGGATCGGCCGCCTGCGGCGCGATCGCCCCGCGGGGACGATGATCGGGCCCAGGAGCGAGCCGATGATCGGGTTGGAGTGCACGGCCGCTTCGCCGATCCACGTGCTTGGCCCGGCGTGGATTTGCGCTTAGCCGATCTTCGGCTGGGCGAAGTCCATTTGACCGATCTTGATCTGAAGCTCGTGCCTTCCCCGGCCGGATTAACGCTGCAGCACCTGCGGTTGCAGGGGCCCGCGGCCTTGGGCGGCACCGGATCGGGCACGGGGTTGCGGATCGACGGCGAGGGGCACTGGGCCTGGTCGTCCGAAGGGATACTGGAAACCCATGTCTCGGCACAGGCGAGCGGCGATGACTGGGGCCGCAATCTGGCCCTGATGGGCATCTCCGAGGCCCTGGAGGCCGGGTCCGGTGAGGCTCGAATCCAGGCCTCTTGGCCGGGTGCGCCCTTGGCCTCCGGCCTGGCGGCGGTTCGCGGGCGGGTCGAGATCGATCTGACGGACGGTCGCCTGCGAGACGTCGATCCGGGCGCCGGGCGTCTGTTGGGGCTGGTCAGCCTGGATCTGATTCCGCGCCGGCTGCGCCTGGATTTTCGGGATGTCTATACTCAGGGCCTGGCCTTCGATGACATCACTGGGCATGCACGGCTCGAGGATGGCATGCTGCACGTGCCGGAACTGCGGATTCGCGGACCATCGGCGGTGGTTCGGGTGAGCGGCCGCACCGGTCTGGTGACCCGGGATTACGATCAAACCATCGTGGTGGTGCCGCGGCTGCGTTCGACTCTGCCGATCGTCGGGGCTCTGCTCGGTGGGCCGGTGACGGGTGCGATCGTGCTGCTGGTGGAACGCGCGCTGGGAATCGGGGACCAAGTGGAAGAGGCCGCGCGCGTGGAGTATTTCGTGACGGGTCCCTGGTCCGATCCAGAGATCCGGGCCCGTGTGCGAACCCCCCAGGAGGTTTCGGATTGATCACGCAAGGATACCCGGCATGACAAAGGTGGCTGCGATTCAGATGGCCTCGGGCCCGCAGCCGCAGGCGAACCTGCTGGAGGCTGAACGCCTGCTGCGGGAGGCGGCGGACCAGGGGGCGCAGCTGGTGGTGTTGCCCGAGAACTTCGCTGCCATGGGCATGCAGGATGCCGACATCCTGGACCTCGCCGAGATCCCGGATCAGGGTCCGGTGCAGGCCTTCCTGGCGCAACAGGCCCGGCGCCTGAAGCTCTGGCTGGTCGGTGGAACTGTTCCGCTGCAGACCGAACGCGGCGATCGGGTGCGCTCGGCCTGCCTGGTCTACGACGACCGGGGGGAGCGGGTGGCCCGCTACGACAAGATCCACCTGTTCGATGTGCGCCTGCCCGATGGCGACGAGAGCTACGCCGAATCCCGGACCTACGAACCGGGTGCGCATACCGTTACGCTGGATACGCCTTTCGGCCGGATGGGCTTGTCGATCTGTTACGATCTTCGCTTTCCTGAGCTCTTTCGCGGCCTGCTGGACCAGGGTGCGGAGCTGGTGGTGATGCCCGCGGCCTTCACCGCCCAGACCGGTCAGGCGCATTGGGACATCCTGTTGAGGGCCCGCGCGATCGAGAATCAGCTGTTCATGCTGGCGGCGGCTCAGGGCGGTTTCCACGTGAATGGGCGCGAAACCCACGGGCACAGTGCGTTGATCGATCCCTGGGGCCGGGTGGTCGCACAGCTCGGGCGCAATCCCGGGGTGCTGGTTGGGGACTTCAGCGGCGAATGTGTCAGCAAGATCCGTAGGCTATTCCCCGCGGTTCATCATCGGCGCCTGCCGGTTGCGGTCGAGACGCCGTAGCCGGTGCCCTGAGGCATCGGCAGGCTGCCCATGCAGCGTGTTCGATCGGCGACCGCTTCCCATCGCGATTTCAAGACCTTCGGCACGATTCCAAGACCTTCAGCGCGGCTTCCAAACCCTTCGGAAACAGGACTCATCATGATCGACACCTTCGTTCGCGAAACCCTCCTCGACCCCACCGGCATCACCGAGGACGTGTTGGCGGGTGTGCTCGGCACCGCCTTCGGTCCGGGGACCGACGGCGGCGACTGCTATTTTCAGTTCATCTGCCAGGAGGGCTGGGCGCTGGAGGATGGCCTGGTCAAGAACGCCAGCTTCAACATCGAGCGGGGGGTCGGGATTCGGGTGATCTCCGGGGAGCAAACCGGCTTTGCCTACTCCGATGAAATCACCTTGCCGGCGATGCAGGAGGCGGGACGCGCCGCCCGCAGCATCGCCGGCGCCGGGCAGACCGGCTCGGTGGCGATCGCCCCGCGCGGGGTCCGCCCAACGTCGCTGTACCTGCCCGACGATCCGCTCGGCTCGCTGGATGAGGGCCGCAAGATCGCGTTGTTGAAGCATGTCGATGCGATTGCCCGCGCCGCGGATTCCCGGGTCAGCCAGGTGATGTGTTCGATGGCCGGTGTGCGCGAGGTCATCCTGGTGCTCAATTCCGACGGCGAACTGGTCACCGACGTGCGTCCGCTGGTGCGCCTGAACGTGCAGGTGCTGGTCGAGGAGAACGGCCGGCGCGAGTCGGGATCGGCCGGCGGCGGCGGCCGCTCGGGCTATCGGTATTTCATCGACGAGGACCGTGCCGGCGACTACGCCCGCGAAGCCGTGCGCCAGGCGCTGGTCAACCTCGAAGCGGTCGATGCCCCCGCGGGCACGATGAAGGTCGTGCTCGGGCCCGGCTGGCCGGGTGTGTTGTTGCACGAGGCGATCGGCCATGGCCTGGAGGGCGACTTCAATCGCAAGGGCACCTCGGCCTTTGCCGGACGCATGGGCGAGCGGGTCGCGGCCGACGGGATCACCATCGTCGATGATGGCACCCTGCCGGGGCGCCGCGGCTCACTGAATGTCGATGACGAGGGGACGCCCACCCAGCAGACGGTCCTGATCGAGAACGGCATCCTGCGCGGGTTCATGCAGGATCGCCTGAACGGCCGCCTGAGCGGCAGCCGCTCCACCGGCAATGGCCGGCGCGAGTCCTATGCCCACCTGCCGATGCCGCGCATGACCAACACCTACATGCTGGCCGGCCAGCACGACCCTGCGGAGATCATCGCCTCGGTCGATCACGGCCTCTATGCGGTCAACTTCGGCGGCGGCCAGGTGGATATCACCTCCGGCAAGTTCGTCTTCTCCGCCTCGGAGGCCTACCTGATCGAAAACGGTCGTGTGACCCGGCCGGTCAAGGGCGCCACCCTGATCGGCAATGGTCCGGATGTGCTGACAAGGGTCTCGATGATCGGCAACGACCTCGAACTCGATACCGGCGTCGGCACCTGCGGCAAGGAAGGGCAAGGTGTGCCCGTGGGCGTGGGCCAACCGACGCTGCGCATCGACGGCATGACCGTGGGCGGCACCCAGGCGGCCTGAGGCGTCCCGGGGGCGCCGGGGCCGAAGCGAGGCCACCAGGTCAATGGAACGCATTCAATGGAACGGAGCCAGCGGAACGGAGCCAGCGGAACCGATCAGCGCTGGACTCCTTCCTCAACATGATGAAGGAGCACCTATGCAGCCATTGGAGTTTCTGGAAGAAGAACGATCACTCCCCGAGGGGCATGGCCACGATCACATCGTGCAATGGCACGTCTTCCGGGCGCGGAATCAGGCGGAGCAGTTTGCCGGGGGCGTGCATCTGGAATCGGGCCAGCATCTGGTCGGTGGCCGTACGCGCGACAGCGTCGGGATCCTGTACTGGGTGGGCGTGCAGGTCGACGATCTGGAAGGCTGGGGCAACCGCGCGGCGGTCAACAAGCACGGGGCGAGTCCCTGAGCGGCCGGTTCCGGCGGGCGCAGCATCCTGAACTCACCACCAACCGATGAAGAGCATGAATCAGACAAACGAAGTACAGGCGCTGTCGCACACCTCCGAGTCGCTCGAGGAGCGGGTGCAGATGGTCCTCGATCACGCGCGCGCCTGCGGCGCCTCGGCGGCGCAGGTGGTGGTCAGCCACAACGTCGGGCTGAGCGTGACGGTGCGCAAGGGCGCGGTCGATACGCTGGAGCACGAGCGCGATCAGCAGATGGGCCTGGTGGCGTACTTCGGCCAGTCCAAGGGATCGGCCTCGACCACCGATTTCAGCGTGGCGGCCCTGCGCCAGACCGCAGAAGCCGCCTGCCGAATCGCCCGCTACACCGAGCCCGATCCCCATGCCGGCCTGCCGGACCCGGAGGATCAGGCCCGGGACTGGAACGATCTGGATCTCGACCATCCCTGGGACTGCACCTCGGATCGCGCCATCGAACTGGCGCGCCGGATCGAGGCCGCCGGCTTCGCCTTCGATCCGCGGGTGGAGAATTCCGAGGGCGCCAGCGTCAGCACCCAACGCGCAATGGCCTACCTGGGCGACAGCCAGGGCTTCGCGGGCGGCTATCGTAGCACTCGGCATTCACTTTCCTGCAGCCTGGTGGCGCGGGATGCGGCGGGCATGCAGCGTGACGATGCCTACAGCATGTCGCGCAACCCAGACGCTCTGGGCGATCCGGAGGGCATCGGCCGGGAGGCCGCCGAACGTACCCTGAAGCGGCTGGGATCGCGCCGGATCGGGACGCGTCAATGCCCGGTACTGTTCGTGCCGGAGATGGCCCGAAGCCTGATCGGCCATTTCACCCGGGCGATCGGCGGTGGCGCACAGTACCGCAAGAGTTCCTTTCTGCTCGATGCGGCCGGCGAGTCGGTCTTTCCGGACTGGATGCAGATCGCGGAGGACCCGCACCTGCCGGGGGCGCTGGGCAGCGCACCCTTCGATGGCGAGGGCGTTCGCACGCGGGCGCGCCGCCTGATCGACGGCGGTATCCTGCAGGGCTACATTCTGGACAGTTACGCCGCTCGGCGTCTGGGGCTGCAGACCACTGGCAATGCCGGTGGTGCACGCAATGTCACGGTGCAGCCGCATCCGGGAGACCAGGGCTTCCGGGACCTGCTCGCGGAGATGGGGACCGGCCTGGTGGTGATGGAATTGATCGGGCAGGGGGTGAACGCGGTCACGGGCGATTATTCCCGGGGTGCCGCCGGCTTCTGGGTCGAGAACGGCGAAATCGTGCATCCGGTGGAGGAGGTGACGATTGCCGGCAACCTCAAGGAAATCTACCCGCGCATCGCGGCGGTCGGCAATGACATCGACATCCGCGGGAACGTGCGCACCGGGTCGATCCTGGTCGAGGCGATGACCGTCGCGGGCGAGTGAGTCGCCCGGGTCGCGCGCCGAAGCACGGTGCCTCCTGATGATCACGGAAGCCCCTGTAGGAGGCGAACCCGCTCGGCGACGCCCTTCCCGGCGCAAGGCCGGGCAGGGCTTGTTCATTCATCCGCCCTGCGGGCCGGTTCCAAAAATAGAGGCCTGCAGGTGCCATTTGGCGGCGAGGGTTTCGGTTGCGTTGAGGATTTCCTCGGCGCGGGCCGGATGATTCCACGTGCCGCGGGCGATCCAGGCCAGCGCGGTCTCGCGATCGGGCGCGAGCGAGAGCAGGTGGATCAGTTCGCCGGCGTCGCTCCCGATGATCTCGCCGCCCAACAGGGCACCACTGTCCAGATCCCCGAGCAGGCGCACGAAGCCCTCCGGCTCATCCTGTCCCAGGGCCCGGGGCGAGGTCTCGAAGGCCGCAAAGCCGACCGCCGGCTCCAGACCCGCATCCTCGGCCGCATCTTCGTCCAGGCCCAGGCGTGCCATCTCCACCGCGCTATAGACGACCATCGGCACGAAGCGTCCGTCCTGCCTGCGCTCTCCGCCCAGGATGTTCTCCACGGCGGTACTGGCGTCGGACAACGCATGGTTCGCCGTCATCCAGCGCGAGGCGACGTCGCCGATCGCATAGATCGTCGGTACCGTGGTCTGCAGGGACTCGCGGCGTTCGATGAAGCCCTCGTCATCCGTGGCCACCCCGATCCGTTCCAGGCCCAGATCCTCGCTGCAGGGTCTGCGCCCGGTGCCCAGCAGCACCCAGTCGACGTGGACCGCTTCGCCGTCGGCCGTGGTGATGGTCACTGAAGAGCCGGTATCCGACGATCCGGGCTCCGAAGGGCGGGGGTCAATCCGCACGGCGGTATAGCCCGACACCTGTCTCGGGGTGATGCCGTGCAGGGTCAGTTGCGCCCGCAGCGTGGAGAGGGCCTGCGGGCTGAAGCCCAGGCGGGATAAGGGTGGCGAGCGCGCGAGCCAGGTGACCTCGCGCCCGAGCAACTGCAGGATGAACGCGAATTCGGTGGCGACCACACCGCTGCCGATCACTGCGACCCGGGATCCCTCCGGTGGCTGCTGGTCGAACAGCATGTCGGTGCTGAGGATCTGCCCTGCGTGCAGGGCAAAGGGTTCGGGTACGATCGGGGTCGCGCCGGTGGCGATGATGGTGTACCGCGCCTGCAGGACCTCGCGGCCTTGGGCGCCCGGCCCCGTGCCGGAGTCGTGCGCGAGCGTCTCGATCTCGAGGGTTTCCGGGTCGAGGAAACGGGCATGCCCCTCGCGAAACTGGACCTTCAGGTGCTTCAGATAGCTGCGATAGCTGTCGCGCACTGTGGTCACGACCGTGTGCTGGTGATCCCATGCCCCGTCGAGGTCCCCGGCCAGTGTGCCCCGAATGCCACGTCCGGAGAAATGGCGCTGCGCCGCGATCAGTCGGGCGCTGTGGTACCAGGCCTTCTTCGGTACGCAGCCCCGATTCAGACAGCAGCCGCCCCACTGCGCCCGCTCGATGATCACGACCTTCAGGCCGCGCAGGGCGCCGAGAACGGCGGCACGATAGCCGCCGGGGCCGCTGCCGATCACCGCGAGATCGAAGACGGTACTCATTGCGCGACGCCGCCTGGTTCTGTCGACCCCGGTTCTGTCGATCCCGGGTCGTTCGACTCCGGATCCATTCGCTGTGGATCGATCAGCGGCTCGTGCCACTCGACTTGCGTCAGATCCAGCTGATACACGGTCCCGTTGGTCTCGTAGTCGAAGCGGACCGGGAGATAGTGCAGATCGGGGGCGAACCAGGCCGCCAGTTCGACGTCGTTGCTGGTGTCCTTGCGCACGATCTGCACCGTGTCCTGGGTGCCGAGCGGCGTCTGAATCCGCTCTTCCCCACGATGCTCCAGCGAATACCGGCGCAGGCGGTCGCGTTCCAGCAGGTCGACGTGGATGTCGCCCTCGAATTCGCCGCTGCGCAGTCGCTGCATGATCAGGTAGAGGGAGGACAGAAAGTCCTGGGTCTGCGGTGGGACCTCCACGGCAAAGCGCTCGCCGTTGATGTGCCCATGGGCGTGTTCCGTGGTCCAGTCGAAACGGGTTTCGACGATGCGGTCCCGGCGCGGTGTGACCTGTTGGGTTCGCGTCTGCAGCAGGCGCACACCGTTGTCCTCGGCTTGAAGCACGGACTCCCGATTGAACTCGAAGCGCCCGAGGACGCGTACGAATCCGGTGACGTGGGCATCCATCGCCATTCGCAAGTTGGCGCCCTCCTGGCTCAGGGTGCTCAACGCGACCAGGCGATTGCCGAGGAGATGGGCCTCATAGGTGGCGGTGTAGGAGGGGATCGGTGTGCCCGGTGTGGCAACCGCGGGTCCGGCCAGCGGCAGGAGGAGAATCAGGAGCAACCAACGCATCAGGTGACCTCGGAAAGGGACTCGAGTTGGAGCGGCGCGTTCAATGGCCGCCCGTCGTACAACACCCTGTCGCCAGCGGCCTGAATCCGTCCTGAACAGATCAGCCTGAGGGCCGCGGGATACAGCCGGTGTTCGGCCGCCTGGACCCGTGCCGCCAGGGTTTCGGGGGTATCGTGTTCGTGCATCGGGACCGTACTCTGCAGGATTACCGGGCCTCCATCGAGTTCTGAGGTCACGAAGTGCACGCTGGCCCCGTGGCGGGTCTCGCCCGTGGCCAGTGCGCGGGCATGGGTGTCGAGACCGCGCAACTTCGGCAGCAGGGAGGGGTGTATATTGACCATGCGACCCGAAAATTGGTTCACGAAGTCCGGGGTCAGGATGCGCATGAAGCCCGCCAGGATGATCAGGTCCGGGTTGCACGCCGCGAGCGCGTGCCGCAGGGCCCGCTCGAAGCCTGCGCGATCCGCATGCTCTCGATGATCCACCACGGTTTGCGGGATGCCTGCGCGGTGCGCGAAGTGCAGGCCGGGGGCCTCGGGTCGGTTGCTGATCACGCATTCGACCCGGCCGTTGATGCGGCCCGCTGCGCAGGCTTCGATCACGGCCTGAAGATTGCTGCCCCGCCCGGAGATCAGGACCGCAAACCGCCAGGGCCGGCGCGCGCGCCCGTGTGCTGCGGGCGGAATCCCGCCCCCGGCCAAGGGGATGGCCGTGCCGTCCCCTTCGGTGCTCATGAGGCGGTGTAGTGCACCGTCGGCGTTCCGGATCCGGCGCGGACCTGGCCAATAGGCCAGGCGGTCACGCCTGCCTGTTCGAGCGCGGCGGTCGCTGCAGCGACGTCGGCGGCTGGCAGCACGGCCACCATGCCGATGCCGCAATTGAAGGTGCGCAGCATCTCGGCCTCGGCAATGCTGCCGGCGTGTTGCAGCCAGCCGAAGACCGCCGGACGGGGCCACGACGACAGGTCGATGTGGGCATCCAACCCCTGCGGCAGTACCCGCGGCAGGTTCTCGGTGAGGCCGCCGCCGGTGATGTGCGCCAACGCGTGCAGCCCCTGGGTCTGCAGCAGCGGCAGCAGGGCGCGGAC
>PWGH01000193.1 GCA_003555285.1 Thioalkalivibrio sp.
CCCGGTCGATATTATCGCCGATGCCAAGAGCGGGGTGAGCGGGGCGGGTCGCAAGGCGCAGATCGGGAGCCTGTATGCCGAGGTCGCGGAGAATTTTCGCGCCTACGCCGGTGGTGGGCATCGGCACTGGCCGGAGATCCGACAGACCCTGGAGCAGGCGGCCGGCGGTTCGGTGGGGTTGGTCTTTCAGCCGCATCTGGTGCCGATGATTCGCGGCATTCATGCCACGATCTACACCCAGCCGTTGGACGCGGAGATGGACTTCCAGGCGCTGTTCGAGGCCTTCTACCGCGATGAGCCCTTTGTGGACGTGTTGCCGGCTGGGGCGCATCCGGAGACGGCGAGCGTGCGCGGCACCAATCTCTGTCGTATTGCGCTGGCGCGCCCGGTCGAATCCGGGCGCCTGATCGTGCTGTCCGTGATCGACAATCTGGTGAAGGGCGCGGCGGGGCAAGCCGTGCAGGGCATGAACCTGATGTGCGGCTTCCCGGAGGATCAAGGACTTGTTGGGGCGGCGGTTTTCCCGTGACGCCTGCGCCGGGCCGCTGAGGGTCCTGTCGGGTCAACCCCTGACGGCCAGCGGCGAAGGGGTCGATCAACCGCTAGGCCCTCGTGCATTCTTGACTATTGGTCTCGGTATTCATAGCGTGTGCCCTTCAACGTTTACCAGAGAGACCTGATCATGGCTGAATCAATGACCGCCAGTGCCGATGCCGAAATGGAGATGCCGAGCCCGCTGGTCTTCACCGACGCGGCCGCGACCAAGGTGAAGGCCCTGATCGACGAGGAGAACAACGCCAATCTCAAGCTGCGCGTGTTCGTGAGCGGGGGTGGTTGTTCCGGCTTTCAGTACGGGTTCACTTTCGACGAGCAGGTGGGCGACGGCGACACGCTGGTGGAAAATGGCGGCGTGACCCTGTTGATCGATCCGATGAGCTTTCAGTACCTGGCCGGCGCGGAAATCGATTACAGCGAAGGCCTCGAAGGAGCCCAGTTCGTGATCCGCAACCCCAATGCCACCACCACGTGCGGTTGCGGTTCCAGCTTCTCGACCTGATGCGCGGGCAGGCCGAGGCCGCCGATGGCACGGAGGCCGCGGCTGGTGCCGAAGATCAGCCTGATCCAGCGTCCGCGCACTAGCGGGGGGTTGGATTGGGCCGGCCTTCGGCCAACTGCGTTTCCTGTTGTACGATCGCGATGGCCGCGAGCAATGGCGCGGTGGCATCCTGGAAGGCCTTCATCTGCTCGGCAGCCAAGGATTCGGCTCGCGGCAGATCCACGGTCACCGGATTGACCGGCTTGTCGCGCACATGGAATTCGTAGTGCAGATGCGGACCGGTGGCGAGGCCGGTCATGCCGACGTAGCCGATGATCTCCCCCTGGCTGACGCGCGAGCCCACCGAATGGCCCCTGCGGTAGCCGTTCATGTGGGCATACAACGTCTTGTAGTTGTTGCCGTGGTCGATGATCACGGTGTTGCCGTAGCCACCGCGGGTGCCGCGATGGGTGATGCGCCCATTGCCGGCCGCACGGATCGGCGTGCCGGTCGGTGCGGCATAATCCACCCCCTGATGCTGACGCGTGTAGCCGAGCACCGGATGCCTGCGCGGACCGAAGTTCGAGCTGATGCGCCCCACGTCCACCGGTGTGCGGATGAAGGCCTGGCGCATGCTCTCACCCTCCGGATTGAAGTAGCCGGCCTGCTCGCCGTCGGGGGCAAAGCGCAGGGCGCGCAACGTGCGACCGCGGTTCTGGAATTCGGCGGCGAGCACCGGTCCGTCGCGCAGGTATTCGCCATCCTTGTAGATGCGTTCGTAGATGACCGTCAGGCGATCGCCCTCGCGAATGTCCCAGGCAAAATCGATGTCCCAGCCGAAGATGTCGGCGATCTGGATCAGCGTGGCGTCGGCCAACCCGGCGGCGGCGCCATCCAGGAACAAGGAGCGCCGGATCTCCGCGTGGACGCTCTGGCGGCGACTCTCCAGCTCGTGTTGTTCGCGCGATACGATGAATTCGCCGTCGGCGTCAGCCCGGGTGATCTCCAGGTAGTGATCCCCGCGCGGTTCGTAGATCAGGGCCTCGAATTGTCCGTCGCGCTTGCCGGCGCGCAGCCGCTCGCCCGGGTACAGGCGTTGCAGATCGGCGGCGTCTTCGCCCAGGGCCAGAATGGCACGCAACTGGCTGTAGATCTCAAGTCGGCTGAAGATCACCGACAGGTTGTCGCCGGACACCACCACGTGCTCGTCCCAAACGAGTGCATCCTCGGGGGCCGCCTCTTCAATAAGCCCCGTTTCGAGGACGGTTTCGGCACGCTGGGCGTCGGCGCCGAACTCGTTCTCCGGGGTTCTGTCCAGCAGGGCGAGCGCATCGGGGCTCGAAGCCGGTGCCGGATGGTCCGCGGCCGGCGCCTTCAGGGGCAGCGGCAGCCGCTGTGCATCCGGTTGGCCTGTCTCGACCCGGTTCCCGAGTTCCGGCGCGGGCGCGGCTGTGGTGTTGGGGAGCATCGGCACCGGGAGTGACAGCGTCTGCACGCCGGCGTTGGGCCGATGGGTTCGCTCGGCGCCCGGCGCGGCGTTATCATCGGCGGGCAATGCTGCGGCCGAATGCTGCGGTGGCTGGACGTAGGCGGCGAAACCGAGTCCGACGGCACTCAGGGCCAGGGCAGCGATCAAAAGGGGCCAGCGCCGACGGCGTTGCGGTTCTCGGAAACTGAGCCGGGTGGCCCCTGTTTCCATATAGATCGTACTAAGTCTGCGCACCATGACACCCCTTGCGGACACTGCCGGGACAATAGCCATGCCGGCCGCTGGCGTCAATCCATCCTCCGTGGCGTGGGCAAGCACGCGCCACTTCGGTACACACAACAGGATCAACAAGAATGGACTTGGAAGAACAACTGGCGATCATCCGCCGCGGCGCGGACGAGATTCTGCTCGAGGACGAGTTGCGCGAGCGACTGCGCAGCGGGCGCCCGCTGCGGATCAAGGCCGGATTCGATCCCACGGCACCGGATCTGCATCTGGGCCATACCGTGTTGTTGAACAAGCTGCGTCAATTTCAGGAGTTGGGGCATCACGTGCTGTTCCTGATCGGCGATTTCACCGCCCGGATCGGCGACCCGACGGGCAAGACCGCGACGCGCCCACCGCTGACCGAGGACGAAATCAAGACCAATGCTGCAACGTATACAGCGCAGGTGTTTCGCATCCTCGATTCGGAGCGCACCGAGGTGGTCTTCAATTCCTCCTGGATGGACCGGCTCGGCGCCGCCGGCATGGTGCAGTTGGCCGCGCGCTACACGGTGGCGCGCATGCTGGAACGCGATGACTTTCACAAGCGCTATGGCAGCCAGCAACCGATCGCTCTGCACGAGTTTTTGTACCCCCTGATTCAGGGACACGACTCGGTGGTCCTGCGCGCCGATCTCGAGCTCGGCGGCACCGATCAGAAATTCAACCTGCTGGTGGGGCGCGAGTTGCAGAAGCAGTCCGGGCAGCCGCCCCAGGTCATCCTGACCCTGCCGATCCTGGAGGGTCTGGACGGCGTACAGAAGATGAGCAAGTCGCTGGGCAACTACATCGGTGTCCAGGATCCACCGGACGAGATGTTCGGCAAGCTGATGTCCGTCTCCGATGGCTTGATGTGGCGCTACTACGAGTTGTTGAGCTGGCGCCCCCTGTTCGAGATCGCCGCCCTGCGCGCCGTGGCCGCCTCCGGTCAGCGCAATCCCCGGGATATCAAGTTCGAGCTGGGGGTGGAGTTGGTGGACCGGTTCCACGGCACCGGCGCCGGCGAGCGCGCCCGCGAGGCCTTCATCGATCGCTTCCAGCGCCACCAGTTGCCGGAGGAACTTGAGGAGGTGCTGCTCCAGAGCACCGCCGATGGCCTCCCGTTGCCCAACCTCTTGAAGGCGGCGAGCCTCGTGGCTTCGACCAGCGAGGCGCGCAGTCTGTTGCGCCAAGGCGCGGTTCGCGTCGATGGCGAGCGTGTGGAGGACCCGGAGCAACGCTTCACCGCGGGCGCCAACCACGTGGTTCAGGTCGGCAAGCGCCGCATTGCCCGGGTTCGGATAGCGCCGCCCGAAGCCGCTGAAACGATCGGCTAGCGTATTTCTGCCCAGGCCCCTTGACGGGGGTTCTGGCGGGCCTATAATGCGCGCTCTCCAACGGGGCTTTGGTCCTGGTCTGACCCGGAAGGCGCCGAGTGTTTATGGCGGGGGGAAGGCGGAGGGGGTTGACAAG
>PWGH01000119.1 GCA_003555285.1 Thioalkalivibrio sp.
CCCCGTTCCTGAAGGGTCCGGATCAGCGCGGCGGCCTGCGCCGGCGCCAGCTCGGCGCGGGCCAATTGCACCGTGTGACCCGCCGACTCCAGCAGGTCCGCGAGCAACAGCGCCCGATCCAGGCTGGAGCCCATCCGGTCCATCAAGACGCCGCGCGCTCCACGCAAGGTGCCTTCATACGGCAGCCAAGTGGTGTGATCCCGCACCCAGGCGAACAAGACCTCCGGGTCCTCGCCCAGCGCGACCTGACGGGCGTGCACCTCGAATTCCTCGAAGGGCAGTGCCTCGAAGGCCTGCTGCACCGATGCGTTGAGTTGAAGCACATCGGACTGCAGGGTCTGCAAGGCGTCCCCCGGCGGCGCCCCGGGCGCTCCCGGGCAACTCCCGCCGGCCATGGCCGAGACACTCAACGCCGGACCGGTCATCAGCAGCGCGGCCATCAGCATCCGTACGCGCCGCAAGGGGGATCTCCGTGCGCCGCTTTCGCGGTGGGCGGGCATCGTGTTCATCGGTTCGTTCCATTCAGAGGGCATCGGACAGCTCGATGCGCTTGGTGGTTTGGGGTTCGATGGTCAGGGAGCGGCGGTGTTCGCCGTCATGGGTGTCGACGAACAGCTCATAAACGCCCGCATCGAGTTCGACCGCGGGGTCACCAACCCGGCCGCGGACGACTTCATCGCCGGCGGCGTCGATCACGCGGAAATCCGCGGCCAGCGCCTGGATCAGCCCGGCCACCAGTTCGTCGCCATCCTGGCTGTCGAAGTAGGTGCCCCCGCCGGCCGCGGCGAAGCGCTCGAAATCCGCCTGCAGACCGATCTCGTCGATGTGGAAGCCGACGATGTTCAGGCGCACGTCGAGCCCCTCCTCGATCAGGGCCTCGACCGCACCGGCCACATCGCCGTCGCAGGTCTCCTCGCCATCGGTCAGCATCACCACCAAACGACGCTGGCCCTCGAAGGCCTCGAGATCATCGAGTACGGCGGCCAACGAGGCGGCCAGCGGCGTCCGCGCCAGGTTGATCGCCCGGATGCCGGCGACCGCCGCGCGAACGCGGGCATGATTGTCCGCCTCCGGGGCGACCAGCAGCTCGGTTTCGCAACTGTGCGCTGCGGTATGACCGTACACGCGCAGCGCCACCGGCACCTGCGCGGGAATCCGCTGATCCAGCACCTCCCCGACGATCGTCTTGGCGACATCGATCCGACGTCCGCCCTCCATGCGCCGGAGCATGGACCCGGAGGCATCGAAGATCAGGTGGACCACGCCGGCGCCGATCACCGGCTGCTCGCCAGCCGCCACGACCAACCGACCGGGCCGCGGCGGTTCCTGATAGCGGGTGGCGACCTCCAGCGCAAAGCGGGTCGGCTGGCGCAGTTCCCGCATCCCGGCCTCGAAGCCACGGATCAGATCGGTCCGTCCGATCGCATAGCGGTAACTGCCATGACCGGCATTGGCCCAGGCCTTCATCAAATGCTGGTACCAGCGGTTTTCGGCGATGTCGACCCGGCTGCCGTGGTTGATCTCCAGGGCGAAGACGCGCGGACGCACCCGCTCCAGCACGTCCCAGACGCCGAGGTCACGCCGGATCAGTTCCGCGTCGGTGATCAGGAAGATCACATGTTCGCCATCGCGGCGCTCCAGCGCGCGGCTCGCGAGCATCAGCGCCGGCTCGGAATCCGATGAGCTGAAGGTGTTGGCATAACCAGCCAGAGTGGTGGTGATCTCGGAGGGAAACTCGGCCCAGTCCCGGATCAACAGGGGGCCGCCCAGCGGCATCAGGTTGGCCACTTCCTGCCCCGGCTGCAATCCCTGGGCAAACCGGCCGAGGGCTTGATAGATCGCCGCTTGATGCGAGGCCACGCTGCCGCTGCCATCCCACAGAAACGCGATCGATCGCGGCGGCATTTCCACGTCCAGCCGGTACTCACCGGCCGCGAGGTCCACCACATCGGCACGGCGGTGGCCGTCGCGATTTCGGAAATCCAGCGGCACTGCGACCCCGTGATCGTCGACCAAACGGGCGCGCAAACGCCCGGTCATGCCTTCGTCCAGGCTAATCTGGAAGGTGTTGTCGGGCTCGGCCAGGGTGATGCGATAACTGCGGACATCCCCGGGCTCGGCCA
Source organism: Thioalkalivibrio sp. (assembly GCA_003555285.1). The sequence continues at coordinate 2,124 of PWGH01000119.1, forward strand.
GTTCGGCGGTAATGCGCGCATCCAGCGGCCTCGGGTGTGCGGGCGAACTGCTGCGATCTTCCACCGCGGCCAAGCCTTGCGCCTCCGGCTCCCAGGGGCCGTGCTGGTCGTCCATGCCCCAGTAGGCCAGGGCCGACCGACCGCTACCCAGGGCATCGGCTTCGTAGGCGCGGATGTCGCCGGGCACCCGCCAATTGCGACTGTCGCCGGCTTGGGGCTCGCTGAACACGAAACGCAGATAGCGGGCCTGCGCAGCCGAGGGGGCAAATTCGAACACCGCCCGAAGCGTATCGTCGCGCTGCAGGTGCCAGGTGCCGTGATCGGTCCAGGGACCCACCGGACTCTCGGTGCTGGTGTATACGCGCAGGTCCTCGATCAGCTCGCCCTCGTGGTCCGGATCGTCGATCCAGACCAGCGTTTCCAAGCGTGCCGTTCGATGCTGCAGGAAGCCGAAGGCGACATCGATGTCGCGGCCGCGGATACGCTGGCCGCGGTGTTCCTGACTGCTGCCCCAGGGAAAGTCGTTGCGCGTGCTGCGATCCGGCCGGCTGTAGATCCAGTGGCCGCCCAGCGACCGGTCGAGCAGATTCTTGTGCGCGTTGGCCAGGGCCCCCGCGGGCTGGCCCAGGACCCGGAACAGACCGGTACCCGATGCGCCTGTACGGCTGGTGCCACCCCAGGTCGAGAGCGGTCGAATCTGCACGTAGCGCGCCGCCCCCGGGGTCTGAATCGGGAAAAACTGCTCGCCATCACCGGCATCCAGGATCACAGTCTTGCTGTACGGCAGGTCACCGGGTTCGCTGCCCCAACGAATCTCCACCTCCCGCCAGCGATTTTGGACGGCATGGCCCGAACGCTGATTGAACACGAAGGCGTGCAATGCGCCCCCCTCACCGGCCAGTTCCAGCGGCGGCAGCGCCATGCCCATCTCACTGCGCCATTCCAGGGTACTGCCGCCAGCGGACATGCCGTCGTTGAGAAACTGCAGGGAGACCCGACGGCCTTCGTAGCGTTCGTCGATCGTTTCGCCGCTTTGCCGATCGACGAAGCGGGCCCCGAGCGCACCCCATGCCAAATCCACCAGGCCGTGCAGGGATGCGATATGCCGATGCGGCGACTCGGGATCGACGGGGTCGATGCCCGACACGATGCGGGCCGAGGCGTTGGCCACACTCCCGCCGACCCCGATGAACAGCGCCAGCGGCGTGTCGTCGGGCAGATCGGGCGGTGCAATCAGATCGAAGCTCAGGGTCTTGCGCTCGTCGCCGGCCAGCGCGATGGTTTCCTCGAGGCCCTCGATCCGCCACCCCTGGTGGCTGGCATGCCGCCGCACCGAAAGCGCGACCGGATCGGCTTGGAGGTTATGAATCTCGAGGCGCGCCGCAATCCGCTGGGCCCATGGGGTGTAGGCGGCGACATCCTCCGCCTGCAGCGTGAGAGACGCCTGGACCGGCGGATGATCGGGTGACGCCTGTGCCGGGTCGTCGATCCGGTACTGGGTGTCGGAGGAACGACTGCGCAACTGCAGGTACCACTGGATCCCGCCCGGAAGCCGGACCGTCCAGCTGTCCTTTTGGTCGCCGTCCTGCAATTCCAGCGTTGTGTCATCGCCATCGCTGATTTCGAAACGCCGGGTGCTGGCATGGATCACGACCTCGCGATCCCGTTCCGTCACGGGCAGGGACAGAAACTCGGCGCGTGAGCCGAGCTCGCCGAGAATCTTGTGATACTGCCCCTCGTCGGGAAACGGGAGTGCCAACCAGGGGGTGGGCATAAAGGGGTGGGCATCGTCGTTCCACCAGGGCTGATCGAAGTCCACACGCAATCGATAGGCGGCGTCCGGGTCCCCGCTGCCGGTCACCTGCAACTGGAATTCACCGGGCGGCAGCACGCCGGTGAAGCGGGTGCGCTCCTCGACGCTGGGGGTGCGCAACACGCGAAGGCCCTGCCAATGGACCTCCAGCTGCGCATCGCCACCGGGCGGTGGCTCGAGGTCAAAGACCAGGCGATTAAGGCCCGGCGACTGCAGATAGAAGTGATCCTGATCGCGCGGGGTGTGGAAGCTTCCTCGGATCGGCTCGCCGATCGGCAACAGG
>PWGH01000241.1 GCA_003555285.1 Thioalkalivibrio sp.
CAGGACCGGGGGGCGCCCGTCGCGCGGCTCGCCCAGGCCGTTGAACTCCCGCCCGAGCAGCTCCGGCGACAGTGCGATCTCCACCGGGGCGTCGAGAAAGCGCACCCAGGTGTTCTCCAGATCGAGGTCGTCGACGCCCTCGAAGACCAGGATCAGCACCTCGCCCTCGGACGCACGGATCACCTGGCCGTTGCGCAGGCTCCCGGAATGGTCCTCGATCGCGACCCGATCGCCGAAGGCGATCCCCGGCGTGTGCTTCATCACCAGCAGGCCGCCGCGGGCCTCGACGGCCGTGCGGTATTCCTTGATGCTCATCCGACCTGCTCCTCCTGTTTCGCGTATTCCAGGCGCAGATCCTCGAAACTCTGCTCGGCCTCGGCCCGGAAGGCCGCGATCTCATCGAGCTGCTCGCTGGAAAAAAGACTCTTGATTCGGCGCGCCCGCGACAACAGCGGCAGACGCTTCAATTCCTGCACCGGAACCCCGCGGCTCACCAGATCGGTGCCCAGGTCATAGATGCGCAGCGCCAGATCGAGCAACGCGAACTGCTTCTGCGGCGAACTGAAGGTGTCGATCTCATCGAGCGCGCTCTGCTGCAGCACGCCCTCCTTGATCAGCGCGGCGCCTTCGAGATCCCAGCGCTGGGCCGACGACAGCGCCTCGGGTCCCACCAGGTTCACGATGCGCGAGAGTTCGGCGTCGCGGGCGAGCAGCGCGAGCGCCTCGCGGCGGCGGCGCTGCCAGCTCGGATCGACCTCTTCGTGCCACCACTGCGCGGCGGTCTGCACATGGCCGGAGAAACTGGTCACCCAGTCGATCGAGGGGTAGTGCCGGGCATCCGCGAGTTCCTTCGACAACGCCCAGAAGGTCTCGACGATGTCCTTGGTGTGGCTGGTCACCGGCTCGGAGAAGTCCCCGCCCGGGGGCGACACCGCGCCGATCAGCGTCACCGAACCGGAACCGGAGGCGAAGGTCTCGACGCGTCCGGCGCGCTCGTACACCGCCGCCAGGCGCGAGGCGAGATACGCCGGATAACCCTCTTCCACCGGCATCTGACCGAGCCGGCCCGAGACCTCGCGCAGCGCCTCGGCCCAGCGGCTGGTCGAATCGGCGAGCACCACGACGTCGTAACCCATGTCGCGGTAGTACTCGGCCATGGTGATGCCGACATAGACCGAGGCCTCGCGCGCCACCACCGGCATGTTCGAGGTGTTGGCGACCAGCAGCGTGCGCTCCATCAGGTTGCGCCCGGTGTAGGGGTCGTCGAGCTTGGGAAAGGTCTCGAGCACGTCGACCAACTCGTTGCCGCGCTCGCCGCAGCCGACGTAGATCACGATGTCGGCATTCGACCAGCGTGCAATCTGCTGCTGCACCACGGTCTTGCCGGCGCCGAAGGGGCCGGGCACCGCGCCCTTGCCGCCCTTCAGCTGCGGGAAAAAGGTGTCGATCACGCGCTGGCCGGTGATCAACGGGGCGACGCCGTCGTCCCGGCGCAGGTAGGGGCGCGGCGTGCGCACCGGCCAGCGGTGGTACATGCGCAGCCGTTGACTCTCGACACGGCCCTGGTCATCGCGCCGGCGCCCGCCGGTCCCCACCCGGGCGATGGTCGCCTCGATGTCGTAGTCGCCGGCCGGCGCGAGCTCCTCGAGTTCGCCGTGCACGCCCGGCGGCACCATGATCCGGTGCAGCACGGTCTGGGTTTCCTGCACCGTCCCGAGCACGGCCCCGGGGCCGATTTGCTGGCCCAGCTCCAGTTCCGGGTTCGGCTCGAAGGCCCATTCCTTGTCGCGGGGCAGGGAAGCGACATTAATGCCGCGGCGGATGTAGTCCCCCGACTGCAGCGCGATCTTCTCCAGCGGGCGCTGCACGCCGTCGAAGATCTGGCCCATCAGCCCCGGTCCGAGCTCCACCGACAGCGGCCAGCCCAGGCCGACCGCCGGTTCCCCGGGACGCACGCCGTCGGTCGACTCGTAGGTTTGTACCGTGGCCTGATCGCCGCTCAAGGAGATCACCTCGCCGAACAGGCCGAGCTCGCCGATCTTGACCTGTTCGCCATGGCGAATGCCGGGCAGCTGGATGGTGACGATCGGTCCGTTGATATCCCGGACGGTGCCGACGCGTTCAGTCTCGCTCATGATGTCATCCGCTGAAGGAGGGGGCCGGATCCTGGGCACTCGGCAGCAGCCGTTCCAGGATCACCTGCTGCAAACGCAGCCGCAGGCGGGCCATGCGGCCCTCGAAGGTGTTGTTGACGCGGATGCGGCCGTCCTCGCTCCGGAGCAGCACCCCGCCCAGGGTCTCGATGGGCGTCTCGTCCAGGCGCAGCCGGATCCCCGACACCGCGTGTTCCAGCTCGGCCCACTGCGCGCTCAATTGCCGCTGATCGGCCGCGTTGGCGCTGACCACGACGGCCTCGCTCTCGAAGACCTCGGCGCCGTGAAGGATCAGCTTGCGCAGGTGCTCCAGATAGGCCGGGGCATCGGCAATGACGCCCTGCATCTGCTCCTCGAGGCGGCTCTCGACCCCGCGCACCAGATTCCAGCGCACCCGGTCCAACTGGCTTTGCAGCTTGAGTTCGGCCGCCTGGATGCGCTGACGGTAGCGCCGTTCGCCCAGCGCCTTGGCCTGCGTCTCTTCGCGTTGCTCGCGCTGGCGCAGGCGTTCGGCCGCCTCGCGCAGCAGGGTCTCCCGCGTGCGTTGCGCCTGGTCGGCAAACTGGCGGGCGAGTTGCTCGGCGCGCGCCAGTATCGCCTGCTCGAGTTCCTGTACCTGATTCACGTTGATTCCTCTGGGGAAATGGTGGCGGCCCCGAACAGGTTCTGCAGTCGGGCCGCCACATCGCTGGTCAGCTGCGGCGGCTGGCTCTCCAGCGGCGGCAGCGAAACCACGATGATGCGACCCCCTTCCCGGCGCAGTTGCGCGAGCATCGGCAGGTCCCAGTCCATCATGGCGTCGTCCAGGATCACGAAGGCGCTGTCCCGGCCACGCTGCAGGTCCCGCAACACCCGGTTGACGTCCCCGGGTTCGGGGTCGGCGTGGGTTTCGAAACCGATCAGCCGGAAGCCATCGGCGAGACTGTGGCTTCCCATGAAGACCAGCCGAGTGACCCGTCCTGGTACTGCATTGGCCGGTGATGCATTGGCCTGGGGTGCATCCGCAGTCACGAGGGCCCCCGTCAGATCCTGTTCAGCAGCAGGATACTGACGACCAGGCCGTAGATCGCGATGCCCTCGGCCAGGCCGATGTAGATCAGGCTTCGGCCGAGCATTTCCGGCTTCTCGGTGATCGCGGCGAGCGCGGCGGAACCGATCGGGCCCACGGCGATGCCGGCGCCGATGGTCGACAGCGCGGTCGGGATGCCGACGCCGATGATCGCGAGCCCGAGGCCGATACTGACCTCGGTGACGGCCTGTTCGACGACGGCCGGCTGCGCGATCGCATCACCGATCCCGAGCACCAGAATCCCGGCCATCGCGCCGACGAAGACCGTCATCTGCACGGCCAGCGCCGGCTTGAAGAGGTTGCGCAGTCGCGGCGCCAATGCCGGACGCAGTTCCAGATAGAAGCCGGCGGCGATCACGCCGAGGATGGCAAAGGACATGAGACCAACGAGCCAGTGCATGGGGAACTCCAGGGTTGAAGGAACAGAACGAAGGGGGTCGATAAAGAGATGCGGATTGGAAAGCGGAATAGGGTCTCAGGTCGCCGGGGCACGCCGGCGCAGACGCAGGGGCGTGAACGCCCGTCCGTCGGCCGAGAAATAACGCGAGAAGCCCTCGAAATACTGCAGGCGCATCACCTGGATGGTCACGATCACCGCCTCGAGCACCATCACGAAGATGTTGCCGAACACGATCATCACCACCGAGCCGACGGTGCCCATCATGCCGGCCAGCGTCAGCACGGCGATCATCAGCGCGACGTGGTTGATGCTGAAGGCGGCGACGCGCAGGAACGACAGCGTGTTGGAGAGATAACCGATCACCGTTTCCAGGGTCTCGATCAACACGACCAGGATCTTCTCGCCGATCGGGGACTTCATGTGGAACCAGTTGTACGTCGCCAGCCCCGTGAGCGCCGCACCGACCACGACGGCCGGAATCAAACCGAAACTGCCGGTGGTCGCCAGCAGTACCCCGCCCGAAACCAGCCCGAGGTAGAACACCAGATTCACCACCCCGTGGGGGCCGAAGAGCGCCGCCATCGGCTCG
>PWGH01000004.1 GCA_003555285.1 Thioalkalivibrio sp.
CGCCATCACCGGCAACACTCAGACCCAGGAGAGCGTCTACCGGCGCGAACTGCGGCAGATGGAGGGTGCCTGGTACAACGGTCAGCAGATCGACCGCTCCCGGATTCGGCTGCAGCGTCTGGCCTTCGTCGAGACCGTGAACATCGAAACCCGTCGCGTTCCCGGGAGCGACGATGAAGTCGATCTGGAGATCGCGGTGACCGAGCGCATGTCCGGTGCGGTCTCGGTCGGTGCCGGCTTCTCGCAGAATCAGGGCCTGTTGCTGACCGCCAGCCTGACCCAGGAGAACTTCATGGGCACCGGCAACCGGGTAACCTTCGCGGTCAGCAACAGCAAGGTGTCGCAACTGGTCAACCTGAGCGTGCTGAACCCGCACTACACCATCCACGGGGCCAGCCGGGGCTTCTCGCTGTTCTATCAAAAGATCGATGGCGAGGAGGCCAACATCTCGCGCTTCGCGTCGAACCGCTGGGGCGCGAATGTCAGCTACGGATTCCCGTTCTCGGAGTACGGCACGCTGAACATCCGCCCGGGTTTCGAGCACGTCGAGATCGTGACCAGCGCGACCACGCCCTTCGAGATCCTCGATTTCCTCGAGCGCAAGGGCGACTCCTACAACCTCTTTTCCACCGAGGTGTCGTACACCCACGATACCCGCGACCGCGCGATCTTCGCCGCCTCGGGCCGGCGCCATCGCGTCGGCGCGCAGGTCACGGTCCCGGGCAGCGACCTCGAGTACTACCGCCTGACCTATGCCGGCCAGGAGATCTTCAAGCTCTCCGACCGTTATTCACTGAGTTTCTCGGCCGGCGTCGGCCTGGGTGACGGCTACGGCGATACCGACGAACTGCCGTTCTTCGAGAACTTCTTCGCCGGCGGCATCCGCTCGGTGCGCGGCTTCGAAGACAACTCGCTGGGCCCGGAGGACAGCAACAACGATCCGTTCGGCGGCAGCTTCCGGACCACGGCCTCCGCCGAGTTGTTCTTCCCGCTGCCCTTTGCGGCCGACAATCGGGCGGTGCGCATGAGCGGCTTCGTCGATGCTGGTCAGACCTTCGAAAGCACCGGCGATTTCGATGTCGACGCGTTGCGCGCGTCGGCCGGTCTGGCGCTGACCTGGATGTCGCCGGTCGGCCCGCTGAGCTTCAGTTATGCCACGCCGTTGCGCGACAAGCCCGGCGACGAGACGCAGTCGCTGCAGTTCCTGCTGGGCGCCGGATTCTAGTTCGCGGATCGGCACGATGATCACCCCTGCCATTCATTCTGAGGTGGAGCGTGTATGAAGACCGTAACCGGAAGGTTCCTGCGTGTCAGTCTATGGACGGGGCTGCTGGCCGGGCTGATGCTGCTGCCGGGTGCCCTGGCGGCGCAGCAGAACATCGCCTTCGTGACGATGAACAAGATCCTCGAGGACTCGCCGCAGGCGGCGCAGGCGATGAAGGAGCTCGAGCGTGAGTTCTCGCCGGCCGATTCGCAGCTGGTGAGCGAGCGCGAGGAGTTGCAGAAGCTGCGTGACCGACTCGAGCGCGAAGGCGAATTGATGACGATCAATCAGCGCGCCGACCTCGAGCGCGAGTTCACCGCGCGCTCGCGGGAGTTCCGGCGGGCCCAGGAGAGCTTTACCGAGGACCTGAACGTGCGTCGCAACGAGGAACTGGCGAAGCTGCAGCGCCTGATCAACGACGCAATCATCGATCTGGCCCGGGAGCGGGAGATCGATCTGATCCTGACCGAGCGCAACGTGCTGTACTCCAGTGACCGCATCGATATCACCGATGACATCATCGCCGCGATGCAGCGCCGCCGCTGAGCGCGGTGTCTCCGCGCAGGAACTGGCGCAGCAGTTCGACGGCGAGGTGATCGGCGCGCCCGAGCGCCGGGGTTATCGCCTGGCGCCGCTCCACCGCGCCGGGGACGGGGATATCGTCTTCGTCGCCAACGAACGGCATCGGGCCCAACTGGTGCACTCCGCGGCCGGTATCGTGCTGCTACCGGCCGATCTGGGGCCGATCGAGGATCGGGTGGCGGATCGATGCACTCAGGTGCGGGTGGCCAATCCGCACGCCGCCTTTGCCGTGCTCAGTGCCCGGTTCTCCAACCGCCGCCACTTCGCCCCCGGTATCGACGCGGGTGCCTGGGTGCATCCGCAGGCGGTGGTCGATCCGTCGGCCTGCGTCTGCGCCGGGGCCCGCGTTGGCGCCGGCAGCCAGATCGCGGCCGAGGCCTATGTCGGGGCCGGTGCCCTGGTCGCCGAGCGGGTGCGGATCGGGGCGGGCAGCTACCTGAGCCCGGGTTGTGTGGTCCTGCAGGACGTGGTCATCGGGGCCGCAGTGCTGATCCAGCCGGGGGCGGTGCTGGGCGCCGATGGTTTCGGCTTCGCCGCGGATGCCGGCGAATGGATCAAGGTCGAGCATTTCGGCAGCGTGATCGTCGGCGATCGGGTGGAGATCGGCGCCAATACGACGGTGGATCGTGGGGCTCTGGACGACACCGTGATCGGCGAGGGGGTCAAGATCGACAATCTAGTGCATGTGGCGCACAACGTGGTGATCGGTGCACACACGGCCATTGCCGGCTGCGTGGGCATCGCCGGGAGCGCGCGTATCGGGCGCCACTGCGCAATTGGCGGTGGAGCCGGTATACTCGGGCACCTCGAGATCGCGGATCACGTGACGATCCACGCGATGACGCTGGTGACCCATTCGATCACCCAGCCAGGGCATTACGCCTCCGGAGTGCCGCAGCAGGAGGCGCGTGCCTGGAACCGCACGCTCGCGGCTCTGCGGCGCCTGGGGCGTCGCGGGATTCAATAATTAGAAAAGGAATGATGACGTGGATGGCCTGAGCATACTGGAGGTGATGCGCTATCTGCCGCATCGGTACCCGTTTCTGATGGTGGATCGGGTCACGGATTACGAGCCGGGTGTGTATCTTTCCGCCATCAAGAACGTCAGCTACAACGAACCCTATTTCCAGGGCCACTTTCCGGTGAAGCCGGTGATGCCGGGGGTACTGATCCTCGAGGCCTTGGCGCAGGCCACCGGCCTGCTGGCCTTCAAGACCGAGGAACACCGAGGCGTCAACCAGGACAAGGAGCAGCTCTACCTCTTCGTCGGCATCGACAACGCCCGCTTCCGGCGTCTGGTCGTCCCGGGCGATCAATTGCTGCTGCGGGTCGAGCATGTGCGCACCGTGCGCGGCATCTGGCGCTTCACCGCAGAGGCCCATGTGGGCACGGACCTTTGCGCGTCCGCCGAACTGATGTGTGTGGGGAAGGAACTCGACACATGATCGACCCACGCGCCGATGTGCATCCGAGCGCGGAGATTGATCCTTCGGTCAACGTCGGGCCTTTCTCGGTGATCGGCGCGAACGTGCGCATCGGCGCCGAGACCTGGGTCGGACCCCATGTGGTGATCCAGGGTCCGACCGAAATCGGCCGCGAGAACCGCATCTACCAGTTTGCCTCGATCGGCGAGGCCCCGCAGGACCGCACCTACAAGGGCGAACCGACCGGGCTGGTGATCGGGGACCGCAACGTGATTCGCGAATCCGTGACCCTGAGCCGAGGCACGGTGCGCGGCCGCGGCGAGACGGTGATCGGTCACGACAACCTGATCATGGCCTACGTGCACATCGCGCACGACTGCACGATCGGCAACGACATTATTCTGTCCAATGCCGCGTCGCTCGCCGGGCACGTCGAGGTGCAGGATCATTGCACGTTGGGCGGATTCACCCTGGTGCACCAGTTCTGCCGTATCGGCGCCTATGCCTTCACCAGCATGGGGGCCGCGCTGAACCGGGATCTGCCGCCGTTTTGCCTGGCCAGCGGCAACTACGCCCGGCTGATCGGCATCAACAAGGTCGGGTTGCGTCGGCACGGCTTCAGCGACGAAGCCATCCAGGCCCTGCACCGCGCCTTCGCCGAGGTGCTGCGCGGACGCAGCGAACGCCGCGCCCACATGGCGGCGCTGCTGGCCGAGACCCCCTTCGACGAGGTGCGCACCCTGATTGCATTCATCGAAGGCAGCGCCCGGGGCATCCTGCGCGCCGGCCGCAACTGAGCCAACGGCACCCGGCCCGCCGTGCCCGGCCCGCCATGGCCGTGCCTGGCCCACCATGGCCGTGCCCGAGCCGTGTGGGGTGTGCCCGGTCCGGAC
>PWGH01000135.1 GCA_003555285.1 Thioalkalivibrio sp.
CGATTCCGCCCACTCGTCCCCTCCGCCCAGCGCGCCCCACTCGCCCAACCTGTCCCACCCACCCCACTCGCAAGGAACCCACGCGATGAACCTCGAACGACTGGTGAACTACCTCGATTACCACATGGACCATGCCCTGCGGGACGGCGACGCCGCGGAAACGCTCGCCAAGGCGCGCGCCGGTGGCCATCGCGACCCCGTCGTCGCCGAGGTGCTGAACGCGCTGATGGACGGCGCCGGCAGCGACGACCCCGCCACCGAACTCGATCGCGCCACCGCGGTGAAGTCGATCGGCCCGGTGCGCCTGAAGTACATGAAGGACGACGCGCCAGTGGAAAGCTTCCGGCTGGTCGAAAAAACCATCGTCACCATCGACGCCGCCTTCAACGAAGAAGCCCTGGCGGCCAAACAGCGCTAACCGTCCACGACACCGACGCCCTGTAGGGTGGGCCAAGCGCAGCGGGCCCACCGGGGCGGCCCCGAAGGTCAAGGGGTTGGCCCCGCTGCGCTTAACCCACCCTTCGAGGGTTACCGGAGAAACAGGGGGTAGGCGGGGTTGTCGGACTCGTCCCACCAGGCGTAGCCGAGTTCGTCGAGGAAGACCTGGAAGCGTTCGCTGTCGGCTTCGGGGACTTGCATGCCGACCAGCACGCGGCCGAAGGCGGCGCCATGGTTGCGGTAGTGGAACAGGCTGATGTTCCACTTCGCGCCCATGCGCGCCAGGAAGTTCATCAGCGCCCCCGGGCGTTCCGGAAACTCGAAGCGGTACAGCGATTCGTTCTTCACGTGGCTGGCGTGGCCGCCGACCATGTGCCGCAGGTGCAGCTTCGCGACTTCGTTGTCGGTCATGTCCAGGATCGCGTAGCCCTCGGCGCGCAGGCGTTCCAGGACCTCGTGCTTTTCGGGATCCCCGCCTTCGACCTTCAGGCCGACGAAGACATGCGCGTCGGTGTCGTCGCCGTAACGGTAGTTGAATTCGGTGATGCCGCGCTTGCCGATCGCCTTGCAGAAGCGCCGGAAGCTGCCCGGCTGCTCGGGGATCGTCACCGCGAACACCGCCTCCCGGCGCTCGCCGATCTCGGCGCGCTCGGCCACGTGCCGCAGCCGGTCGAAGTTCATGTTCGCGCCGCTGAGCACCGCGGCCAGCTGGCCGTTCTTCAGCCCCTCGCGCACCACATACTTCTTCAGACCGGCGACGGCGAGCGCGCCGGCCGGCTCGGCCATCACCCGCGTGTCCTCGAAGATGTCCTTGATCGCCGCACAGATCTCGTCGGTGTCGACCAACAGCATCTCATCGACGAACTCCCGCGCGAGCCGAAAGGTCTCCACCCCGACCTGACGCACCGCGGCGCCGTCGGCGAAAATCCCGACCTGATCCAGCACCACCCGCTCGTTCTGGCGCAGCGCCTCGTACATCGACGGCGCATCGACCGGTTCGACTCCGATCACCCGGATGTCCGGGCGCAGGCGCTTGATGTACACGGCCATGCCGGCCAGCAGCCCGCCGCCGCCGACACACACGAACACCGCATCGAGCGGCCCGGGGTGCTGGCGCAGCAACTCCATCGCCACCGTGCCTTGGCCGGCGATCACCGCCGGGTCGTCGAAGGGGTGGATGAACACGTAGCCGTGCTTCTCCTGCAGCATCCGCGCGTGCAGCGAGGCTTCGTCGAAGGAATCGCCGTGCAGCACCGCGCGGCCGCCGAGCCGGCGCACCGCGTCGACCTTGATGCGCGGCGTGGTGACCGGCATCACGATCACCGCCTTGATTCCGAGCCGCGACGCCGCGAGCGCGACCCCCTGGGCATGATTGCCCGCCGACGCCGCGATCACCCCGCGTTCCGCCTCCGCCGCGCTCAGCTGCGCGATACGGTTGTAGGCGCCGCGCAGCTTGAACGAGAAGACCGGCTGCAGGTCCTCGCGCTTGAGCCAGATCGAGGTGCCGAGCCGCTGCGACAGGATGGGCATCGCATCGAGCGGCGTCTCCCGCGCGACGTCGTAGACCGAGGCGGTCAGGATCTTTTCCAGATAGGGGTAGGTCATGCGCAGCACGATACCACGGCGCCCCACAGCGCCCCAGACACGCGCCCGAGCCAGGGAAGTCTGTCGCCCGTTGTCACCCGCTGTCGCCCTTGTAGGAGGCGAGCCCTCTCGGCGACACGGCGTCGCGGCATTCACAAACCCATCGGCCAGAGGGCTGGCCTCCTACAGGAGATCTCGACGCCTTCCCCGGGCGCTGCCGCGCCGCTTGGACAGGTCCGTTCGCCCTCGGTATGCTCAGGCACCTTCCGCCACCCAGGGACTCGACATGACACAGGACGAAATGAAGAAGGCCGTCGCCGAAGCCGCGCTCGACTACGTGCAAAGCGGCTGGATCGTCGGCGTCGGCACCGGCTCCACCGCGAACCTCTTCATCGACGCGCTGGCCCGGATCAAGGGCCGGATCGACGGCGCCGTCGCTTCGAGCGAGGCCAGCGCCCAGCGCCTGCGCGGCCACGGCATCGAGGTGCTGGAACTCAACAGCGCCGGCCCACTGCCGATCTACGTCGACGGCGCCGACGAGGCCACCGCCCACCTGCACCTGACCAAGGGCGGCGGCGGCGCCCTCACGCGCGAGAAGATCGTCGCCGCGGCCTCGGAGCAATTCATCTGCGTGATCGACGAGACCAAGCAGGTCGATCTGCTCGGCGCGTTCCCGCTGCCGGTGGAGGTGATCCCGATGGCCCGCAGCCAGGTCGCCCGCGCGCTGGTGGCACTCGGCGGCAACCCGGTGCTGCGCGAGAACTTCCGCACCGACAACGGCAACGTGATCCTGGACGTGCACAACCTGCGCATCCTGAACCCGGTGGAACTCGAGAGCGAGATCGATCACATCGCCGGCGTGGTCACCAATGGCCTGTTCGCCCGCCGGCCGGCCGATGTGCTGCTGGTGGGAACCCCCAGTGGTGTGACCCGAATCGTGCGCTGAGGCGAAACGCGATCGGGCCCTGATCTTGCGCGAGCCAACCGGCACATTGCCTACGGCCGTTCCAATCGCTTGGCCATGCGTGTCTGCCATCCGGGGCCTGTCGCCTTCCAACGCGCGAGGACATCGGCCGGAAGACGGATCGTCACCTGAAGCTTGGGGTTAGAGGATACGGGACGGCCCGCTTTTTTGATCACAGCACGGGACAGCATCTCCTCCGTCACCTCTGGCAACTCTTCGTACTCCGCGTCGGCCACTCGATGGGCGTCGACCCGCTTCAGGTCAGAGCCCAAGGAGTGGCCCAACTCGGTTTTTTTCTCGGACATTCGCCTTCCTCATACTGAACACGTGGCGCTCGGTGCCCCGCGGGGTATACCCGACGACAACCAAGCGATCGGCCAGGGTTCCGTAACAGATGACGCGCTTTTCGCCGTACTCACGGCGCCTGCCCTCCACTTCAAGCGTCAGCCCCTCAAAGACAATCGCCGCGTCAGCGAAATCAAGCCCTCGCTCAGCGAGAGTTTTTTCACGCTTGGCCGGATCAAAACTGATCTTCACGTTATTATTGTAGCTACAACAATCGGTTTGAACAAGCGGCACTGACGAGGTTCTGCATCCGCGTATGGAATCGCTGCACGGTACACTTTCCCACGCACTGAATGATCCGGAAACCCCCAATGGTCCAGCAAGGATTTCGAACCGCCGGAGGCTGGCACAGGCACCCATTCCCCCTTCCGGCTAAACCCATCCGCGGGAGGAGTTGATCGGGGTACGACCCGGTCTTATCGTCGGTTGCAGGAGGCCCGTTCATCAGCGGCGAGACGATGGACACGCGCATCGATGCGATGGTCGCCGACATCGGTAACGGCCCCGTGGGACAGGCGCTGGCCAGCGCCGAACCGCCCAAGCACGTGCACCTCAAGCGGACGTCCGGAGAGTCTTGCGATGACTGACGTTGAGGTGCACATCGACCTTGCCGGGCGCACGCGCCCGATCGGACTGGCGCGCCGCCATCGCGCCCGAGGCATGGATACCATCGTCTTCCTCTTTTTTTCCTGGTAGACGTCGCCCCCCGTAGACCCCATGGATTGCATCGCAATCCATGAAGTCTTGGGGATCGGCCAACATCTGCGCCAAAAAAAGGGCCTTTTGGCACAGATAGTTGCGATGCAATCCATATCAGGGTGGGCCA
>PWGH01000041.1 GCA_003555285.1 Thioalkalivibrio sp.
CATCGGCGCCTCGCGGCTCACGCGGTCACCCGCAGCGCCGGCACCAGCGGCATTCGCGCCAGCCGCCAAGCCGGATAAATCGAGGCCAGCAGCGCCGCCCCGAGACCGATCAGCAGATTCTCCGCCAGCGGCAGCGCCGGCACCCGAACATCCATGCGCCAGCCGAAGGCCTCCCGGTTGATCACCTCGATCAACATCCAGCCCATGCCGAGCCCCAGTGGAATCGCGGCCACCGCGGCGAACAGACCGAGCACCGCACCCTGCAGGAAGACCAGGCGCGACACCCCCGCCGGTAGCAGTCCGGTGCTGCGCAGCACCGCATATTCGCGGGCCCGCTCCATCTGCAGCGCGACGAGTGCGCTGAGAATGGCGACGAAGGCCACCAGCAGCGTGATCAGGCGCAGCAGGTGCGTGATCGCGAAGGTGCGGTCGAAGATCGCCATCGATTCCGTCTCGATCGCCTCGGGGCGGGTGATCAGCGCCGGGGTCGGCCGCTCCCGCAGCCAGGCCTCGATCCGGGCCTCCAGGACCTCCGGAGTCACCCCCGCAGCCCGCTGCAGACCCATCGAACCGAAGCGGGGCGGCGCGCCGCCGTAATAGCGATCGGCGCGCATCAGGACCGTGCCGCCGGGGTGACTGTAGTCGCGATAGATTCCGGCGACCACGAACGGACCGCGTCCTTGGGGGGTGGAAATGGCCAGGCGATCGCCGACCGCGACGTCCTGATGCGCCGCCAGGCCTTCGGTGATCAGGATGCTGTCGGTTTCCCGCAGGCGGCGATCGAGCCCCACCGGATCGCCCGCCACCAGCGGCAGATGCTCCAACCAGTCCGGATGCGGCGCCAACAGGAACAGCTGGATCACGCCGTGTTCCGACACCGCCTCCAACGTGGAGCCGGTGCTGACCGAGGCCACCTCCGGCCAGTCGGCCATCGCGTCGGCCCAGTCCCCGGGCAAGCCCAGGCCACCGCGCGCGGAGGCGGGACTCGCGGAGACCACATAGACATCGGAAGTCAGCGTCTGGCCCAGCCAGTCCGAGACACTGATTCGGAAGCTGCCGACCAGCACACTCACGCCGATCGCCGCCGCCAGCGCCAAGGTCAGAGCCACCACCGCCGGGCCGCTGCGCGAAAGGCTGCGCTCGAGGCTGCGTCCGGCCAGCCGGGCCAAGGGCCAGTTCAGGCGCTCGGCCACCGGCCCCCCGAGCCCCCGCAGACCCAACGCCAGCAACCGCGGCAGGAGTAGCAGAAACCCGGTGATCATCAGAAACAACGCGATGAACCCGCCGATCAAGGCCCCGAGGCCCAGCGCCACGATCGCCGCACCAAGCCCCAGCGCCAGCAGTCCGGCGAGCAGCAGGTAGCCGGTCAGGCTGCGGGTACGTTGCTCCAGTGCGGCCCGGCCTGTACCGCCGATGCCCTGACCCCGCGCCGCCTCCCAGGCGGGTGCCAGCGCCGCGAGCAGCGATAACCCCAGGCCGAGCGCGAGCATCGCCACCAGTGCCAGCGGACGCGGTTCCACCGCGCTGACCGCCACCACGAAGAAGTGATCGGAGACCGTGCGCGCCACCTGTCCGACCAAGGCCTGCGCCAGCGCGATGCCCGCCAGCGCACCGAGCACGGTGCCGATCAGGCCGACCAGCAGGGCCTCGAACAGCACCAGGCCGACGACCTGCCCGCGGCTGACGCCGATCAGGCGCAGGCTGGACAGGATCTCACGCCGGCGCAGCACCGAGAAGGTCTGGGTGTTGTAGATCAGAAAGGCCGCAATCAGCAGCGCCAGCAGGCTCATCGCGGTGAGATTGATCCGAAATGCCTGCGCCAGTTCCCGGGCCGCGGCATCCCGTGCCGCGACCGGCACCAGATCGAGCACGGGATCCGGGTCCGCGGCCAGCAGGGCCTCCAGACGGGCCTGCTGCTCCGGGGTCTCCAGGCGGGCGTCGATGCGATCCAGCACGCCAATGCGGTCCAGCAGCACCTGGGCGGTGGCGATGTCGGTGACCCAGATCCGGTTCTCCCGGCCGGTCTCGGGCGCCGCCAGCGCCGTGATCCGCTGCCGACCGGTGGGCGTTTGCACGGTCACCCGAAGCTCCGCAGCCGACCCCGCTTCGGCTCCGCCGGCGGGGTCGGCGGCATCGCGGCCCGGGGCCTCGCGCTGCGCAGCGCCCAGACCCTGGGCCGCCAACCACTCCGGCGGCACCAGCACCGTCCCGGGTTCGGTCATCAGGCGTTGCACCGGGACCGAACCGAAACCGGCCGCCGTCTCCCGGAACGGCGCCTCGGCCAGCGGATCGACCCCCAGCACGTAGACCGTCTCGCCGGTTTCGAGGCGCAATGGACCCTCGACGATCGGCGCCAGATCGCGCCAACCGGCGAGACGCAACGCGCGGTAGCGGTGGTCCGAAAAGCCCTCGGCCGGGCCCAGAATCTGGTGTGTCGCCGCACCGGCGACCTCGACCATCGAGCGGTCGAAAGCCCGCTGCGCGGACTGGTTCGCCAGATCCACGGCGAGCACCACGGCAATGGCAATCGCCACGCCAAGCAGGGTCAGCAGACGCTGCAATGGATGCCGCGTCCAATCCCGCAGCCAGGCGCGCAGCAACAGCTTCACTCGCGTCCGTTCTCGATCGTGCCCGACCCGATCGTGCCCGGCACGGTGGGCAACGCACCTTCCGGCATCAGGCGGCCGTCGACCATGTGCAGGGTGCGGTCCAGGCGTGCCGCCAACGCGGGGCTGTGGGTGACCATCAGCAGGGCACTGCCGGTGGCAGCGACCTGATCGAGCAACAGGCGAAAAACACCCTCACCGGTCGCGGAATCGAGGTTGCCGGTGGGCTCGTCCGCGAGGATCAGCGCGGGTTCATGGACCAGCGCGCGGCCGATCGCCACGCGCTGCTGCTCGCCACCGGAGAGCTGCTCGGGATACCGCCCCGCCTTGTCCGCGAGCCCCACCCGCGCCAACTGGGCCCGGGCGCGCTCCCGCGCCTGCGCACCCCACGCCCGGCCGTCGAGTTCCAGTGGCAGCGCCACATTTTCCAGCGCCGTCAGCGTCGGAATCAGGTGAAAGGCCTGAAACACGACGCCCAGATCCCGACGCCGCAGAATCGTACGCTCACGCTCACCAAGACCGCCCAGTTCCACGCCGTTCACCCGAACCCGGCCTGCACTCGCGGTTTCCAGGCCCGCCGCCAGATGCAGCAGGGTCGACTTGCCGCTGCCGCTGGCCCCGGCGATCGCGACCCGCTGGCCCGCGAGCAGCGTCAGATCGACGCCGGATAGCACGGCGGTCGCGCCGGCCGCACCCCGATAGGAGAAGCCAAGGGCGCGGCATTCGAGGACACTGGGGGGAATCTGTGGCATGGCCTATCATCCCCCACCCCCGCGGACGGAGGCGAATGCAGGGATTCGCCGTAGGGCCACCGATCGGTTCGGGCAGTGTTAAAAAAACAACCAGCCACAGCCGCGGCCGGCCGGTTACGCGGTTTCACCCAACACGGTCCTCCGGTACACTGAAGAAGTCGTCCCAAAACGGGTAGCTGCCTTGAAATGCAACCGACGCTGTCGATCTAGCCGCGCCTTGCGCTAGCAGACCCGCCCTCACCCGGCACGGTCCGCTGCCGCAAGGCACGTGGAACACCGGCCGGACCTTCCGTGTGATTCGTCGCCGTTCGCCGCGTGCGGGCGGCATCGCCGATGCCCCGCCTTCCTGGGCCTCTGCGCTGCCCCGCCGCCGAGCCCCGATGCACCCGCGATCCGTGCTGGAAGCCGAATCTGCGCTGCCTGCAGCGTGTACCTCGCCCGGGGCCTTGCCCCGGATCGGTCCGGAGAGCGGTATGGAGCACAACCTGGAACAATTCGTGATCGAGGTCCAGGAATTGCTGCGCCTGGACGATCGCGAGGCCTTGCAGGAGACGCTGGACTTCATGCGCGTCCAGGATATCGCCTGGGTGTTGATGGAACTGGCGGACGACGACGTGCCGGCGGTGTTCAATCGCCTGCCGCCCGGGCGCAAGGCCGACGTCTTCGGCTACCTCGACCCCGATCACCAGGTCCGCCTGCTCGACGCCACGCCGCGCAGCGAGGCCCGCTTCCTGCTGTCGGAGATGGACACCGACGATCTGACGGCCCTGCTGCA
>PWGH01000067.1 GCA_003555285.1 Thioalkalivibrio sp.
CCCACCTCACCCCGCGCCTGCGGCGCGTTCGCGGGCGGGGCCCGCTCCTACAAGGTCTGGGTGGGCACCTGTAGGAGCGTGCCTTGCACGCGAATCGGCGTTTGCTCTGGCATCCACCTCACCCGCGCCTGCGGCGCGTTCGCGAGCAGGGCTCGCTCCTACAAGGTCTGGGTGGGCACCTGTAGGACCGTGCCTTGCATGCGAATCGGCGTTTGCTCTGGCACCCACCTCACCCCGCGCCTGCGGCGCGTTCGCGGGCGGGGCCCGCTCCTACAAGGTCTGGGTGGGCACCTGTAGGAGCGTGCCTTGCACGCGAATCGGCGTTTGATCCGGCACCCACCTCAGCCGCGCCTGCGGCGCGTTCGCGGGCGAGGCCCGCTCCTACAGCCAGATGGCGTCCCAGAGGGGGTATTCGCTCAACGACCGCACCAGTTCGGCTCGCAACGGGTTGGCCACCACGTATCGCGCCACGTTGCGGAGATCGTCTTCCCTGCGCAGCGCGCGATCGTGAAATCCCCGCTGCCAGATGCGGCCCGGAGCAGCGCCCTGGGCGCGCAGTCCGCGTGTGGTCAGCGATTTCACCTTCTGCACGTTCTTCGAGAGGTCCTGGTCGTCTGCCAACTGCATGAGCCAGTGGACGTGATCCGGCATCACCACGTAACACAGCGTCGTGGCCTGGTGCTCGACCCGCCGGATCGCTTGGACGAAGCAGCGGCCCTCGGCGAACGATCCGAAACGTGGGCTGCGGTCCGCGCAGACCGCGGTGATCAGGTAGATCCGCCCCGTCTCGCTGTAGCGCCCGTGGCGCAGACGGTGCCCTTGTGCCTTCCCTGGCATGGCATGTCCTCCGTTCCTTCAATCGGGTTTGCGGTTCCTGGTCGTCATTCGTGGTGGCTCATCACGGTGTAGCCGCTGTTGCGCACAAGGTCGTCGCGTATGGCGATTTCGAGGTCTTCGCGGACCATTTCGGCGACGAGTTCGTTGAAGGTGATGCGGGGCGTCCAGCCGAGTTTTTCGTGGGCCTTGGTCGCGTCGCCGAGGAGGGTTTCGACCTCCGTCGGCCGGAAATGCCGCGGATCCACGGCGATGACCGGTTTTGTAGGAGCGTGCCTCGCACGCGAATCGGCGTTCGGTGCAGTACCCCCCTCCGCCGCGCCTGCGGCGCGTTCGCGAGCGAGGCTCGCTCCTACAAGGTCCGCGGCGCCCGCCTTGTCTGGGTGACCCCCTGTAGGAGCGTGCCTGCACGCGAATCGGCGTTGGATGCCGCACCCACCTCACCCGCGCCTGCGGCGCGTTCGCGTGCAGGGCACGCTCCTACAGGGTTTGCGCTGGCGTTTGGGGCCACCCCTTCCGCCGAAAACGACCTGTAGGAGCGTGCCTGCACGCGAACCGGCGCTGATTGTTGCACCCACCTCAGCCGCGCCTGCGGCGCGTTCGCGAGCGGGGCTCGCTCCTACAGCGTTTGGGTGGTTCCCGGTAGGAGCGTGCCTTGCACGCGAACCGGCGCTGATTGTTGCACCCACCTCAGCCGCGCCTGCGGCGCGTTCGCGTGCAGGGCACGCTCCTACAGGGTTTGGGTGGTTCCCGGTAGGAGCGTGCCTTGCACGCGAATCGGCGCTGATTGCTGCACCCACCTCAGCCGCGCCTGCGGCGCGTTCGCGAGCAGGGCTCGCTCCTACAGGGCGTTCTCGGTGAACCATTGGTAGGCGTTTTTCAGGCCTTCTTCGAGTGGGATGCGCGGCTCCCAGCCGAGCGAGCGGATCAGGCGGATGTCGAGGAGTTTCCGGGGCATGCCGTCGGGCTTGGTGCTGTCGAATGCGAGACGCCCCTGGAAGCCGGTGACGCGGGCGACGGTCTCGGCGAGTTCGCGGATGGTGCAGTCCTGGCCGGTGCCGACGTTGATGTGGCTGAGCATCGGCTTCGTCGCGGCACGGTAGGTGGCCTCCGGCAGCTCCATCACGTGCACGCAGGCCTCGGCCATGTCGTCCACGTGCAGGAATTCGCGCTTGGGGGTGCCGGTGCCCCAGATGACGACCTCGGGGGCGTTCTGCTGCACGGCCTCGTGGAAGCGGCGCAGGAGCGCGGGCACCACGTGGCTGTTCTCGGGGTGGTAGTTGTCGTGCGGGCCGTAGAGGTTGGTGGGCATCACGCTGCGGTAGTCGCGGCCGTACTGGCGATGGTAGCTCTCGCAGAGCTTGATGCCGGCGATCTTGGCAATGGCGTAGGGCTCGTTCGTGGGCTCCAGCGGGCCGGTGAGGAGCGCATCCTCGCGCATCGGCTGCGCGGCGTTGCGCGGGTAGATGCAGGAGGAACCGAGGAACAGGAGCTTCTGCACGTCGTGCCGGTGCGCGGCGTGGATGACGTTGGTCGCGACGACCAGGTTGTCGTGGATGAACTCGGCCGGATAGGTGTTGTTGGCATGGATACCGCCGACCTTGGCCGCGGCGAGGTAGACCTGCTCCGGCTGCTCTTCGGCGAAGAAGTCGCGGACTTCCGACGCGCTCAGGAGATCGAGCTCGGAGCGGGTGCGGGTGAGGATCTGCGCCGGATAGTGCCCGCGCGCGGTGAGGGCGCGGACGATGGCGGAACCCACCATGCCGCGGTGGCCGGCGACGAAGATTCTGGTCATTTTGAGGAGCGGGTGTGCAGTAGTGGGTAGTGTGGTCGTCGCGCGGCGCGGAGGCAAACCCCGCCGTCATCGCGAGGGCCGGTCATTGCGAGGCCACCGGTCGCCCCCCTGTGGGCGCGGGCCTCGCTCGCGAAAGGGTCGCAAGGGCGGCCATCGCCTCGTTCTTGACGGGCTGGGCTGGCACGTCGCTGCACCCGATCGGACACACCGGGATCGGGCGTTCAACCGACGGCACAGGCAGGCGCTCGGCGGGACAGCGGCGTGCCTACCGGCGTTATCCGCAATCGCGCGCGGAGAAGCTGATGGACTCCCGTTCGCGGCGCCAGGGGACCTGATGGCGGTTTATCACGCCGGGATCCGTCGCGCCACGGAAGCGACGGTTGCCTGCGAGAAGCCCCGGATGAATCGTGTGCGTGTTCCATCTATGATCAATGGCCCTCGCGGCAGTTGCACGACCAGGGCTGGGGCTGGAAAGGTCTCGGGTGCGCGCGCGACACGGTGCCTACAGCGGCTTTCGAGGTTGCATGGATCAACACACCGCCCCACCGAAGACAACGGGCTCGACCCAAACCGAATTCCTTCGGCAGCTGCCGCAGGCGTTCGAGGACCTGGTCGACCACTGGCACATCGTGCGAAAACGTGCCTGCCCCCTGCAGGAAATCGGGGATCTGCGAGGGCGCACGGAAAGGCTCGTGGACCAGCTCAGGGACAAGCGAGTCGGCCGCCTTCTGGACCGCGTGCGGCGTTTGGACGAGCGTCTGCACTTTCATGTCCGAACGCAGCAGCCCCTGTCGCGCATCGAGGTGGATACCATCACAACCATCATGATGGCACTGCGGCAGGCCGGTATCGAGGAAGTGCCTGCGGAGTTGCGAAGACGTGCCGGGGAGCAGGCCAGAGCGGCCTCCGATGCCGACGGCGCTCCGATAGCGTCGACTCCAGCCAGTGCGAAGCCGGTGGTTTTCCTGATCGCTCCGACCGCGACGGGCCCATCGACCCTCGCGGAGAACCTGCACGAGCACGGCTTCGACGTGCGGGTCTTCGAGGATCACGATTCCGCCTTGCAAGCGCTGCCCGATCAGCCCCCGAGTGCCTTCATCGCAAGGCGTCACCCTAGTCAGGCCGTCGCTGACATGCGCGATGTCACGAAGGTCCTGCGCGAGCAGATTCCGGTCTCGGTACCCGTTCTCTGGGTCGTGGATCGGGCGGACCCGGAGACGCGCCTGAACGTCCTCCGCGCGGGCGGGGATGGCTGCATCCAGGAGCCCGTGCCGATGGCTTCACTGGCGTGGCGACTGCGAAGACTGCTTCCCGCGGAAGCCCGGTCACCCCACCGGGTTCTGCTGGTGAACGCCGACCCGGAAGTGCGCAAGACCCGCACGGCGATGCTGCACGATAACGGTCTCGTCGTCGAAGGCCCTGGTGATCCCATGCAGGCCCTGCCCGCCGCGCTCCAGTTCGCGCCCGAGGTGATCCTGGTCGACGCATCGCTGCCCGCCATGGACGGCCTTGAGCTCGCGCATCTCTTGCGCCAGGAGGACGCGCTGCAGACGATACCCATCGTGCTGCTGGGCGAGGGGCCCGACCGGATGGAGAACCGGCACCGATTCCGGCAACTCGAGCTCGATTGCCTGCGGCACCCGTTCTCCGAGTCCGACCTGCTGGAGCGGCTCTGCCTGAGGGCTTCGCAGTACCGGACCCTCACGGCACAGGGCACGGGCCGGCCGGGAAGCCCCGGTGCCTTTCTTGGACGCTCCCGGTTCGAGGAGGTGCTGGAGCATGCCCGCAGTACCCC
Source organism: Thioalkalivibrio sp. (assembly GCA_003555285.1). Next base: position 4,425 of record PWGH01000067.1, read on the forward strand.
GGGAACCGACGGGTTCCAGGCCGTGCTGTTCCTTGAAATCGATCGCTATGGTCAGCTTTCCCGCTCGCATGACTCGAGCATCCTCGGCGCACTCCCTGCGCGCATCGAATCGGCGCTGCGTCCCTACCTCCAGTCGGAAGACGTGCCCGCCCGCTACGACGATACGGCTTACGCGGTCCTGATCCACCGGGAGGAACCGGACCAACTGGAAGCGCTCGAGCAATCCCTGAGGCAGGCTGCCGCGGAAGTCCCCCGCGAGGACCTGCGGCTGAGCGATGTCCGCCTGCGGCTCGGCATGACCCCGGTAGGACCGGACGGCGATGCCCGGGCCGCCCTGTGTGAGGCGGCGACGCGCTGCAGGGCAATGGCCAAAGCGGACCCGGCTGCAGAAAACGGCATCGAGGACGCATCCGGGTTCGGGAGCACCGCAGTCCGCACGCCGACTCTGGATGCCGCCGGGCGCAGGGACTGGAGCCGCTGGATCCGGGACGCGATTCTCGGCAAGAAGCTGTTCCTGGTGTTTCAGCCCATGTTCCCCGTGAACGGGAATGACGCGACACAGCGCTATGAAGTGCTGCTGCGCATCCGCGACGAAAACGGGGGCGTGAGTCTCCCGTCGGAAACCCTGACCATGGCCGAACAACTGGGAATGGGTGCCCTGCTCGACCGCTGGGTGATCGATACCGCTGTGGAAAGGCTCTCGACACACCGAAGCACCTCCCCCAACACGACCTTTTTCCTGAAGGTGACCGGCGACACGATCCAGGACGACCACTTCCTCGGTTGGCTCGGGGAAACGGTGCACCGCCGTGCCCTTGACCCCGGTTCCGTGGTGGTGCAGGTCCGGGAAGCCGATGCGGTTTTACAACGCCAGCGGACTCAGGAGATGGTCCGGGGACTGCGCGAACAGGGCATTGCCGTGGGCCTGGAACACTTTGGTCTCCGGACGACATCGTTCGAACTGCTCAAGTCGCTCGACATGGATTTCGTGAAGCTGGATCGCGCCCTCATTCAGGGCCTTGCCGATGGGTCGAACAACGCCCCTGCGATCCTGCAGCTCCTCCAACAGACCCGGGAGGGCGGCGTCACGGTCATCGCTCCCTACGTCGAAAACGCCGACAGCCTCGCAAGGCTCTGGAACGAGCGGATCGACCTGTTGCAAGGGCATTTCCTCCATGGACCGGACCTCGATCTGGCGTACGATCCGGTGCTCTGAGGTCGGGAAGTGGGGGGTCGGACCAAGCCAAGCCATTGAAATAGCGATAAAAGCCTTCCAGGAAGCCGGCGTTTTTAGCCTTATTGGCCTGTTTTTGCCCCCGGAATGGCCACGCTAACGGTCATGGCACTGTGCCACTCCTGACGACGCAAGCCCGCTTGCCGGGGAGGGCCGGGATGGGGGGTACAGCGCTGGCCGCGGCCCTCACATTCCCGGCCCGTTGTTCCGGCCATCCTGCCCTCCGCCCTTCGGGTCCGCCTACGACGGTTCGGAATCCGCCCCCGGCGGATTTGCCCGCAAGCGGGAGCGGGGAGAAATGCGCGACTTCCGCGCTAAGAAAACGCTGATGAATCCATCATCACGAGGAGCGAAGCCTTTAGCCGCGAGCGCAGCGCGGCGGGAGGGGGCGATCCATGGCGCAGGAATGAGGAAAATAAATCTGTCCCCTTTCCTGTTTTCCTGCTTTCCTTGGAGGTCAGGCAGTGGCCGGCTGCACGGCAAAGCGTAGACCCATCACCGCGCCATCGCGGAATACCACGGTTGCTTCGCGCAAGCCTTCATCCGGAAGGTCGAGCCGCACGGGTGTCCCTGGAACGGGTGCCGGCTCCCACAACGTCACCCGCACTCCGCCAAGGGAAAGATCAAGCAACTGGCAAGGCGACCGGCGCTCGTTCACCCAGATCTCACTGATGGCGTCAACGTCCCTGCGGGCAAAGCGACGGCGATCCCGGCCGCTCGAAGCCGTATCAGGCGGCGTGACGCTGGCCGCGCTCTGCAGCCAAGTCTGGGCCACGTCACGGTGATGCGCGAACGCCGATCTCGCGAAGATCTCGGCCTGGGCCCGGTTCTCAACCGCCGGGAACCCCAGCCGCTCGATCACCGCGGCCACAAACCGCGGCGCGACGGCTTCATAATCGGAGGCGGTTTCGAGGTCCGCGAGCAACTGTGCGTCGATTTGCTTCAGAATCTTGAGGCGACCTTCCCAACTGGCCACCGCAATCGCGGAGAACCAGAAATTGGCCAGGTCCTCCGCTAGTTCATCCGGGTTCAGCATAGGTCAGGGTTGGGATTGGGCCAGTGTGCAGAGCGATGGGAAAAAGCACGGCGTGGTCCGCAACGGTGTAACCTCCACCGTCCTGCGCGGTATCCACCGAGCCGACTGTATCGGCGGCCAGTGCCGCTGTCGTACTCAAAGGGATGATGACCCCGAGACCACCGCTTTTGCCACGGCACTGGATCTCCCGTGTCTCACTCATAACCCGGGCCTTTGGTCGGATTCCCCTGACGGGAGTACAAATGGACGCAGCGCGGACGTCAATCCACCCAATGGGATTATCGCCGTTGGCCGGATGATCTATCCAACCGAACCCGCCAAGAAAGCTTCCCAGAATCGGGCAGCTTAAGGGGCAAAAAACGACTCTGATGCGAATCGCACGTATCGTTGGTTCCCATGCAACACGGCGGAAACGGGGGTCGGACCAAGCCAAGCCATTGAAATAGCGATAAAAGGACTCCGAAAAGCGGACGTTTTCCGCCTTATTCGCCTGTTTTTGGCCCCGGAATGGCCCCGCTAACGGTCAAGGCACCGGCCAACGCCCGCCGCTGAAGGCCCCTTCCCAGCTTGCGGCGGAGGGCTGGGGTGGTGGTGCGGCGTCGCCTTCACTCCCGGCCCTCGCCCCCAACCCGTTACCCCAGGCATCCTGCCCCCCCTTCACGCCCGCCCAAGCCATTTCGAAATCCGCCCCCGGCAGATTTGTCCGCGAGCGGGAGAAGGGAGAAATGCCCGACTTCCACGCCAGGTAAACGCTGATTAATCCGTCATCACCAAGAGCGAAGCCTTTAGCCGCGAGCGCAGCGTGGGGGGCGTGGCGATTCATGGCGCAGGAACCAGGAAAATGAACAGAAAAATAAATCTGTCCCCTTTTACCTCAGCGCCCGTCAAACCGCTTCGGTGAGTTGGCGGCGATATTCCGATGGCGCTTGCCCGAACCAGCGCTTGCAGGCGCGGGTGAAGTTGGCCTGTTCGGAAAAACCCAGCAGATAGGCGATTTCGTTGATGCTGAGCTGGCTTTCCCGCAGGTAACTCTTCGCCAGTTCCCGCCGGGTGGTCTGCAGGATGTCGCCGAAGCTTTTTCCTTCTTCCGCCAGCCGCCGTTGCAGGGTGCGGTTGCTCAGGCCGAGGGTCCGAGCGATGTCATCCTCGGTAACTCGACCTGACGGCAGGGCCTCGGCGATGCGGCTCTGCACCTGCAGGCCCACGGAATCCTGCTCCAACTGGCTCAGGTGTTTCACCACGATCTGCTCGTTGAGGCGCGACAGCTCCGGATTGGCGCTGCGCAGGGGCTTTTCCATATCGGCCCGTGCCAGCACCAGTTCCAGCGCCTGATCGCCGAACCTCAGCGGCGCGCGCAGATTGGTTTCCAGGTGCAGCACACTGGCCCCTGGCGCGATGGGCAGGACGATTTCCAGTGGGCTGAAGCCCTCCCCGGCCAGCAGGCGGCACATCTTGACGATGGCGACGGTGATGGCCTCGATGGCGGTGGGGTCGGGGTCACCCGCTGGCGGGCGCGGAGTGACGCGGTAGCGATACTCCATGCCAGACAGGGTCAGTTCACCCTGATACTGGTCAGAAACAAGGCGGCCGTAGCGAGCCAGCCGGTGGAAGCCTTCTGCCAACGTGGAGCTGGCCAGCCAGGCATAGCCCAGCGCATGGAAGGTGGTGGGATTCCAGCGCATGCCGACGACTACCCCCAGGGCGGGGTCGTTGGTCACCTCGCGGGTGGCAACCCACATGCGGCGCAGGATTTCCACCGGGAAGCGGGCGTTGGGATCCATCAGGTGGGTGGGATCAAGCCCGGCCTGCCGGAACAGGGCATCCGCATCGAGGCCGCGCTGGTCCAGTTCCTCCCAGACCAGCAGAGCCCAGGAACTCAGGGTGGTAAAGGCCATGAAACCGGCATCCGAAGGCGCTATGGAGCCAAGGATAAGCGCTTGGCGGCCAATGACAAACTGCTGACAACAGGATGGCGCTCCAGGCCCAGTGCGGTGTGCGCCCCTTCGTAAGCTGAACCTGTCAACTGCAACGACAGGCGAAGAACCATGATCAGCAGGTATTTCCAGCACACCCTGGCCGTCAACCTGACCTTCGTCGGCCGTGGCCTGCACAGCGGCCTGCCAGTGCGAATGACGTTGCAACCGGCCGCCCCGGATAACGGCATCATCTTCATCCGCCGCGACGTGCCTTTGTTCCAGTCCGAGATTGCCGCCCGCTGGTACAATGTCACCGACACCCGGCTGAGCACCACCATTTCCAACCGCTTCGGCGCGAAGGTGTCCACAATCGAGCACCTGATGGCGGCCCTGTATGTGTGCGGCATCGACAACGCCCGCATCGTGCTGGATGGCCCCGAAGTGCCCATCATGGACGGCAGCGCGGAACCCTTCGTGCGCATGATCCAGCAGGCCGGCACCCTCCAGCAGAACACCGAGCGCCGTGCCATCGTGATCCGCCATCAGGTGCAGGTGGAAGAACACGGCAAGTCCGCCAGCTTCCTGCCGGCGCCGGTACCCCGGATCGACATGACCATCGACTTCGACAACGCGGCCATCGGCCACCAGGAGCTGTCGGTGCCCCTGGATCGCGATCTGCTGGCTTTCGATGTAAGCGCTGCGCGCACCTTTGGCTTCCAGGAACAGATCGACACCCTGCGCAAGCTGGGCCTGGCCAAGGGCGGCTCGCTGCAGAACGCAGTGCTGATCGGCGACAAGGGCGTGATCAACCAGGAAGGCCTGCGCTTTGAAGACGAGTTCGTGCGCCACAAGGTGCTGGATGCGGTGGGCGATCTGTCCCTGGCCGGCATGATCATCATCGGCCGCTTTATGGGCATGTGCAGCGGCCACGACCTCAACAACCAGGTGCTGCGCCAGTTGCTGGCCCAGGAAGATGCCTGGTTCCTCACCACACTGAGCGGAGCGGAGGAATACTGGGCCTGGACACAGGGTGCCCTGCAGAACCGGGAAAACCGCAATGACCAGGCCGCGATTTGAGGCGGACACCATGTCCCTGCCACAAACCGGAAAACCGGGGTCGGACCAAGCCAAGCCATTGAAATAGCAATAAAAGGCCTCCGAAAAGTCGCCGTTTTTTCGGCTTATTGGCCTGTTTTTGGCCCCGGAATGGCCCCGCTAACGGTCGTGGCACTGCGCCCCTCCCGACGATGAAAGCCCCCCACGCTTGCGGCGGAGGGCTGGGGTGGGGCGTGGCGCTGGCACTCACCCCGGCCGTCACGTCCAGCCCCGTTACTCCGGGCATCCGGTCGTTCGCCCTTCGGGCCCGCCTGCAGCGGTTGGAAAGCCGCTGCCGGCAGCTTTGTCCGCTTGCGGGAGAGGGGAGGGTTCGGGTTATCGCGGCTGGAAGCCGCTCCTACGAGGGACGGGGACCGCCGCGGGCGCGGCTGGGAGGCGTGTTCGCAAGCGCGAGAGGGGAGAGTTCGGGTTATCGCGGCTGGAAGCCGCTCCTACGAGGGTGGGGTGTGCCGGCGGCGCCGGCGGCGCCGGTCGTGCAGGAGTACGCCGAGATAGATCGCAAGGACGACCTGCGTGGCCGGGATGTGCCAGCTGAAGTCGCCGAGGCCCACCAGCGCCAGTGCCGCGAGGCCGGCGTAGAGCGCGACGCGCTCGGTGCTGAGGTATGCGGACCTGAGCAGACCGATGATGACCACCAGCAGCAGGGCGCCCCCGACCAGGCCCATCTCGAGCAGCCACTGCAGCAGATCGTTGTGCGCGTAATCGTACCAGCCACTGATGTGAGCGGGCTGAATCTGCTTGAACGCGGCCTCGAAGCCCCCGAGGCCGATGCCGTGGAGATACCAGCGGGCGGGAAACTCCTGCACCATCAACACAAAGACCTCCAGGCGGCTCTCCTCGAGATCCGTGGCCACCAGGCGCTCCGCGAGCGGCATCAGACCGTACCAGGCGGCCGCGAGCACGGCCGCCACCACCGCGACATAGACCGGCCACACCGAGTGGCCGCGCAGTACGTGACTGTGCCGGGACCACAGCACCAGCCCGACCAGCACCCCGACCACGGCCGCCGCACTCCCGAGCCTCGAGGCGCTGGCAAACAGGGCGGCGCCGAGCACCGCGGCCGTCATGATGCTGCCCGCCGCCTTGAGCTCCCGGGGCAGCCGCCCCAGCAGCGGCATGCCCCGGATCCACCATACGGCCACGCCCAGCGGCCACAGCAGCGCGAGGTACGCGGCGAAGAGGTTGCGGTTGCTGAAGGTCCCGTGCACGAAGTCCGGGTTGTGGCGGCCCCAGATGCCCAGGATGTTGTCGACCCCGGCGGCGTGCGCCGTGACGCCGTACATCGCCTGGAACAACGCCATCGCCACCAGCGCCAGCCAGATCCAGTTGCGCTGCGATGCGCGCAGGCCGCAGGCGACCCAGGCGATCGTGAACAGGGCCACGAAGGTCGCCCAGCCGCGCAGGCTGGCACCGATGTCCGGCGACCAGTGCCGGGCCGAGAATTCCGGGTGGTCGAGAAGGCCCTCCGGGTAGGGGCCGAAGGCAGCGGCCAGCGGTGGCAGCGGCAGCACCTGTAGCAGCACGGTGCCGGTGAAGACGGCGCCGAAGGCCAGCCAGGCCCGGTTCGGCGGTGGCAGCGCGCCGCGCAGGGGCAGCGTCGCGAGCAGGCCTGCCAGCAGGGCCCCGCCCACCAGCAGCAACTGGCTCGCGGTGAGCGTCAGCGGCGTGCGGTTGCCCATCATCAGCGGCAGTGCCAGGGCCACCGCCACCAGGACCAGGGTCGCGGCATGGGTCCCGAGCCCCGCGGGTGTCTCGCTCCGGCGTCGCCTGCGCGGCTCGGGAATGTCTTCAGTAATCGATGCCGGCAATGTGCCACTCCTGGTTCTGCGGGATCAGCCGGTAACGGATCGGTCCGCTCATCGCGACCTGGCGCCCGCCGGGGTAGTGAATCTCCAGATCGAATCGACCCGACACGATCCAGGCGTCGCCATCCGGCTCTGCCATCTCCATGTCGACCTGCAGGCTGCGCAGGTCGGAGCGGCCGAAGATACGGGTATAGGTTCTGCGGAACCAGTCCCGTCCCTGGTCGGCGTTCTCGCGCGGCTGATCGCTCAGCAGGCGCATCAGCGTCTGGATGTCGCCCTCCGCGAAGGCGAGCTGGTACTGGCGGATCACGTCGGTGACCTGCTCCGGTGCATCGTGGCCGGATGCCGGATCGATGGCATCGGCGGATCCGCGCTCCGGCGCCCGTCCATCGGCCGCGTCGCTACCGGGGGCCGCGGGCCGTTCGGGCCTGTTGGTTGCGGCCTCGGAAACCGCGTCGAGGGCCGCACCCTGCCCCTGCGCCTCCCGCTGCTCGGCCTGCGCCCAGCGATTCGGCGCCTGGGCAATGTAGACCTGGGCCACGACGGCCAGCGCCAGAATCGCCGCCAGGCCGACCAGCTTCGCCTCCAGGTGCCGCACCCCTTGCAACTGGTTCTGTACCAGCATCCTCAGGCCGGCACCCAGGCCGATCCTGCGCCCCCACCATCGGGGCTGTCCTCCCGAGTGGCCCAGCCTCGGCTGCGGCGCGAAGCGTTTTTCCGGGGCCTCGCGAAACCGCCGGTACGAGCGTTGCACCGCCTGGAACCGCGGCGTGAGCCAGCCCGCGAGCGCCTCGGAACGGTCCGGGTGGAAGGCCGCCAGCAGGCGCCGGTACTGGATGCGGCGCTGGACCACGTCCCCGCCCAACGCCGCCGCCGCTTCGCGCAGCTCGTCTTCCGCGAACAGGAAGCGGTCCAGCTGCCAGTAGACCTGCTCCAGCAGGAAGGGCTCGGCCCCGGGTGGTCCCAGCAGCGGCGTGAGGCCACCCTCCGCCCCGCCGCGGCCACTGACCCACGCGAGAACCGCGCGCAGCTCCGCCTCGTTCAGGCGCTCGACCTCGACCAGGCGCAGGCTCAGGGCGAGATCGCGCAGGTCGTTCCCGTCGAGTTCCATCCGAAGTCAGTCCGTCGCAGGTGCGGTCACCGGCTCGAGCCGCAGCGCATCCAGCCAGAGCTGGCCGGAAAGGAAGCGGTCGAAGTCGCGGCGGGTCGGGTCGCGGCGGATCTGCAACTGCAGGAGCGCACCGTCTCCCGAGGTCTCGACATCGAGCGCGAACGGGGTCCAGTCGAAGCTCGTCGCCGGGACATCGAGCCGATCGCGGCCATCCTCGCCGGAGAGCAGGAGATACGGGAGGCTCGCGGTCGTCAGGCCCTCGGCGCGCCACTGGCCGGTGAGGATCCAGCGGTTCGCCCCCGGCGGCGTCGGTATCCGCAGTCCCAGCCCGCTCACCCGGAGGTTCTCCCGGCCATCAAAATCGAGGCGCAGGCTGGCCGGAGCGGTGACGAATTCCGCCTCGTCGCGGCTCACCCGCGCGCCGGCCGGCAGCCGGGTCCGCCAGGTGAATCCGCGTCCCGGACCCAGTTCGCGCTGGAAGTCCGCGTTGGGAACGGCACCGGGACGGTCGTCGGGAAGGCTGGCCTGCCAAGCGGCCATCGCGCGGTCGAGCTCTCCCTCATCGAGGGCAACGTCCACGAAATCGAACAGGGCCGGATCATCCGGCGGCCGCGGGTGCGGCAACCGCCGCCAGGCCTGCTCGGCCAGGTCCAGCCAGACCACACGGCGCGCAAAGTCGAGGGCCGCGAGCAGATATTCCTCCTCGGCGGGCAGGATCCGCTCGATCAGCTCGGCGGCATCGGGAATCCAGAAATAGGCCGCGGTCAGGGCCTCCCGGGTCCGGTGGGCGGGCTGTTCCCGCAGCCAGTCCCGGAGGTATCGCTCCGCCAGGTCGTAGCGGCCGAGATCGACACTCAGGGACACCGCCTCCCATTTCACCGCCGGCTGCGCCGGCTGCACCGCCAGGGCGGCCTGCAGATGCTCGAGAACCCGCGTTGGGCACGCGCCGGCGTAATGGGCGTTCAGCGCACGGCTGAACCAGCGGGAGGGAGCAAGCGGGTAGCGCTGCAGCTGCCAGGCGAGCACGGACTCCGCCGCGTCGGGCTCCAGCCCCAGGGTGTCATCGAGCGTCGATGCCAGCGCCTGGCCGCTGAGTCCGCCCCAGGGCTGGCGCACCACGAGTTCCGAGAGAGTCTCCGCGGGGCGCTCCCACTGGAGGCTGCGCAGGGTCTGGTATTCCACGAGCGCCACGCCCAGGGCGGCAACGCCGGCCAGAGGGAGCACCAGCCAGCGCAGCACGAGAGGGACCGGGACCACGTAGCGGCCGACCGATCAGGAGGCCTTGCGGTGCGGAACTTCTTCCGGCTCCCGGTGGCTCTTGTCCGGCTCGTAGTTGTAGTAATAGGCCGAGTAGTAGGAGTATTCCGGGCTCTCGAGGTCGACCCGGTTCAGCACCACCCCGATCAGCGGCGCCTGAACCTGGCGCAGGCGCTGCACCGAGACACGGAAGTTCTCCTTGCCGGTCTGGCCCGCCGCGGCGACCAGCACGACGCCGTCCACCATGCGCGATGCCACCACCGCGTCGGCGAGCCCGAGGATCGGCGGCGCGTCCACGATCACGTGATCGAAGATCCGGCGGCAGTCGTTGATCACCTTCGCAAGCTGACGGGAACTGAGCAGTTCGGCCGGGCTCGGCGTGGCATGTCCGGCGGGCATCACGGACAGCCCCTCGAGATCGGTACCGTGAATCAACGGATGCTCCGGCTGCTGTCCGCGGCTGACCTGCGAGATGCTGTCGGTCAGCCCCGGCGCGCGCGGAATTCCGAAATCGCGGTGCAGCGTAGGGCGGCGCAGGTCGGCATCGATCAGCAGCACCGAGGCGCCGTTCTGCGCGAGCACGATCGCGAGGTTGATCGCGGACGTGCTCTTGCCCTCCCCCTGCGAGGAGCTGGTGAACAGGAGAACCCCGGGCATGCCCTCCGGCGTCGAGAACATCAGGCTGGTGCGCAGGGAGCGGAAGGCCTCCGAGACGGCCGACTTGGGTTGCGTGACGCTGTAGTGGGAGAGCGCCCGGTCGGGCCTCCCCTTCGTCGCGTTCGCCCGCTTGCCGCGCGCGCGCACCAGCGGAATCAGCCCCAGCACCGGACGGTCCACCAGGCGCTCGATGTCCTCGGTGCGGCGGATGGTGCTGTCGAGGAACTCGAGCAGCAGCGCGAGCCCGATCCCGATCATCAGGCCGAGCATCGACGCGATGGCCAGGTTCTTCTGCAGCACCGGCCGGAACGCGCCCCCCGGTACACTCGCCTCGTCGATGACCGAGATGTTGGACTTCTGCACCCCCGCAGCCACGCCGACTTCCTTCATCCGCTGCAGCAGGGCATCGTGGAGTTCCCGGTTGGTCTCGTACTCGCGGCGCAGGATGTTGTACTGGACGCTGCGCTCGCTGAGCGCCATCAACTGCTCCTCGCGACGCTCGATCGCCCCCTCCAGGGAGGCCTCCTCGGCGCGCAGGGATTCGAGCCGTCCGGAGATGCTGCCCACCACCCGGGCCTGCTCCGCCGACACCTCCTCGCGCAGGGCCTCGACCTCCCGGCCTCTCTCCGCCATCATCGGGAAGCTGTCGGTGTACTGCTCGGAGAGGTTGCGGTACTCGATCCGGGCGTCCTGCAGCCGGGCCTGAAGCTCGGTCAGTCGTTCGTTGCCCGCCACCGGCTCCAGGTGCTCCACTTGCCCCTGCCGTGCCAGTTGGTCCCAGCCCTCGAGCCGCAGCCGTTCGCGCCGCACCTCCTCCAACCGCTCGGTGTTGCTGCGCAGCCCTTCGCGGGTCAGTTCGATATTGGCTTCGAGATCGGATACCCGCGCCTCGCGGGCGAACTGGGCCAGCGCCCGGTCCGAGCGCTCCAGCGCGATGCGCATCTCGTCGAGCTGCCCCTCGAGGAAGCGCCGCGCCTGAGTGCCGGAATCGAAGCGGCGCTGCATGGAGGTATCGATGTATTCGCGTACCACCGCGTTCGCCAGGCGTGCGGAGAATTCGGGATCGAAGCTGACAGCCCTGACCCGCACCACGTGGGTGTTGCGCACGGGTTCGATCTCGATCATACGCTGCAGCCGGCTTGCAGCAGCAAAGGTTGCGTCACGCCCGGAACGCTCCGCCCCGGATTCTGCCTCGCCGCCACGTTCCGAGGCCGGAAAGACGCTGGACAGCAGCAAACCCGTGAGTGCCCGCAGTTCGCCGGTCAGACTGCGCTGTCGCATCTCACCGGTGAGCTCGGGGTGATCCTGCAACTGCTCGGCCTCCACCACCGCCGTTGCCAGCGCGCGGCTGCGCAGGATCTCGTACTGACTGGCTCGGTATTCCGCGGAACCCCTGCCGGAGGTCTGCTCGAGATCCGCAAAGGCAAGGACCTGGGCCGCCTCCGGCTCGATCAGCACCAGCGCGGTGGCGCGGTACTCGGGCACCTGCAGCTTGGTGACCATGAAGGTCGCGGTGACGACGATGGCCAGCAGGGCAATGATCAGCCACTTGCGCTTGACCAGGATCTTCCAGTACTCGCGCAGGTCGATGCTGTCGTCATCGTCGGGCGGAATCGGGGGCGCCGTCCGCGCCGGTTCGTACGGAATCATCGGGCCGTCGCCGCCCGGGACGGCCCGGAGGGGGTGGGTCTTCGCGTCGCGCTCGTCGCCTGAGGCCATCGGTGTTCTCAATTGCTGCCCGGGCTGTTGCTTGGTCGCACACGAACCATCGCCCCGGATCGGCTCGAAGTCCGGGGGTAATGGTGCGCGGGCACGCGGCAGTTCACGCGGGAAATGCCGCAGGGCTCCTGCTCACTCGCTGATGTCAACCCGTGATTGATCGTCCTTCTCCCGCGGACTGCACGGGCCCGCCGCTGTATTATGGCGGCGCCGCCCTGAATTGCGCGGGCGGCGCACGGGTCCTGCGCGATACTGTCGTCCCTGAGCACTAATCCGTTGCGGATTACGGGCTCACCGGGCACGGCCTGAACGGCGGCGGGAAGTGAGCCGGTGGGCCGAAAGGCGGACCATCGGGATCCAGGAAAGCCGGCGGCGGACAACCGAAAGACACCGGCGTTGATGACGGTCGCGACCCAAGCCGACTGTTGGGTGGTCCCATGCGGCGTGGGCCGGCACGACCGCCGGGCGGCGCCGCCGCAAAGGGTGCAGCCCGTTGCGCCCGTTGCGCGACCTGCCACTGAACAGACGCGGATTCACGCGCCACTGGCTGTTCGATACTGCCTGACGGCAACGATATAGATGGGATATAGGTAGAGCCGATGGCAGCGGAAACGGTTGCCCCCGATGCCCCGAATCCCAGGAGAATCAGGCCTGCCCCCAGAACCCGAAAAGCGTCTTTCGCTCTCATGTCACTGACCTCCCCGCTGGGCCTTGGTTTACGATCTGGAATAAAGGTATAGATCATTAGGAACGCTAATGCACGTTTCAAGGGATACGCCCACTGACAGAAGGGTTCAATAGCAAATTGAGCCACGAAATGAATTGAGCCCAGCAAGAGCACGGAAAACGCGGACGCGAAGCATGTTCAAGCTGTTTTCAGTGCGCTTCCATGTGTCCCGTTGCGCGAGTCGCGCTTTTCTGCCCTCCCCCGCAAGCGGGGGAGGGCGCTTTCATCGTCAGGAGTACCGGCGCGCCATGAACGTTCGCCGGTGGCCGGGCGCAACAGCGTACCGATGTAGATCGCGAGTACCGCCTGCGTCGCGGAGATGTGCCAACTGAAGTCGGCGAGTGCCACCAGCGCCAGGGCGGCAAGCCCGGCGTAGAGCGCGATGCGCTCGGTACTGGGGCGGGCGGCCCGGATCAGCGCAACCGCCACCGCAATCAGC
>PWGH01000227.1 GCA_003555285.1 Thioalkalivibrio sp.
ACATTGTCGTGGCCGACGCGGAAGGCGGGCCAGGAGATCGCCTTGCTCCACTCTTCGGGAACCCCGGCATTCGGCAGGACCGAGGCGCGGACCTGCTTGCCGCTCTGACCATGGCAGGCGTAGCAGTTGAAGTCGGCCTTGCCGGCCCGACGGGCGAACAGCACCTCACCCGCATCGCGCATCGCCTTTTCCAGCGGATGGTCGAGCGGGTTGTTCCACTCAAAGCCGCTGGACTGGTTCGCGATATAGGTCTGCAGCTGCATGTGATCGGAACCCGACCCGTGGCGCTGGCGCACCGCCGGATCGTCGGCCGCAAAGCCCTGGATGGTCGTCATGCAATGAATCAGCCGGGTCTCGAGGTCCATCACCTTGCCGGTGTCCTCGAAATAACGGGGCATCTCGGTGTAGGCACCCTCGAGCACGCCGGGACCCTTGCCGAAGTCGCAGGCCTCCATGGAAACATTATTGGGGCCGCGCGGGGTGTGGAAGAGCTCCTCGCCATCCATGCCCACCCACAGGGCCGGGTTGTCCGGCATCATCATCAGGTTCATCTCGCTCTGCGTGAGATAAACGGAATCGATCTGGTCGATCAGACCCTGGAGCACATCCTCCGGGGCCTGGTAGGAATCGGCATGCGCCGACACGCCGACAGCCAGCGCCACAGGCAGGGCGAGCAAGGCTTTTTTGAACATGGAAACCTCCATCACAAGGTAGACTTTATTAGTGGAGCCCGGACCGGGGCCGGCCTGGAGCGCCATTCATCCTGCAAATGTACGGGACCGCCTGTCAACTACAAAAACATCAGATTAGCCTTTGCTAACAAACTGATTTGACGGGGCAGCCCACACAAACATCAGAGTCCAGACGCGATGCGGGCGACCTTTATTCCCCCACAGGATCCGCTTTTTATCGAATACGTAGGGATGGTGCTGCCAAGCAAGCACGCCGGGAACGACGCGATGCCCTCTCGACACGCAAAAAGCACCGCCTCCGGCCGGAGGCGGTGCTTTGTATGCGGCAGCCAGTGTCATGCCCCGGGTGCATCGCTGCCACCCGGCGGTCTATGGTCGCGCGACGCAATCCCCCGGGGAGCATCATCCCCCCGGAGCGAGCCCCCTGGGCTCGCTAGCGACGTGCGGCCTTGATGTCTTCCTTGATCCGCGCGGCCTTGCCGGTCAGATCACGCAGGTAGTAGAGCTTGGCCCGGCGAACCTTGCCGCGGCGCTTGACCTGGATCTCGGCCACCAGCGGGCTGTGGGTCTGGAACGCGCGCTCCACACCGGTGCCGTAGGACATCTTGCGCACCGTGAAGGCCGAGTTCAGGCCGCGGTTGCGCTTGGCGATCACCACGCCCTCGAAGGCCTGCAGGCGCTCGCGATCGCCCTCCCGGACCTTGACCTGGACCACGACGGTATCGCCGGGCCCAAAGTCTGCCACCGAGTCTTTCATCTGCTCGGCTTCCAGTTGCTGAATAATGCTCTTCATCGTCGGACCTCAATTGTCGATAGTGCTGCCGCCCGCGGACCCCTTCCGAAGGCGGCGATATTCATCCAGCAGGGCCGTATCGTCCGGCCCCAGTGTTTGTCCTGCCAGCAAATCAGGCCGGCGTTCCCAGGTGCGCCCCAGGGACTCGCGCCGGCGCCAACGCTGAATCTGCGCGTGGTGCCCGGTGAGCAGCTCCGCTGGCACCGGCCGGCCGGCAACGACCTCCGGTCGGGTGTAGTGCGGGCAGTCCAGGAGGCCCTCCGAGAAGGAATCCTGCGCTGCCGAATCAGCATGGCCGAGCGTCCCCGGCAACAACCGTACACAACCGTCGATCACGATCATCGCCGCCAATTCACCGCCGGATAACACATAGTCCCCGACCGACCATTCCTCGTCGACCTCCGCTTCCAGCAGGCGCTCGTCGATGCCCTCGTAGCGCCCGCAGAGCAGGGCCACCCGCGGCTGTGTTGCCAGGTCCCGCAACGCGCCCTGGTCCAGCGGACGCCCCTGTGGCGTCAGCGCGATCACCCGAACCGGCCGCGGATCGTCGGCGCGGACCGCCGCCAGGGCCGCCGCCAGCGGCGCGTACTGCATCACCATGCCGGGGCCGCCGCCATAGGGTCGATCGTCGACTGCCTGGTGCACCCCCGAACCCCAGCGCCGCGGGTTCCAGGTGTGCAACTCGAACACGTCCTGCTCGGCCGCCCGCCCGATAACGCCACAATCGGCCACCGAGGCCACCAACTCCGGAAACAGCGTCACGACGTCAAAACGCATCATCGCGCTCAGAATTCCGGATCCCAATCAACCCGCACCCGGCCGGCCTCGAGGTCCACCTCGATCACATACCGATCGAGCACCCAGGGAATCAGACGTTCCCGATCCCCCCGCACCACCATCACATCGTTCGCACCGGTCTCGATCAGCCCCTCGATCCGGCCGAGCGGCGTACCGTCAACCGTCTCCACCTGCAGACCCTCGAGATCGGCCCAGTAGTAGACACCCTGCTCGGCCGGCGGCAGCCAGTCCCGCTCGACCGCCAGCGTGCAGCCGATCAGCGCGTGGGCCGCCTCGCGGTCGGAGACCGCGGGGAATTTCAGCACCACACCGCGCCCGTGGGCCCGGCCGCTCTCCACCTCCAGGCACTCCCAGACGCCGGCCCGCTGCACCCAGAGCCGCGGGAATGCGGCAATCGCGGCCCGCGGCTCGGTTTCGGAGAACACGCGCACAAAGCCCTTGACCCCGTACACGCCGGAAATCCGACCGACCACCAGCCGTTGCGATTCCTCGCTCATGCCCCACCACTCCGGCGCCAGCACGCGTACGTCAGAACGCGCGAGCACGCCATCATACGCTGACACTCAAGCCACATACCCTGCCCATTGCATGGGCGCACGCGCTGAGATCCGCCAGCGAACCGTCGCCCGATCAGCCGGCGACAGCAGCGGCCTGCTTGCGGTGGTTCTTGATCAGCTGGCCCACACGCTCCGACGGCGCGGCGCCGCGCTCGATCCAATGATCGACGCGGGCCAGGTCCAGCTGCAGCGGGACTTCCTGACCCCGGGCGACCGGATTGAAGAAACCGATA
Organism: Thioalkalivibrio sp.; assembly: GCA_003555285.1. The sequence goes on from PWGH01000227.1 coordinate 3,074, forward strand.
CGCTCGATGTAGCCGCTATCGCGGCGGGCGCGGGAGTCGGTGACCACGATCTGGTAAAACGGGGCGCGCTTGGCGCCACGGCGGGATAAACGAATGGTAACCATGCCTGTCAGGACCTCGGCGGATGCATTTTGCTGGAGGAAACCGCGGATTATAACGCACTATGGTCGCGACACAACCGCGAACCGGCCGCATCGCCACCCGGGGGCGGCGGCGATGGCCACGAAAGGCTAGCGAAAGGGCATTCCGCCCGGGCCGCCGCCGCCCATGCCGCCCATGCGCCCGCCGAGGGCCCGCATCATCTTCCCGGCGCCGCCCTTGGCGAACTTCTTCATCGCCTTGCTCATCTGCGCATGCTGCTTCAGCAGGCGGTTCACGTCCTGGATCTGACAGCCGGACCCGCCGGCGATGCGGCGCTTGCGCGAACCCTTGATCAACTCGGGATGCCGACGCTCTTCCTCGGTCATCGAGCTGATGACCGCCATCATCCGGCGGACTTCGCGATCATTCGCCTGGTTCTTGACCGCATCCGGCAACTGCCCGGCGCCCGGCAGCTTCTCCAGCAGACCGGCCATCCCGCCCATCTTCTGCATCTGAGTCAATTGATCGCGCAGGTCGTTGAAGTTGAAACTGCGCCCCTTCTTCAGCTTGCGCGCCAGCTTCTCCGCCTGATCCTGATCGACCTGCCGGCTGGCCTCCTCCACCAGGCTGAGCACATCGCCCATGCCGAGAATCCGCGACGCCACGCGCTCCGGGTGAAAGAGCTCCAGCGCGTCCGAGCGCTCGCCCATGCCCAGGAACTTGATCGGTACGCCGGTGATCTTGCGCACCGACAACGCCGCGCCGCCTCGCGCATCGCCATCGGCCTTGGTCAGCACCACGCCGGTCAGCGGCAGGTTTTCGCCGAAGGCCCGCGCGGTATTGGCGGCATCCTGACCGGTCATCGCGTCGACCACGAACAGGGTCTCGATCGGATCGAGCACCGCGTGCAGCGCCCGGATCTCGGCCATCATCGCGTCGTCGACATGCAGGCGGCCGGCGGTG
>PWGH01000325.1 GCA_003555285.1 Thioalkalivibrio sp.
CGGCAGCTGCGGCCGCACCGGTGGTGGCCCTCGACCTGTGGGAGTCCGGCGACGCCCGTGCTTCCGAGGAGGGCCAGCGACTCTTCGCCGACGCACTCGAAACCGTCCGTGCCCGCTGAGCCGCTCCGAGTCGACGACCCGGTCTGCTTCCCCATCTCGGCAACATCGGGCGGCTGTGGGGATGTCGGCGCAGCAGCGCGAGATCGGCTCGGGCGTGGAGCCGCCGGGTCCGGGCCTCGAGGTGTTCAGCCGGCCGGTAGGAGGCGTTCCAGGGCGGCGGTGCCGTCGAAGTAGTTGGCGTGGGTACGGCGAACGGTGTCCAGCGAATCGGAGCCGATCAGGACCACCTCGATGTGCGCCTGCTCGGCAAAGTGCCGCTCGGCAGCGTCGTAGGCGCGGAGTGCCTCCGCTGGGTCGATGAAAACAGCGATATTCTGGTGCAGCGCACCCCGGTCATGGTTGAACACGATGAGGAACTGGGACAACTCAGCCATCGTGGTCTCCTTCAGGTACAGGGTGTGCCGCCTTGAGCATGGTGAGGAAGTTCTGCGCTTCAGAGCGTAGCGACGCGTCGATCGGCTGCTCGAGTTCGAGTGCGGCGAGATACAGGGCGACGCGCCGGAACCGTTCCAGCAGTTCCGGCGTGCCCTGGCCGGTCTTCAGTGATTCACCCCGGGTTCTTCCCAGCGACTCGACGGCCACGGCCCAGGCGTGTTGCAGCTGGGACCGGAGCTGGACCTCCACGAGCCGTCCTTGCTCCCCGTGGCGGACGATCAGGTGGTACGCCCGGTACCCGGAAGGGCGGGGCACCTCGAGGTAATCGTACTCTTCGACAATCCCGAGTCGGCGCAGGCGCGCGTCGTGCCATCCGTCTACGACCTGGCGCACGGCATCGAGATCCGGAAGGACCGCCCGGCAGCCGGCGATGTCCTGCATCGTCGACAGCTGCATAGTCGGTTCGCGCAGGAGCTTGTCGATGATCGTGCGGCGCTCCTTGAGCCGCTGGGAGACATCCGCGGTGAGCTGTGTACGGTCGACCTGCCCGCGAAGCGTCATCTGCACGCTGTTGAGCGCGAAGGCATGGGCGGAACGCCAGTTCTCCAGGACAAGCTCGGCCTCGCGCACCGTCTGCTCATCGATCGTCAGCGGATGGCGGACGCTGTCGCGCAGCAGCTTGCCCGCACGCTTGACCTGGCTCTTCGAGTACGCCAGCTCCACCCAGGCCATGGTTCCTCCTGCGCTGCCCCCACCGCAGGAGACCGTAGCGCCGTAGCCTCCGGCAGGCCGAGAGAACTCGGGGCCGCTGGGGACCCGTACCCAGATCATGCCCAAACGAACCCACCGTCCACACCCTCAACGACGCTCTATTCGCTCAGTTCCCCTCTAGCCTCGATGTTTCACGGTCTTCGTGTAGGGGGCGCCTCGGGGCTTGGTGGTGGGGCGGGGGTTGTGTCTGGAGCGGTTGGTATGTCGCGTGGGGCTGAAGTGCTGACGGTTGGGGCCGGCCGGGTCGTTTCAGTGCAGCGCTGATGGCGACGCGGTCGGCGTCGTGGGGTTCGTGCTGGAGATGTCAAGGAGCGAGGTCGGGTTGTCAGTCGGCGGGGACGGGCAGGGCCCGTAGGCGGTCGAACGCGGCGACGAGTTCAGCTGCCCAGGGCCAGTTGTGGGGCAGATCGAGCCGGATCCCGCGGGCGTGGCGGATGATGCGTGCCGGGGTGTGCAGCAGCTTGTAGCGCAGCTGTTGGGGTTCGGCGGCACGCAACTCGGCGTCGTCGAGGGTGAGCAGCTGGGTGAAAGTCATCAGGTCTTGGGCGAGCAGCACCAGCTGCAACCACAGGTGGTTACGGGCGAAGGTGTCACACGGCAGGGTCCGCATCCCGGTGTCCTTGCCGGTCCGGATCCGGTCCTCGACGCGAGCGTGGCCGCGGTGGCGGGTATCGAGAGCCGCGAGGTCGTCACCGGTCTGATCGGTGAGGAACGCGGTGAACCGGCACCCATCGATGTCATCGATGGTCTGTTGCGCACCAGCGTGCAGCGGTTCTTTGCGGACCAGCAGCCGGGAACCTTCCGGCCAGCCGGAGACGTCGATGGCCTCGACGTCGGTGATCTCGGCCACGAACGCCCGCTCGCGCAGCTCACCGTTCTGGCGGGTCGCCGGAGTCCAGTCGGCATCATCGAGGCCACGGATCGCCTCGCGCACATCGCCGGTGATCGCGAAACCGACCGAGAACTGCCACCTCTCCCCGGCGGTCTGTTTCAGGCCCACAACGTGGTCGAGGAAGTCGTGGGTCGCGCCGGCCGTATCCGCACGCATCAGCCGCGGCAGGCTGGCGGGCAGCTCGGGCAGTTGGCCACGTGCCTGGTCGAACACGGTGATGTGATCGGCGGCGGTGTTCGCGCCAGCGTTGCCTGGCCGCAGCAGCCCGGTCAACGATTCGCCGTGCCCATCACCACGGTCGAGGTAGGCGTTCAAGGGGTGATGGCCCCAGGTGCGCTTGTAGGTCTTGCCGGCACCGTCCTTGTCATCCGAGTGGGCGATGATCAACGTCGCATCCAGATCCACGGTCAACGGCTCGCTGGCGCCCGTTCCGGCGACCTCCGGCGAGGCCCGGCCCCAGGCCACCTTCACCGCTGGTGGGGCCGCACCAAGCTTCCACGCCCGCTCACGGGCCGCAGCGCGTGCGCCGGCCAGCGCTGCCATCGCCTCAGGGTCCTCGGCGACCGCGACGATCGTGCGACATGCGGTCGCGGCCGAGGCGACCGACCCGAACAACTCCGGCTGGCCGTCGATGACCTTCATATGCCGCAGCGCATCACCACCATCGGCCAGGGTGAGCGCGACATCGCGCAGCACCTTGCCCGGATCATGCAGCGACCACGATCGGGCACCTCCGACGGCCTTCGACAGGCCCCGGGTCGCGCCGATCGCTTTGGCGGTTTCGGCCACCAGACCAAGACCCGCCCGGCCCGTCAGACCGGTCGCCTCCGCGGTCACTTCGTAGGGCACGACCCGACTGTTATCCTTCACCCGCAAGGTGAAACCCTTCTGTGCGGCGTTGTGGTCTTAGAACACCCACATTCTGCCGTTTCAGAAGGGTTTCGCCTTGCATTTGACGTTACGCGGCCACCAACCCGCGAAACATCGAGGCTAAAGGGGCGGCTCACACTCCGGTGTGCTTCTCTTCGGTGGTCGGGGTCAGGTGGAGGAACTCGTCGTGGAGCGCGGCGACGAGGACGTCCAGATCGCCGACCTGGTCCGGGTCGGCGGCGACGGTCATTGTGAGGGTTCCCGCGTAGCTCAACACCGCGAAGGCCACGGTGACGTTGCCGGTCGTCAGCGACACCGCCTGCATGTCGATGACGGGGTGTCCGGCCAGTGTGACCGGATCGCTTGGCCCAGCCAGGTTCGTCACGAACGTGGTGACCATCCGCTGGTGATCGATGAACCATCGAAGCAGCCCCAGCGCCGCGAGGAGGCGAAACAGTGGAGCGAGCAGCACTGCTGAGGCACCCCGTGTGCCTTGCTTGCGCGCACGTGTTACGGCAGCGACCTCGCGCAGCCGCTCTTGGGGCTGCCCTCCGGTGGGTAGGCGCAACGGCATCACACCAGCGCGATTGCCCGGGCCGACCCCGCCGACAGTCGACGCAGCGACGAGAACCGATACGACCACCTCGTCGAGCCGTTCTCCTCGGCAGAGCAGGAAACGGCGCAGGGCGCCGGTCACGGCAGTGAGCACGACATCGTTGACCGTGACGCCCTGAGCATGGGCGAGGTCATGGACCCGGGCCAGGTCGGTGCGCACGGTCGCCAGGCGGCGACGCGGACCGGTCCGACGGTTGAGAGAGGTGCGTGGTGCCGGCTTCATGCGAGCGAGATCGAGCTCTCGCGCGGCTGCCCGCACACCCCTGGGGGCGGTCGGAAGCCGCCGAAGCGCAGCCAGGCGAGCCCGGATAGCGTCAGCGCGCAGCTGACGGCGGGTCGGTGGTGGCTGCGGGGTTCAGCAGCGTGCTGCGGCGCGGGAGCACGATGCCGCGGTACGGCGTCGGGAGCAGGCCCGCAAGGTGGAGGAACGAGCCGTCGCTGCTGCGGGGCGGGCGTCC
>PWGH01000263.1 GCA_003555285.1 Thioalkalivibrio sp.
CAACAGCAGGTCCTGCGCACGGACGGCGCGGGCATGCCTCTCGAATGGATCGATTACCAGCAGGCGGTTCGCCTTTATCACGGCGAACAGGTCGCCTATAGCTGCGGCTCGCTCCTGTATCGGGTTCACGGCGGCATCAGCGCACGCACCGGGCTGCAATCGGTGGTCGAGGTGAATTCGATCGTCGCCACCTACGGCACCAACCGTTCCCTGTACAAGGGCTACGTGCCGCCTCTGAACAACAGCACCCTGTTCCGCCGCGATGCGCACATGTGCCTGTATTGCGGGCAGCGCTTTTCGGTGCACGAGCTGTCCCGCGATCATGTGACGCCGATCAGCCAACGCGGCGAGGACACCTGGACCAATGTCGTCACCGCGTGCAAGCGCTGCAACAACCACAAGGCTGGCCACACCCCCGAGCAGGCCGGAATGCAGTTGCTGGCGATCCCCTTCCGGCCCACGCATGCCGAATACGTGTACCTGAAGGGGCGCCGGGTGCTGGCCGACCAGATGGAATTTCTGCAGGCCCATTTCCCGCGCAGCAGCCCGTTGCGCGCGCGCCTGCCCCACGGGTGAACACCCCGTTGTGGGCCGCGTTGTCGGCCTCGCCATCGGTAGCGCCATCAACCTCGCCATCGGCACCGTACCTTGAGAACTCCACTGCGGTATTCTGGTCCATTGAACCGGACACCCACAGTGGTGGCCGCACCCTGACCTGAGGATTGTCCTTGAAGTATCTTGGTGAAGCCGATTACCCGCATGGAAGCGCGAGCCGAATCGGCGTGCTGATCACGAATCTGGGTACCCCCGATGCGCCGACGCCGAAGGCCCTGCGCCGCTATCTGGGGCAATTTTTGTGGGACCCGCGCGTGGTGGAGATTCCCCGCCCGCTGTGGTGGTTGATCCTGAACGGGGTGATCCTGAATACCCGGCCCAAGCGCAGTGCGGCCAAGTACCAGACGGTGTGGACCCACGAGGGTTCGCCGCTGCTGGTGATCGCGCAGCGTCAGGCCGAAGGCATCCGCAAGCGGCTGGAGCAGCAGTTGGAGCCGTCGCTGGTGCCGCCAGTGGCGGTGGGCATGCGCTACGGCAATCCGTCGATTCCCGATGCCTTGAACGACCTGCGCCAGCAGGGGGTGCGCAAGATCGTGGTGGTGCCGCTGTATCCGCAGTTTTCGGCCAGTACCACCGCTTCCACCCTCGATGCGGTCTCGCAGGAATTGCGCGGCTGGCGCTGGACGCCGGACCTGCACTTCGTTTCCGGGTACGAACGCGAGCCCGGGTACATCAACGCGCTGGCGGCCAGTGTGCAGGAACACTGGGATCAGAACGGGCGCGCCGACCGGCTGGTGATGTCCTTTCATGGCGTTCCCAAGCGCTACCTTCTGGCTGGCGATCCGTACCACTGCCTGTGTCATGCCACCGGCTATCAGCTCGCCCAGGCGCTGGGGCTGGAGGCCGAGCAGTGGCAGCTGACCTTCCAGTCGCGCTTCGGTCGCGCGGAGTGGCTGCGCCCCTACACCGACGAGACCTTGAGCCGCCTGCCCAGCGAGGGGGTGAAGAGCGTGGACATCATCTGCCCCGGATTTTCAGCCGATTGCCTGGAGACCCTCGAGGAGATCGCCGATGAGAATCGCGAGGTCTTTCTGGAAGCGGGTGGCGAACACTTCAGTTACATACCGGCCTTGAACGACCGCCCGGACCACCTCGACTTTCTGACCGACCTGGTGCTGCGTCACGCCCAGCCATGGTTGGACACCGCCACCGACGATCCCGCCGCGCGCGCCGCGGCACGGGAGCGGGCTCTTGCGCTGGGCGCTGCGCAGTAGCGAGCGCTGATGGCCGGCACAAGCGAGAGCGGTTCAACCGAACACGGTTCAGCCGAGCGCGGGCCAAGCGAGAACGGGGCAGCCGATGTCGGGGCAGGCGATGTCGGGGCAGGCGATGTCGGGGCAGTCGACGCCGGACCTGCTGAGATCGGCGCGGTGATCATCGGCGACGAGATTCTCAGCGGCAAGCGTCGGGATCGGCATCAGGCGGCGCTGATCCAGGCCTTGAACGAGCGTGGCCTGGAACTGGCCTGGTTAAGGATCGTGGGCGATAACGCCGTGCGCCTCACCGAGACCTTCCGCGAGACGCTGCGCCGCGATGCGCCGGTTTTCAGTTTCGGCGGGATTGGCGCGACGCCGGACGACCGCACCCGCGCCTGTCTGGCCCAGGCGCTGGACCGGCCGCTGCAACGCCATCCCGAATTCGTGGCTTTGCTGGAGGCCCGCTTCGGGGCCGAGGCCTATCCCCACCGGGTGCGCATGGCGGAGTTGCCGGAGGGGGCGACGCTGATTCCCAACCCGGTGAACGGCATTCCTGGCTTCGCCTGTCGGCAGCACTTTTGTGTACCTGGGTTCCCGGCGATGGCCGAGCCGATGCTGCGCTGGGTGCTCGATGGACCACTGGCGCATCTGCGCCCGGCAGAGGTCCCGAGCGAGCAGGCGCTGCGGCTGTTCGACGTGCCGGAAAGCCGCCTGGTGCCGTTGCTGGAGACACTGGAGGCGCGCTATCCCGAACTGCGCATCTCGTGCCTGCCCGGGCACCAGGGCGATCGGCCGCGCCTCGAGCTGGGCATTCGCGGACCTGCGGACCGGGTGGCGGTGGCCTTTGCAGAGCTGCGCCAGACCCTGGTGGCGGATGGCTACGTGGATCGGGAGCAGCGGCTGGAGATCCTGTCCGGCGATCCACCACACCGGCCCTAGGACGTGGAAACCCCGGCGCAGTGTTCGCTCCCCGAGCTTGCGCAGACGCTGGCGACCCATGGTCTGGCGGTGATGCCCCGGGCCATCGCCCCCGATCTGGTCGCAGCCCTGCGGGAAGAAATCCATGCGCACCGGGTGCGTGCGGGGATGCATCCGGCGCGCATCGGACGCGGCCGAGGCCGGCGACGCGTCGCCGCGGTGCGGGGCGACTGGATTTGCTGGCTGGATGGCTCGAGCGAGGCGCAGCGCCTGTTTCTGGCGCAGCTGGAGGCGATCCGGCAACAGGTGAATGCGGCGCTGTGGCTCGGATTGTTTGAAGTCGAAGCCCATTTCGCGCTGTACCCACCGGGCGCCGGCTATCAACGCCATGTCGATGCCTTCCAGCAGGACAACCCCCGGCGCCTGTCGGCGGTGCTGTACCTGAATCGTCACTGGCGCAGTGCCCAGGGCGGCGCCCTGACGATCTACGACCCGCAGGGCCAGGAGGTGCAGCGGATCCTGCCCGAGGCCGGCACGCTGGTGCTGTTCCTGAGCCAGAGCGTTCCCCACGCGGTGTTGCCGACCCGGCGTTGGCGCGCGAGCATTGCCGCCTGGTTTCGCATCCGGCAGGCGGATAACCCGCTGGCCAGTCTCGCCCGGCTCCAGCCGGATGACCTGGCGGAGTCCGTTCCGGCGCGTGATCCCTCCGGGTCTTGATCCTTTCGGCGCGGGATCAGTTCAGTTCGGTGCGGATGGTGATCTCCACCCGGCGATCGGCGGGGCGTTCGGCGGCGTCGCCGTCGGCTTCGGCCGTGTCAACGCCGCGGGGGCCGCGACCCTCCACACGCAGGCGCTCCTCGCCGACACCCCGTTGGAGCAGGGCCGTGGCGACCGCATCCGCGCGTTCCCGGGACAGGATCCGGTTGTACTCCACGGGGCCGGTGCTGTCGGAATAACCGATGACCTCGGCCACGGTGTCCTCGAATTGGTCGAGAACGCGTGCCGCCTGGTTCAGCAATGGCGCGAAATCGGGATCGACCTCGCGGCTGTCCCAGCCGAACAGCACCTGCTCGTGAAACAACACTTCCTGAAGGGTGGGCTCGTGAAGGGCAGGAGCCGGGCGATGGGGGCCTGCGGCGCGTGCGGAGTGGGTGGCCGTGGGCTCGGATGGGGGGGGTGGCCGCGAACCCGGCACCTCGGCGGTAGCGGATCCCGCCGAGGGCAACGCCGTCTCTCCGACGTTGCGGCCAGCGGTATCGATGCCGGCCGCAGACGCGGATTCCGTGCTGCCGGGCCGGGTCGCGTCGTCGGCGGTCTTTCGGTCCGTGTCGCCGGGCCTGCGGACCTCCGTCGACGG
>PWGH01000117.1 GCA_003555285.1 Thioalkalivibrio sp.
AATCGGCCGGAATCGGATCGCTGCCCGAACCTATATAGACCGAGATCAACTAATTCGGGCGGTTTTTCTTTATCGTTCGAAAAATCCGGTGGCGTGCGCGCATCAATGGTCGGTATCGTGCCGAATCCGCCGCTCGCAGGCATGCCTGCGGAGACCTTCCTGCGCACCATGCACGCCTTTCGTTCCGGCGAGCGCCAGAGCCCGACCATGGGGGCCTTGAGCGGCGGCCTGAGCGACGCCCAGCTGACCGATATGGCGGCCTACTACAGCAGCCTGGAGCCGGTGGCGGCGCAGATTCTGATCGACGGTCCGTTGCACCACGTGTCCGCCAGCGTCTGCCAGTCCTGCCACGAGGACATCTTCCAGCAATGGTCGGGCTCGATGCACGCCAAGAGCACCGCGCTGCGTGATCCGATCCACGCGCTGCTGTATCGCCAGGAAGTCGGCGACCCGCGCATGGAGGATCAGATCCACCGCGCCTCCGGCCGCTATCCTGTCTGCTTGAATTGCCACGCACCGAACGCCGCCAAGGATCAGGTCACCAAGCTCGACGCCAAGGATGCCTATGCCGAGGGCGTGAACTGCGTCGCCTGTCACCAGATCTCCGGATACAAGGGTGTGCGCATTCCGGGTGGCGGCCTGCGCCTGGGCATCATGGCCTACGAGACCTCGCCCGACACCCTGCAGGGCCCCACCGGCTTCCCCTTCGATATGGTCGGGCTGCAAGACGGCACCCATTCGGGCAATCCCCACGTGCGCCAACAGAACGCCGCCGGCGAAACGCTCGCCGCGACGCTGCCGTTGGCCGGCAACCAGCGGATGATGCGCAGCTCCGAGTTCTGCCTCGGCTGCCATCACCTGCGACCCAACCCGCAGGGTGTCCCCCTGTGCGCCACCGGCGACGAGATCGAGGCCAGCGGCTCCCAGGTCACCTGCCAGTCCTGTCACATGCCGGTCGCCAACGGCTTCGCCAACCACAGCATGGGCGGTGGCCACGACAACGCCATGCTGTCGCGCGCCGTGCAGCTGACCGTGGATCTGGTCCCCAATGGCGAAGGTGTGCGCGCCGACGTGGTGCTGCAGAACCTGCTCCCGCACAAGATGCCCACCGGAGCCCCGTTCCGGAACGTGCAGGTCAAGGTCACCGCCCTCGATAGCGAAGGCCAGATCCTGTGGCAGAACTTCGAGAAGCATGCGCAACAGGAAGACCCGCAGTCCTATCTCTTCTACCAACTCGCGGATGCCGAAGGCAAGCCGGCCATGCCGCCGGTGGCGACACAGGTCGGGAGGGATACCCGTCTGGAACCCCACGAGCGTCGGGTGCTGAGCTATGACATCCCGGTCACACCGGCCGTGGTGCGCGCCGAGTTGCTGTACAACCTGGTCTTCGAGGGCATGAAGCCCCGGATCATGGAACTCACGGATGACCAGGAGCTCCTGCAGCCGCGGCGCATGGGCTTCTACGAGGCCCGTCTCTGAGCCTGCAATGCCTCACGGCGATGACCGCAAACGGAGGGCCAGCGTTGGCCCTCCGTTTTTTTGTCCGGCATCGGTGAACAAAACACCCAACATCAGGTCTATACCGTGTTTCCTTTCGCCCTACGTTCTGACAGACTACCGAGTGAACCGATGGCCGTACCTCCCGCTTCTCGAGTACTGCCCCCGCGCCTTTTCGGGCACCATGCCGGCGCTTTCATGGCTGATCATCTCTCAGGGGCACTGTGACTTTTGATTCTTCCGCAATGGCCGACAGGGACCTTCGGGTCGTCGACCTGGCCGCCGAACGCGGCGAACGCCGGCTCTTCGAGCACCTCGACTTCACCCTGTCGCCCGGTCAACTGCTTCAGGTTTCCGGCCGCAATGGCAGCGGCAAGACCAGCCTGCTGCGCATCCTCAGCGGACTCTCGCGCCCCGTGGAAGGCGACGTCTACTGGGGTCAGGAACGCATTCAGTCGGTGGATGGCGGCACCGGATCCTGCCTCGGCTACCTCGGGCACCATAACGCGCTGAAGGAAGACCTCAGCGCCCAGGAGAACCTGCTGATTGCCGGGCGCCTGGGCGGAGGCCGGCCCGAACGAGACGCAGTCATCCTGCTGCTGGAACGCCTGGGTCTGGGCGGGTACGAAGACCTGCCGACGCGATTCCTTTCGCAGGGTCAGAAACGCCGTGTGGCCCTGGCCCGACTGCTGCAGCAGCAGCGACCCTTGTGGATCCTGGACGAACCTTATGCCGCCCTCGACGTCCAGGTGATCGAGGTGCTGCGTGCTGCCATCGAGGCCCACCTGGCCGCGCGCGGCATGATCATCGTCACCACCCACCAGGCCGTCCCGATCGACGGTGACTGTCACAACCTGCATCTGGGCTGAGCGATGTTCCGGACCCTGCTCGCCCTGCTCCAGCGCGACCTGACACTGGCCCTGCGCCGGCCCCAGGACGGCCTGACCGTGGTCGGCTTCTTTGTCGTGGTGGTGGCCTTGTTCCCGTTGGGCATCGGGCCCGACCCGGAATTCCTGCGCAACCTCGCCCCCGGAGTGCTATGGGTGGCGGCCCTGCTCGCGGTGATGCTGTCGCTGGAACGCCTGTTCTCCGACGATCACCGGGACGGCACCCTGGAGCAAATGCTGCTGGTTCCGGAGCCTTTGGGGCTGCTGGTCCTCACCAAGACCTTCGCCCACTGGCTGATCACCGGCCTGCCGCTGGTCCTGATCTCGCCATTGCTGGCGGTGCAATTGAACCTGCGCGCCGACGAGATCATGATCCTGATGCTGGCCCTGCTGCTTGGCACCCCGATCCTGAGCCTGATTGGTGCGATCGGCGCGGCACTCACGCTCGGTCTGCGCGGCGGCGGCGTGCTGATCGCGCTGTTGATCCTACCCCTGTACGCCCCGCCGCTGATCCTGGGTGCAGGCGCGGTGGACGCCGTGATGCACGGCGCCAGTGCGCAGGCGCACCTGTCGCTGCTGGGGGCGCTGATGGTATTTGCCTTGTTCGCCACACCGTGGGCAACCGCCGCGGCTGTGCGCATCATGCTCGACTGACGGAGGAATGAAGGTGTCGGAAAGAGGAATCCAGTGGTTTCGGTTTGCGGCGCCCGCCAATTTCTACGACCTTGCGGGACGCCTGATCCCCTGGTTCGCGGGCTTGACGGTAATCCTGTTCGCAATGGGCCTGTACCTCGGGCTGGTGGTGGCTCCGCCGGATTACCAGCAGGGCGATAGCTATCGAATCATGTACATTCACGTGCCGACGGCATGGATGGGCATGTTTCTGTACGTGCTGATGGCCATCTACGCCGCAATCGGATTGATCTGGCGAATCAAGATCGCCGAGATCATGGCCAAGGCGATTGCCCCGACCGGCGCGCTGATGACCTTCTTTGCGCTCTGGACCGGCGCGCTCTGGGGCCGCCCCACCTGGGGCGTCTACTGGGTCTGGGACGCACGGCTCACCTCGATGCTGATCCTGCTGTTCCTCTACCTCGGCTACATGGCACTGCATGCGGCCATCGACGACCGCCAGCGCGCGTCCAACGCCAGCGCCGTGCTGGCGATGGTCGGCGTGGTGAATGTCCCGATCATCTACTTTTCCGTGCAGTGGTGGAACACGCTGCATCAGGGGGCGTCGATCACCGTGACCGACGCGCCGACGATGGCGACGATCATGTTCGTGACCCTGCTCATCATGACCCTCGCCGCCTGGATGTACTCGATTGCGGTGGTGCTGGCACGGGCGCGCATCGAGGTACTGGAACGCGAGCGTCGATCGACTTGGGTACAGGATCGTCTGGAGAAAATAACATGAGTGAATTTCTGGCAATGGGCGGCTATGCGCCGTATGTGTGGGGCTCTTATCTGGTGATGGCCGGATTTCTGCTGGTGGAGATGGTCCAACTTCGCTACCGCCGGCGCAGTCTGATGGGCTGGCTGCGGCAAATGGCCCGCCTGGCGAAACAGGAGGCGAAGCGATGAAGAAGCGTCAGAAGCGACTCTTGCTGGTGGCGGGGGGTCTGGCCGGTGTGGCCGCGGTGGTGGGGCTGGTGCTGAATGCCTTTCAGGACAACCTGGTGTTCTTCT
>PWGH01000123.1 GCA_003555285.1 Thioalkalivibrio sp.
CAGATCACGAACTCAAAGTCCTGGCTCAGTTCGTTCAATACTCGCTCGACGCCGTCCTGCGTCAGGGCTTCCTTGTCGCGGGTCTGCGACGCGGGAAGGATGAACAGGTTGTCGGTTCGCTTATCCTTGATCAGGGCCTGGCGCAGATTCGCATCCCCGTTGATCACGTTGACGAAATCATAGACCACCCGGCGCTCGCAGCCCATGATCAGGTCGAGGTTGCGCAGGCCCACATCGAAGTCCAGGACCGCGGTCTTGTGTCCCGCCAGGGCGAGCCCGGTCGCGATGGCCGCGGAGGTCGTCGTCTTACCGACGCCGCCCTTGCCCGAAGTAATTACTACAATGCGTGCCATAAAGCCTGCATCTCCATGGTAAGTAGGCGTTGCGCCTAGATTTCAGTGATATGAAGGGTTTCCCCGGACAGGCTGACCAGGCGATTCTCGCCCCGTTCGCTGTCGAGAATGTCTTCCGCGATGCGGTAATGGCCGGCGATAGACACCAACTCGGCATCGATGCGCCGGCAAAAGATCTGCGCCGAGGCCAGACCGCGCACTCCCGCCAGGGCGCGACCGCGCAGCGTACCGTAGATATGAATGTGCCCGTCCGCCAGCACCTCGGCCCCGGCGGACACCGCCCCGGTGATGATCAGGTCGCCGCCGCGCGCATAGATCTGCTGGCCCGAGCGGACCGGCTGGGTGACCAGTCGGGTCGGCGTGTGCGTGGGCAACGCCACCGGGGGCGGTATCGGCTCGGGGGCGGCCGGCGGCGGCGCACGGGCCGCGACGGCCTCAGCCGCGGCCTTGCCACTCAACACCAGCAGCGGCAGGCCGCTCGCCTCGGCAACAACCTCGGTCGCCACGCGGCTCTGCTGCAAACCGATCAGCTTGAAGCCATGGCGCCGCACCCGCTCCAGTGCCACCAGCAGGTCCGGAATCGGCAGCTCCGGGACCGTGAGGGACCCGAGCGCCTCCAGGTCGACCACCACCGGCATGTCCCGCATCAATTCCGGGGCCTCGGCCATGCGCGCACCTAGCGCGGCGTCCAGTGCCTCGGCCTGCGTGGTCTGCAGACGCAGGATCGACACCAGCATCATCCGGCCCTTCAACTCAATGGCGTGGACGTTTTCGGCCTGCGCACTCACAGGAACGGGGTACTTGCGACAAGAAATTCAGGCATGGCGGGTTTCGGATCCGAACGAAGGCATCGCGCCATTGTAGCGTGTCGCGGCGCTCGAAGGTGTGGCTTGTACCCGTTTTCTGCAGACGATCAGTGCCTCGGCGAACCGGAGATCAGCGCTTGGGGCGCCCGGGGATCAGGGCATTGGTATGCTCGATGTACTCGCGATAGCCGGGTCGGGTTTCCGTCAGTTGGTGGTCGAGCAGCGCGACCCCGGAGACCCGAACGATCAAAAAAATCATCAACGCCACGCTCGGCAGCGCCCACCAGGCGCCAAAGGCCAGGGCGATCAGGCCGTAGCCGATCCAGAGCACGATCTCGCCGAAATAATTCGGGTGCCGGCTCAAGCCCCACAGGCCGCTGTCCATCACCCGGCCGCGGTTCCCGGGCTGAGCCTTGAACCGGGCCAACTGCCAGTCGGCAACGGCTTCGTAGAGAAAACCAAACCCCCACACCGCCCAGCCCACGACGATCAGCGGCCACCAGGGGACGTCGCCGCGCACGCTGGCCAGCATCGGCAGCGCGATGACCGCCAGCAGCAGGCCCTGCAACCAGAAGATGGTGACCAGGCTGCGCAGGGCGAAGGCCCGATCGGAACGCCCCTCGCGCATCGCACTGTAGCGCTTGTCCTCCCCGTGACCCCAGTTGCGCCAGGTGATGTGCCCGGACAGGCGCAGACCCCACAGGGCCACGGGCACCAGCATGACCCACGCATTGGCCGGAAGGCCGGACAACACCCACCAGACGAGAGCCAACCACACAAACCCCAGACCCCAGAACCGATCCACCAGACTCGCATCCCGCAACGGCACGCTGAAGGCCCAGATCAGGGTCATCAGCGCCAGTGCCGCCAGCACACCCCAGACGAACAGGATCATGCCTGCACCTCCCTCAGGTCCAGGCGGACGGGGGTCGTGACCGGCGCAGCGACGTCTCCGGGCCGCTGGAACAGCACATGGGACACGAACCATTCGCTGCCCTGCCGATAACCGAACAATTCGGCACAGGCCATGTAGAACATGCGCCAGCGCTGGAACCAGCGCCGGGCCTCCACCCCGTAGGTCTGCTCGAATAATGGGAGAATCGTCGTCCGAGCCGCATCCTGGCGCTGCAGCCAGGCATTGCAGGTCTTCTGGTAATGACGCCCCTCGACCCGCCATTGCCGAATCACCTGCAGATCCGCCTGAAAGTGCCGGGCCAGATCGTCGGAGGGCATCAGCCCATCGCGAAAGAAATACCGGCCCATCCAATTCGTCGCACCCTCACTCTCGAAGGCATAGGCGTGTTCGCGGTGGCAGAAGACGTGCAGGAACGCCTGGCCGCTCGGGCGCAGCCAGGTGGCCGCCCGGCGCAACAACTCCTGCCAATTGCGCATGTGCTCGAACATCTCAATCGACACGATGCGATCGAAGTCGGTGCGTGGCGGCGCGAACACGTTCATGTCCGCGGTCAGCACCTCGAGGTTGGTCAATCCGCGCGCCGCACGCTGCGCCTCGATGAAGGCCCGCTGCGACTGCGAATTCGACACCGCAATGATCGTGCTGTTCGGGTAGTGCTCGGCCATCCACAGCGACAACGAGCCCCAACCGCAGCCCAGCTCCAGGATCCGCTGGCCATCCTGAAGGTGCGCCCGCGCACAACTGAGCGCGAGCATTCGCGCCTCGGCGTCCTCGAGGTCGGCCACGCCGGCCGGCCAATGACCACAGGAGTACTTCAGATGCCGCCCCAGGCAGTGCTGGAAATAGGCCGCGGGAAGCTCATAATGCTGCTCGTTGGCCATTGCAGTGGACAGCGCCACCGGGGCGGCTGCCATCGCCTGCAGCAGCGCCTGGCGCTGCTCCATGCGGGCCTCGACGTTCTGCCCGACTGCGCGCAACCGGGAACCGAGCAAACGGCGTATACCGAACCGGATGACCGCATCCGGCAACCAGCCGCGCTCCGCCCAGTCGATCAGTGTCTGCATCCTGCCGTCTCCCCTGGCACCTTCGCATCGACCACTTCGGGGTGGATCAGTTCCCGGCGCGCGCCGCCGGTGGCCGCCACCGCCCCACCATCAGGACGCCGCGTGCAGCCGGAAGCCGTTCCCACCGGCGGCCTTGGCCGCATACATCGCCGAGTCCGCCTCCTGCAACAACGCCTGGATTGTGGCCTGGCTGCCATAAAACAGCGTGGCGCCGATACTGGGGGTGATGGTAAAGGCTCCGTCATCCAGGGCCACCGGCACCGCGAGCGCGATCCGCAGCTTTTCGCCAACCTGCCGAATCTGCGCCTCGGCCTGCTCCCGAAGCGGGCTCAACGGCGCGATGATTACCACGAATTCGTCCCCGCCGAAACGGGCCACCGTGTCGCTCTGGCGCACCTCCTCACGCAATCGCCGCGCAATCTCCCGCAAGAGTACATCGCCCTGGTCATGACCCAGCGTATCGTTCAGGTGCTTGAAGCGATCGAGGTCCATGAACAGTAGTGCGCCGTGGTAACGGTCCCGGCGGCTCGCCGCCAAGGCCTGTTGCAGACGATCCAGGAACAAACGGCGATTGGGCAATCCCGTGAGCAGATCGTGAAAGGCCATTTCCCGAATCGCCAAATCCTCGCTACGGCGCTCGGTCACATCATCGAGGGTCCCGAAGGTACCGATGGTCCGACCCTGTGCATCCCGCACCGGCCGCGCGACGATCTCCAGCCAGCGATAACTGCCGTCCCGGCACCGGCAGCGGAACTGTTCGTGCCGATGCTCCTCGTCCCCGCGATCCTTTCCCCATTGCTCCGGGTCCCGTTGCTCCTCGTCCCGCTGCAGGCGTGTCGCCAGGAACGCCCCCTGAACTCCGCGATCATCGCCATGCACATAGTCCAGAAACGTGGTGCCCAGACTCTCGGCCACCGGAAACCCGGTAACCTGCTCCCAGGCCAGATTCAGGAACACCAGATTCCCCGTACTATCGATCTGAAACGCGATCTCACGGATATTGTCCACCACCTGGCGATAGCGCGTCTCGCTCTGGCTCAGTTCCGCGGTGCGCGCCAACACCTCGGCCTCCAGACGGTCCCGGCGCTGGGTCTGAAAGGTCACCAGGATTGCCGATAACAGGGTCAGCAGCACACCGAGAACACCCACGGCCCAGGCCATGTGCAGCGGGTTGGCCGCCCGGTATTCCGGGGTCGCCTGCACCCGCAGCGCATACGTCTGACCGAACACAAAGAGCGGCTGCACCCAGTTGAAGCGCTCGCTGGCGGGCCAACCCGTCGCCAGTGCGTCCGCGGGCGAGTCCAGAGGGCCTAAGGAAGAGGCCAGCCGCTCGGGCGCGCCACCCGGGGTCAGCTGATGCAGTTCCACCCAGACCGACTCCCGGGTCAGATGCTCCCGCATAACCATGGAATCCAACAGGAAGGTCAGTCGCAGCGCCATCACGGCGACCCCCCGCAACGGGCGGTCCGCCGGCATTGTCCCGTTCTCTGCGGAGGGCACCGCCGCAAAGACGAAGATCACATCATCGCCCGCATCGGCCGTGGGCACCCGCTCCGACGCAGTCATCAGGCCGGTGCGTCGAAGTTCCTCGATGGCCACCCGACGCCGCGGCTCCGACGCCAGATCGAAGCCCAGCAGCGGCTGATACAGGGCCGGCAACACAAAGCGCAGCGGGAAATACACCGGCCGGTCCGCGATCGGCTGGCGGGCACCGTCGGCATCGAGTTCGAAGAGTCGGAATGCCCCGATCTCAAGGCCCTGGACACCCGCCTCGAAAGCGGTTACGCCCTCGGCCGAGACCCATGGAGCCCACCCGATCCCGGCCACATGATACTTGCCCAGCAGCGACCGACTCAGGCCCCCGAAGGCCTTCTCGTTCACGGTGTCGAGTTGCTGCAGGCCGTCGGCAAGGGCCTGGAACTGATGATCGCGCAAGGCATGAAACTGCTGGATGACCCGTTGGGCCTTGGATTCGGCGAGCAGGGCGAACTGGGTGTGCTGCGTGCGTGCCTCGAGCGTCTGCAGGGTCAGGGCGGCAATCAGGGTCAGCGTGAACCCGAAGGCGACGACCAGCCACGCCTCCCCATTGCGCAACCGCCAACGCCAGGCGGGCCGCGCACTGTCCCGACTCAGCAACACGCTCCAGCCCACCAGCACGATGGCGACCAGCGACAACGCCGCGAGCCAGACACGCGACCGGGATTCGGCCAAGCGGTCCGCCCAATCCCCGGCCTCGATATCGACACCCACCGCCATCACGACCTCTCCGGTGCGCGGATCCAGCACGGGCGCCAACGCACTGACGAAGTGGCCGTATTCGTCGAGGTATGGACCCACGATGAAGGGCCGTGCCTCACGAAACAAGGCCTCCAGGCCCTCGGGCGGCTGCTCGTAGCGTGTCCCCGGCGGCGAGGCCTGGAAATCGCCGTCCAGGTAGGACTCGGGGCCGAACACATAGGCCCCACCCCGCTCGGCCAGGGTGTAGAGGCCGCGCACTCCGGCGATGCTCTGATAGGCCATGAGCTGGCCACGCAACCGCGTGAAGGCCGGCCGCTGCGCATCGGAGGTGTCAAAGGCCAGGGCGTTTACCCGCTCGGGCTTGATCGCCCGGGCCAGGGCAATGGCATCGGCCAGCAACTGACCGCGCAGCTGCTGGTCATTCTTCTGTACCCACCACTGATCGGCCCACAGGCCGCCCAACAGCACCGCGGCCACCGCCGTCAACAGGAATACCGCCTGCACCAGGCGTCGGGAGCGCGCCTTGGCGCTCGCGATCAAGGCGCGTGGGGTCGGCTGCATCGTGGATTCAAGAAGGAGTTCCATTGCCGTGGACCAGGCCTGCAGATCGGGTTCGGGACCGGCTCATCCCACGAAACCTCAGAAATTCACGGCAGTGTACCGTATCCACCTCCACCCGGCGTCTCCAGGATCACCGCATCGCCGGTGCGAACCGTGCAGCGGTCGCAGGCGTCCAAGAGCGTCACGCTGCCATCGGCCCGTTCGACCCGGGTGCGGCCGACCTGGCCCGGCGCGCCGCCAGCCAGCCCCGCCGGCGGCACCCGTCGCCGATTGGCCAGAATCACCAGTTCCATGTTCTCCAGAAAGCGCAGGCGCCGGATCACGCCATTGCCGCCGCGATACCGACCGGCGCCTCCGGAACCGCGTCGGATGCCGAAGTGCTCCACCCGCACCGGAAAGCGCGTCTCCAGCACCTCCGGGTCGGTCAGGCGGGAATTGGTCATGTGCGTCTGCACCGCATCGGCTCCGGCAAATCCGGGGCCCGCCCCGGAGCCGCCGCACACGGTTTCGTAGTATTGGTACTGGGCATTGCCGAAGGTCAGGTTGTTCATCGTGCCTTGGGCCCCAGCCAGCGTACCGAGGGCCAGGTACAACGCATCGGTGATTACCTGCGAGGTCTCGACATTCCCGGCGACCACCGCCGCCGGCGCACGCGGAGCCAACATGCTGTCGCTGGGGATCACGATGTCGATCGGCTCCAGGCAGCCCTCGTTCAACGGAATGTCATCGTCGATCAGGGTGCGGAACACATAGAGCACGGCCGCCCGCGCAATGGCCGTGGGCGCATTGAAGTTGTCGTCCCGCATCGCGCTGGTGCCGGTGAAGTCGATCCGGACCCGCTCTCGTTGCGGATCCGGATCCACGGCGACGCAGACGACCGCGCCGTTGTCCATCGGGTAGCAGAAACGCCCTGGTTGCAACCGCCGGATCACCGCGCGCACCGCCAGCGCCGCATTGCGCTGCACATGGCGCATGTAGGCATGGATCGTCGCCGCACCATACTGGTCGACCAGACGCTCCAGTTCCTGCACACCGCGGGCGTTCGCCGCAACCTGAGCCTGCAGGTCAGCCAGATTCTGGTCGGGATTGCGGGCCGGATACGGTCCCGCCGCGAGTCGATCGCGGATCGCCTGCGTCTGGAAATGCCCGCCCTGCACCAGGCGCATCGGTTCGATCAGCACGCCCTCCTCGCTCAGGTTCCGGGAGAAGGCCGGCATCGAGCCCGGACTGGTCCCGCCGACATCGGCATGATGACCGCGGGCCGCCACGTGAAACAGGATCTCACCACTCGCCCGGTCGAACACCGGCGTGACCACCGTGATGTCCGGCAGGTGGGTGCCGCCCGCGTAGGGATCGTTCAGCACGAAGACGTCGCCGGGCGCCATGCGGCCGGCGAAGCGCTGCAGTACCGCCTCTACACTGGCCCCCATCGAGCCCAGATGCACCGGCATGTGCGGGGCATTCGCCACCAGCCCACCGCCGGCATCAAACAGCGCACAGGAGAAATCCAGTCGCTCCTTGATGTTCACCGAATGCGCGGTGTTCTGCAGCGTATAGCCCATCTGTTCGGCGATGGACATGAAGCGGCTGTTGAAGACCTCCAGCAGGCCCGGGTCAACGAGGCCTGGGTCAATGGGGCCCGGGTCAATGGGGCCCGGGGGAAACGAGCCCGGATCGAAGGCCTCGGGCACCCGCGGCCACGCGCCCTCGGTGCGTACCCGTTGCAGCACCAGAACGCCCTCGCCACGCACCTCGGCATCCCAATCGGGCTCCAGCACCAGGGTGCCGGTGGCCTCGATGACGATGGCCGGACCGTGCAGCCGCTGCCCCGCTTCGAGCGCCTCCCGCCGGTACAGGGGCACCCGCCGCAGGGCGCCGGCGAAACCCGCCTCGACGGTGGTGTGCGGTTCCGGTTCTGCCCGCGCCGTCGGCGCCACCTGCGGTGCCGGCGCGGCTTCACGCGCGCCCGCCACCGCCTCGACCATACAGGTCGCCGCAACCAGTGCCCGATCCTCGAGTGCGAAGCCGAATTGCTGCCGGTAGCGCTGCCGGAAGGCCTCGGCCATGGCCGGGACCGGCCCCAAGGGCACGGCTAGAGCGGTGTCCGAGCCGGCATAGCGAATCTGCACCGAGGCCAGCACCGTGATCCGCGTCGTGTCCAGCGACTGCGCCTCGAGTTCCGCCAGCGCCGCCTGGCGCAGGCCGTCGATACAGGCCTCGATCCGGGCGCGGCCGTCGGGCACGTCCAGGGGCTGCTCGAGGCTTTGCTCCCGCAACGCGCGGACTGCGGCGAGGCCCATGCCATAGGCCGACAGCACCCCGGCCAGCGGATGCAGGATCACCTCACGCATCTGCAGTGCCTGCGCCACCTGACAGGCATGCTGCCCGCCGGCACCCCCGAAACAGACGAGGGCATAGCGGCCCACCTCGTGCCCCCGCTGCACCGAGATCTTCTTGATCGCCTGCGCCATGTGCTCGACCGCGATCTGCAGGAAGGCCTCGGCCAGAGCCTCGGGCGAACGCTCCTTCGCCCCGGCCGCGCTCACGTCTCGCGCCAGCACGCACAGCCGCTCCCGTACCGCATCGCGATCGAGCGGCTGATCCTGGGTCGACCCGAAGACTGCGGGGAAGAATTCCGCCTGCAGGCGCCCGAGCATCAGGTTGCAGTCGGTGATCGTCAATGGCCCGCCGCGCCGGTAGCAGGCCGGCCCCGGGTCTGCACCCGCTGACGCCGGTCCCACCCGCAACCGGATGCCATCGAACCAGCAGATCGAGCCGCCGCCGGCGGCTACCGTGTGAATGTCGAGCATCGGCGCGCGCAACCGTACGCCGGCCACCTGTGTCTCGTAGACCCGCTCCAGGGTGCCGGCGAAATGGGCGACATCGGTGGAGGTGCCCCCCATGTCGAAGGAAATGATCCGCTCATAGCCGGCCTGACGTGCAATCTCCCGAGCCCCGACGACGCCACCCGCCGGTCCAGATACGATGGCATCCTTGCCCTGGAACAAAGTGGCATCGGTCAGCCCGCCGTTGGACTGCATGAACTGCAGGCGCGCGCCGCCCAAGGCGCCCGACACGCGCTCGACGTGCCGGCGCAGGATCGGCGAGAGATAGGCATCCACCGTGGTGGTGTCGGCGCGGCCGACCAGTTTGATCAACGGGCTGGTCTGATGACTGACCGAGATTTGGGCAAAGCCCAGGGCCTGCGCCAGGCCCGCAATCGCCCGCTCATGCGCGGGAAACCGGTAGCCGTGCAGACAGACGATCGCCACCGCGTTCAGGCCATCCGCCCGGGCCTGCTGCAGGCGCGGACGCAGGGCCTCGAGGTCCGGCGCCAACAGCACCGACCCGTCCGCGCCCACCCGTTCCGCCACCTCCTCCACACGTGCGTACACGCGTTGTGGCAGCACGATCTCGCGCGCAAAGATCTCCGGCCGCGCCTGATAACCGATCTGCAGCGCGTCCCCAAAACCCCGGGTGATCACCAGCAGGGTCGGCTCCCCCTTGCGTTCGAGCAGCGCGTTGGTCGCCACCGTGGTACCCATGCGCACCGTGTCGATCGCACCCGTGGGGATCGGGACCCCCGGTGCCAGCGCCAGCGCCTCCCGGATCCCCTGCACCGCGGCATCCGCATAGGCCTCCGGGTTTTCCGACAGCAGTTTGCTCACACGCAGTGTTCCATCCGGTGCCTGCGCCACCACGTCCGTGAAGGTCCCCCCGCGGTCGATCCAGAACTTCCAGCCACTCACTGTCTACACCCCCGCAAGATCTACGCCCCCGCAAGTTCATCCCCACCCGGCGCCTCGTGGATCCTACCATCCCATCCTTGCAGACCCTCATTCGCCGAGCCCATCGTCATCGCGAGAAACGCTGCGACGTCGCGATCCATACGGCGCGAAGGCTCCTGACGCCGCTTGAATGACGCGCTGCGCGCGTTAGAGCCGGGCTGCGCTCGCAATGACCGAATCACGGGCTGCGGCGGATTTGTTCTGATCAGTTCGGTCCTTGGTACCAAACCATCAAAATACCTCCTGTCCCGCCGAGCCTCGAGACCTTACCGCGCGCATTCCTTTCGCCCGGACCCTGTTGTTGAATTACAAGACCTGACCCTCATCTAAGATTATTGTTACCTTGCAAGACCTGACCCTTATTCCGATATTATTGTATTGCAAGACCTGACCCTTACCCGATGAAATTTTTTTGATTTTTTTGAAAATTGCACTTGCCATCTTGTACTTCAATGGGTAAAAATAAAGACGTCGCAATTAAGGGCAGTCATGGAAGACGAAACGGCGATTTCACGGACGATAATCAAAGCCGATGCCAAGCGACAGAAAACCTCGGTGGTAAGCACCACCGGGGCTTTCTTTATGCTTATTATTATCAACGCCCAGGCGTGCTTGGTCGCCGAGAGGGCTCGCCTCCTACAGAAGATTTGCGGTCACGGAGAACGAACTAATCGGCGAGATCCGGGCTGACCACGTCGGATTGGGATTGGAAGGCACGCACGGCCCGACTCACGGTCGAATAGTGGACATTGAAGCGCTCGGCAATTTCCCGCATCAGGTAACTCCCCGAGATATAGGCCTCACCCATGGCGGTACGGCGATCCGGCTGTTCCAGGTAGTATTCCAGGGGCGGTGCCGCCGGGCGTCGCTGTACACGCGGCACCTCGGCCAACGTGCGGTTCTGAGGCAGACGTTCCAGCATCCGGTCGACGAAGGCAACGCTGCCAAGCAGGATTGGATGCCGCTGCGACCGCCAGATACTCGGCAATCCTACACCCGCGCGGACGTAATCCTCGAACAGGATCCACGCATCCTTTCGTAACTCGTTGAATTGGAGAGTGACGGCCTCGGTTTCCAACCAGGCTGGCGCGGGCTCCCGCCCCACCATGGACCGGCAACTGCTCCAGGGCCAGCTCAGTACATCGATCACCATACCCGCACGCACCGGGTTCAACACCACATGGCGGGCCAATTCCAGAAGATGGCTTTCCTTCTCGACCAGAACCGCATGATACCGTCCTTGCAGGACATGACCGCTACGACCATGGCGCCGGTTGATGCGCTGCGTGTACACACCATTCAGATGGCGCATGCCCCGGGATAGATTGGCTTCCGGGGTCTCGACAAGAACATGATAATGGTCAAGCATTTGACAGTAGGCATGGCACTGCCAGTTGAAGCGTTGGCACACCTCGGCCAGCGTCTCCAACCAGAGCACCCGGTCTGCATCAGTATGATAGATCGTCTGTCGGGCATTTCCACGGGCGGTCACATGATACAAGCCGCCTTCGATCTCCATCCGCAAAGGTCTCGCCATATCTCAGATCGTCCCTTCCGAGTCGTACCGAATATAGCCGTGGTCCTGGAATCCACGCCCGCCAGTCGGAAGAGTACCCTTCATTTTCGATGTTTTCCAAATCAGGACGCGAAGGATTCGGTCCGTCACCCCAAAAGATTCCCTATCGCTTCTGTAGAAAACAAAAAATAAATAGGGGAAAACCCCACTCTATCCCCGTCAAGCCGGTCCCCGAAGCGATTATTGGTCGCCTGATGGGATTCCGCATAGGGAGTGAATACGCCCCCTCTGGGAAATTGGCGGTTTTGTCGTCAGGATGATGCCTACCGCTCCCGGAACGCCCGCAAGGGGACGAAAATCGGGGATTTTCCCGGTCTGTCGACGCGAAGGTCACCGGGGACGCTCAGCCGCACTGAGCCTCTGCGGTTGGCATCCTTTGCCCGTTCGCGGCCTTCACCCGTCTGAACTCTCAGGCGAAAAAGGAGGACCATCATGTCCGAGCACGTCTGCTATACCTGCGAATCCGTCTCCGACGGCCATCCGGACAAGCTCGCCGATCGCATTTCGGACCGCATCCTCGATCACTGCCTGCAGCGCGACCCGAACGCCAAGGTGGCCTGCGAGACCCTGCTGACCGACGGCCTGGTGATGCTGGCGGGCGAATTCCGACTGGGCCGCGGAGAGGACGAACTCGAACCCCTGCGCGCAGCGAGCGAAGCCCTGGTCCGCCAGGTGCTGCGGGAAACCGGTTATCACGCGGGATTTCCCGGCATCGACCCGGAATCCTGCGAGGTGATCACCCGCATCCACGCCCAGTCCGAGCAGATCGCACAGGGGGTGGACCGCGGGCAGGGGGTGCTGGGTGCCGGGGATCAGGGCGTGATGATCGGTTATGCCTGTGACGAAACGCCGGAATGGATGCCCCTCCCGATCCGGCTTGCTCACCGGCTGATGCAGCGCCAGCAGGAGCTGCGTCTGCAGCCGGAATTTGCCTGGCTGCGACCCGACGCGAAGTCCCAGGTCTCGGTGCGGTATTCGAAC
Organism: Thioalkalivibrio sp.; assembly: GCA_003555285.1. The sequence continues at coordinate 12,284 of PWGH01000123.1, forward strand.
GGCGTGCCGGCGGCGGTCGAAACGGTCCTGGTATCGACCCAGTTGCAGGGCGATATCACCGATGCGGAGGCGCAGGATCAGATCATTCGGCACCTGATCGAACCGGTGATCCCGGAACCCCTGCGCGATCCGGCATGGCGTTGCCTGGTGAATCCCGCAGGCCGTTTCGAGATCGGCGGCCCGCGTGGAGACACCGGCATGACCGGGCGCAAGAACGTGGTCGACAGTTACGGAACGCATTGCCCACACGGGGGCGGTGCCCTTTCCGGCAAGGATCCGAGCAAGGTGGATCGCTCGGCTGCCTATGCCGCCCGATGGGTCGCGAAACATCTGGTGGCCGTGGGTGCGGCGCGTCGCTGTACGCTCCAGGTCGCCTATGCGATCGGGCGCCCGGACCCGATCGCCCTGAGCATCGATACTCATGGCACCGGGCGGATCGCGACTCCGCTTCTGGAGCGCGCCGTGCGCGAACTCTTCGACTGGACGCCGGCGGGCATCATCCGGGATCTGGAACTGCGCCGCCCTCTCTATTTTGCCACCGCAGCCTTCGGCCACTACGGCCGCGAGGAGGCGGGGTTCCCCTGGGAGCAGACCGGACGGATCGACGCGTTGCGATCGGCGCTGGGTCTGAACTGAAGGCGCGCCTCAGTCGATGGTGAAGCTTTCACCGCAGCCACATTCGGCGGTCACGTTGGGGTTGTTGAACACCAACTGGCGGGTCAGGCCCTCGGAGATGAAGTCGATTTCGGTGCCGTGCACGAAACCGAAGCTCTTCTCGTCGATGAAGATATCGAGCCCGTGGCCCACGGGAAAAATCAGGTCGCCCTCGCGGGCCTCGCGCACCAGATCCACCACGTACATCCAGCCGGAACAGCCGGTGCGCTTGATCTCCAGCCGAAAACCGAGGGTCGTGGGATCCGATGCCATCTGTTTCCGGATATGCGCGATCGCCTTTTCCGTGGCCCGGATGCGATCGGCCTCAGGCACGTGGGCAATGCTGTTGTGGCTGATTTCGGTGGCCATCGTGTTCATGGAAATGCTCCTCGATCGGTAAAGCGGCAGGCGGGATTGGTAGGGGGCATTCGGGAGGCAACGCCGCGGCGTCAATCCCAGCGATCGTCACGGACCTGGATCATGCCTTCATGAATCCGCAGGGGAAAGGTGGTCAGGGGTTCATAGGCGGGAGCCGACAAGGCCGCACCGGTGCGCAGGCAGAATTCCGCCCCATGCTGTGGGCAGGTGATCCGGTCACCCTTGACCTCGCCCTCGGCGATCGGATATTCCTCGTGGGAACACAGGTCCTCGATCGCATGAAAGCTGCCGTCCACGTTGAAAACCGCGATCGGCACGTCATCGACGTCGATGATCTTGTACCGGCCCGGTTCGATCGCATCGGGGGCCGCCACATCCACCCAGTCACTCATTCTTCGGATTTCCCTGGTTTCGTTGCTGTGACCCCACTGCCAAGCGGGGGTGGCGTGTTGCAAGTCTTTGCGTCGTCGTCCCGGATCCACCGCGGTTGCCGATTCCTTGCAGAACAGGCCCGGCCTCAGAACATGCCGGTCTGCAGGCGTGCGGCGTCGGTCATGCGCGAGGCATCCCAGGGCGGGTCGAAAACCACCTCCACCGTGGCCTCCTCGACCGTCGGCACCTCCATCACCCGTTGATGGACGTCGCTGGCGATCACGTTGCCCATGCCGCAACCCGGGGCGGTCAGCGTCATGTCGATCGACACCGAGCGTCCGCCGTGGGCGTTGAGGGTCACATCGCAGCGGTAGATCAGCCCGAGATCGACGATGTTGATCGGAATCTCGGGGTCGTAACACCCGCGCATCTGGTCCCAGATCAATGATTCGACCTCCGAGTCCGAGGCATTCTCGGGCAATTCGGGTCGGGGTGTGGCTTCCTTGCCCAGCGCATCGCCGTCCTTGCCGTCGACGCGAAACAGCCGGCCCTGCGCGGTCACGGTGTAGCTGCCGCCCAGCGACTGGACCAGGCCGACCTCGCCGCCCTCGCTGATCATCACCCGTTGGCCTTCGGGCACGGCGACCGCGGGACAATCCCGGGTCAGAGTGATCATTTCCTGTACCTTCATGGCCTGGCCTCTCTGTTCAAGGTTTCACGGGCCTTCGGACCCGTGTTTCCACTCTCTGCTGCGGTCTGTTCGATGCTCGCCGAGCGCCGGGTAGCGGCTCGGCTGTCCCACGTCTGCCTCAAGCGATGATGTCGAGCGTCCCGGTGTCCGGCAGACGGTCCGCCAGACGGCGTTCGATGCTGGTGCGCACCGGCGTCAACTCCATGCGCTCGAGCACCTCGTCGGCAAAGGCGAAGACCAGCATGCCGCGTGCGGCCTCCCGCGAGATGCCGCGGCTGCGCAGATAATACATCGAGGTCTCGTCGAGTTGACCGACGGTCGCTCCATGCGCGCATTTCACATCGTCGGCATAGATTTCCAGTTCCGGCTTGGTGTCGATTTCGGCATCCGGCGACAGCAGCAGATTGGCGCTGTGCTGCTGAGCGTCGGTCTTCTGGGCGCCGCGCTCGACCAGGACCCGCCCCTTGAATACCCCGCGGCCATGGCCCTGGCCAATACCCCGGTATTGCTCCCGGCTGGTGGTGTGTGGCGACGCGTGATGAACCCGCGTATGGGTATCCACATGCTGCCGGCCACCGACCAGGAACAACCCATTCAGGTGGATCTCGGCCCCCGGTGCATCGAGATCGACGTTCAGGTCGTGACGCACCAGACGCCCGCCGAGATTCACGTTGTGCGAGGTCACCCGGCTATCGCGGTGCTGCTGCACAAACACGCTGCCGACATGATAAGCACTGTCCGCGTGATCCTGCAGCAGGTAATGACGTACCTGCGCCCCGGCCTCGGCGCGCAGCTCGGTGACCGCGTTGGTGAAGCCGTTGGCCCCCTCCAGATCGCAGTAGTGCTCGATCACCGTGAACTCGGAGGCCTCTCCGGCCTGGATCAGCACCCGGGGGTGGTTCCAGGTGGCCGGTTGGCCGGCTGAACCGATGAACAGCAGGTGCAACGGCCGCTGCAGGCACACGCCCTTGCCCACCCGGATCACCGCGCCGTCGGCGGCGAAGGCCATGTTCAGCGCCGTAAAGCTCGAAAAGCGGTCATGCGCCAGCGTTCCCAGCAAGGGCTCCAGTGGATCCGGATCGCTGGCCAGCGCCTCGGCCAGGCCTTGGACGCTGACTCCCTCGGGCAGGCCCTCCAGGTCGGAGCGGTCTGCGCGCAGGCGGCCATCGACGAAGACCATGCGCCAGGCGTCCAGGCCCTCGAAGCCCATGGCCTGCACCGTCGCCTCGGAGACCGGAGCCTCCTCGACGGCAACCGCAAACGGCTTGGTCGCGATCGAGCGCACATTGGTGTACTTCCACTCCTCCTGGCGCGGATCCGGGAACCCGGCCTCGGCGAAGCGTGCGGCCGCACCCTTGCGGCGGCCGACGAGCCATTCGGGGCCGGCGCCGGGCCGGGTCTGCTGCAGTTGCTGCATCGCGTCGGCGTAGTGTTCGCTCAGGGCATTCGTACTCATGCCGCCTCCTCGATGATCCCCTGGTAGCCATTGCGCTCGAGCTCGTGCGCCAGGGACTTGTCGCCGGACTTGATGATACGGCCGCCCGAGAGCACATGCACGAAATCAGGTTCGATATGAGATAAAAGTCGCTGATAATGCGTAACCAGAACGATCGAACGATCGGGCGAACGCAGCTGATTCACGCCTTCGGCGACGATCTTCAGGGCATCGATATCGAGCCCGGAGTCGGTCTCGTCGAGCAGCGCGAGTTTCGGCTGCAACACCTGCATCTGCAGGATCTCGTTGCGCTTCTTCTCGCCGCCGGAAAAGCCCACGTTCACCGCCCGGTGCAGGAAGCTCTCGTCCATCTGCATCAGCTTCAACTTCTCGCGCACCAGCTTCAGGAACTGGAAGGTGTCCGCCTCCGGTTCGCCGCGATGCACGCGCTGGGCGTTGTACGCCTCCTTCAGCAGGTAGATGTTTTTCACGCCGGGGATCTCGACCGGGTACTGGAAACCCAGCAACAGGCCTTCGCGGGCACGCACTTCGGGATCCATTTCGAGCAGGTCGCGGCCCAGGTACTCCACATTGCCGCCGGTCACCTCGTAGCCGTCCCGGCCGCCGAGCACCTGGCAGAGCGTGCTCTTGCCGGAGCCGTTGGGCCCCATGATGGCGTGCACCTCGCCGGGTCGGACTTCGAGGTCGATCCCCTTGAGGATCTCCGTGGCCTCGACCCGTGCCTGCAGGTTCTTGATCTTCAGCATTGCGTGCTCTCCTTAATAAGTCTCTTGAATAATCGGTCGCGGCGGGCGGTGGCGCCCGGCGGAAAAAGTTTCTTCGGCACGGCTCAGGCCAAAACCCGATGTTCGAGCGCGAGTTCACGAACCCGGTGCATCAGCGCCTCCATGCCGGCGCGCCGGTTCGGACTCAGCGCGGTCTCCAGGCCCAACGGGCCGAAGAAGGCATCGACATCCGTGGCCAGGACCGCCTCCGGCGTCTTGTCCCGGAACGGCAACAGCATCAGCGCCATCAGGCCGCGCACCAACGGGGTCTCGGCATCGGCCTCGAACACGAGCTTCGGCGGCTCCTCGTCGTTCAGGTGTGCGATCAGCCAGGCCCGGGTGTTGCAGTCCTTGATCCGGGTATCCTCGCTGATCGCCTCCGGCGGCAGATGCGGCATTTCCTGCCCCAGGTCCGCGATCATCCGGTACCGGTCCTCCCAATCGGGGAACAGTTCGAAGGCCTGCAGCAATTCCTGCTGGTTCATGGTGAGCTCTCCTCAGGCTCGAGCGGGCGTCGGCAATCTCAGCCGACCGCACCTTCCAAAGTGACGGCGAGCAGCGCCTGGGCCTCGACCGCGAACTCCATCGGCAACTCGCCGAAGACCTCCTTGCAGAAGCCGTTCACGATCATGTTCAC